>JACVXU010000362.1 GCA_015661185.1 Bacteroidota bacterium
ACCGACTCTCCAGGGGCAGGTGGAAACGAGGCTCAGGGAGCGGGAAATGATTGCGAAGCCATATCATACCAGTGCGTCCCAGTTTTGAGCTCCCGATCTGCCGGTTTTGACCACTCCGCATCTCGATTCCCTTGTTTATGTACCTCTTATTTTCTACTTTCATTTGCACTTCCATCACAGTCAATCGGACAATTTCACACGGAGGATCATATGGCAGACGACAGCAATGATGGCATGGCAAGAGGTTTGATCGTCGGCTTTATCGCCGGCAGCGTGGCCGGAGCAGTCCTGGCGCTACTCTACGCACCGAAAGCCGGGAAGGAACTGCGACGCGATATCAAGGAGAAAACTGGCGAACTGGTCGACAAGGGTGAAGAATACCTCGCCAAGGCCAAGAGCACAGCGTCCGAGATTATGACCGAAGCTAAAAAGAAATCTGACTCCCTGATCTCTGATGCGCGAAAGCAAGCCAACAGCCTGATGGGTGATGCTGAGCAGATTCTCTCCAATGCCCGCACCAAGAAGGGGGAAGAAGGAACGCGGTCCTGAGCGCTTCATCGCCCGGCTGAACAAATTGTGAACCGACGATTTTGTATTCACTGAGAGGAACTTCACGTGGAAACTGTTCTCCCATATGTCCAGGCGGTCGCTCTGATCAGCCTGAGCTCACTGTGCATCTATCTCATCGTGGCGCTCTCCGGCCTCAGACGCGATCTGGCGGAATTCGTGCAACGTTCCAAACCTGTGCTTGACAACCTCGCGTTCATCACCGAGAGGCTGAAATCCACGGCACAGAGAATTGACGATCACGTTGACATCGTGAAGAGTTCGTTGATGTCTCTGAAGAATGTAGCCGACAATGTCCTCATGCTTGAAGAGCGCGTACAGCAAAAAATCGAAGAACCCATTCTTCAGGTCGCCTCGATTCTTGGAGCTATCGTGAGCAGCGTTGCATCCTTGTTTGAGCGGATTCGATCTCGTTCGTGACAATCTTCACCTTGAGCTGTCCTCTCTCGTCCCAACTATCACTTATGATCAATGAGGAGATACCGTGGCTATCGCGTCTGCAAAGGAATATACGAGCGAGAAAATCCGCAACATTGCATTGATAGGGCATGGCGGGTCCGGCAAGACAACAATGTCGGAAGCCATGCTCTTTACTTCCGGTACCTCAACGCGATTCGGACGTGTCGAAGATGGAAGCACCGTTTCCGATTACCACCCCGACGAGATCGAGCGCAAGATATCCATCAACAGCTCGCTGCTGCATTGTGACTGGGAAGGGTACAAGTTCAACATTCTCGACACACCGGGATACTCCGATTTCACCGGCGAGGTTCTCTCCTCCCTGAGAGTTGCCGACATAGCAGTTGTTCTTCTGAAAGCGGTGGAAGGAACCGAAGTCGGAACCGAGATTGTATGGAACTACACGAAGAACTATCAAACTCCGACCGTCATCGTTGTCAACAAGCTGGACAACGAAAACGCAGAGTTTGACAGGTCATTTGGTTCAGCCAAAACCCGGTTCGGCAACGACGTCACGCTTATTCAGTTTCCGGTGAATGAAGGATTGGCGTTCGACTGTGTCGTCGATGTCTTGAAGATGAAGATGTACAAGTTCAATCGCGACGGGAGCGGCAAGTTCACCGAATCTGACATCCCGGCGGAACAAAAGGAACGGGCGGAAGCGCTCCACGAGGAGCTGATCGAAAAAATCGCTGAGACCGATGAAGAGCTTATGAATAAGTTCTTTGAGGACGGGACGCTCCATGATGCCGACCTTCAGAAAGGTCTCAAAATTGCGCTCAACACACAGAAGATCTTCCCGGTCTTCTGCGCTGCTGCCAGCATGAATATCGGACTCGGCTCGGTCTTGAGTTTCCTCGTTCAGTATGGCCCTTCGCCGTTGGAACGCGGTCCCGCGGCCGCAATGGATATCCAAAAGAAGCTGCAACTCCAGGTTGCGCCCGACCCCGCGGCGCAGCCATCCCTTTTTGCCTTCAAGACAATTTCCGAGCAGCATGTGGGCGAGCTCTCCTTTTTCCGCGTCTATTCCGGGACCGTCACCCCGGGTCTCGATCTGACGAATATCTCGAACGGCAAGAGCGAGCGTCTGGGCCAGATCTTCGTGATGAATGGCAAAGAGAGGCGCGATGTGGCGAAACTCGTTGCCGGAGATATTGGCGCCGTGGTAAAGCTCAAAGACACGCACACAAACAACACGCTCAGCAGCAAGGCTTTTTCGGTAACCTATCCCGCGATCCAGTTCCCCGAGCCGGTCATCCGCATGGCGATTGCCGCCAAATCGAAGGGGGACGAAGACAAGATCGGGACCGGGCTCCACTATCTCCATGAAGAAGATCCCACATTCCTTGTGCAGGTCGACGGCGAGCTGAGTCAAACCGTCATCGCAGGTCAGGGGGAACTTCATCTCTTGATTGTTACAAAAAGACTCAAAGAGAAGTACGGAGTAGAAGTCGAGCTCAAAGAACCCAAGATACCGTACAAAGAGGCGATCAAAGCGAGGGTGGAAGAAGTTGAGTACAAACACAAGAAACAAACCGGAGGGCGCGGCCAGTTTGGTCACGTCTACCTGAAGCTGGAGCCGTTGCCGCGGGGAACCGGATTTCAATTCGAGGACGAGATCGTGGGTGGCGTCGTGCCCGGGCGCTTTGTTCCGGCGGTGGAAAAAGGTGTCATTGAAACGATGACGCGGGGAGTCCTTGCCGGCTATCAGATCGTCGACGTCAGGGTGACAATCTTTGATGGCTCGTATCACGCAGTCGATTCTGACGAACACTCGTTCAAGATAGCGGGAGCGATGGCGTTCAAGAAGGGATTCCTCGAAGCGAAGCCGGTACTTCTTGAACCAATCAATGAAATCGAAGTGATTGTCCCCGATGAGTACATGGGCGATGTCATGGGTGACATATCCGGCCGCCGCGGAAAAATCTCGGGGATGGAATCGGAAGGCCCTTTCCAGAAGATCAAGGCCCTCGTACCAATGTCTGAGATTCATAAGTACTCTACGATTCTCCGCTCCATGACACAGGGTCGCGGAGTGTACAGGACGAAGTTCAATCACTATGAGGAGCTCCCGAGGGAGCAGGCGGAAAAAGTGATCGCTGCCAAGGAAAAGGCGAAGGAAGAAGACGACTAGCCTCAACGGAGGATTCCCAGGCCCGCCAAAGAGCGGGCTTGGTCTTTTCATGGCGGCTCATTCATACAAAGATCACAAATCAACAATTTTACCCGCCGAAATGCTCTTTAATGTCGGCGGGCATCAATCGATATTCTCCGCGCCCCCGGGCGATGG
>JACVXU010000363.1 GCA_015661185.1 Bacteroidota bacterium
GGAGCTCCTGCTGGACCCAAACCCGCAGCTGTCCGTTGAGAAGATGATGAATTGATTTGACTGTCGTGCTGTCCACGCTGAATCCCGTGGTGTACAACCGGTCCACGATGTCACCGACGGTCCATACGATGTCTCCAGCGACCGAAAGAGTGTCTTCAAGCATCGCCCTGCACTCACGCCGCACTTCGGCAGCAGAATTCTCAGTCAACGCAACCTTTCCTTCGACCTGCCCTGCTGCAAAGACCTTCCTGAGAGCCGAAGCCAAAGCCTTCAACTGCACGGGACGGGAATAGCCGACCTTGTGCTTAAGTACGGACGCGACGAAATCACTCAGGCGCGCCTCCTCCTTGCGCTCACGAACCTTCTCCTGCACCTTCTCACGTAGTACCGACGGTTGGAGTGAAGTATAGAAGTCGCTCTTTTGCACGCGCACAACCTTCAGAATGTAGTATCCGGTTCCAGCGCGAATAACCGAAGAAACTTCTCCCTTCTTCATCGAGTACGCAGCCCGCTCAATGTCAGGATTCGCATCACTCCAGATAACGGTCGCTGTATCCCTCACAGCGTGGAAGCTTGTGTCGATCTGGATGGAATCAAAATCACGTGACGTCTTTATCTGCTTGCGGAGGAAGACCGCATCAGCCTGCCGGTCACAGTAAATAAATGATATGAGAATCTCCTTCACAGCCTGTGCAAGAGCTTGCTCCAACTCATTCGATCCAATCCGGACCTTTCCGCTCACTTCTTCGCGATAGAGCTGATCACGCGCCAGCATCTTGCGCACTTCCTCAAATGACAGACGGAAGGTCGAATCCAGATGCAATTGTCGCTCCCGTGCCTCTTGGGACATCAGCTTTTCGGCGATGAGCGAGTATAGCAGCTCGAGCTTGGTTTCTTCCATCCGTCCCTCCCGACGACGCTGGAGGCCGGGGAGCATTTCAAAGCGCTCGAGGAACTCTTTTTCAGAAATGAACGTGTCACCTGCTTTCGCAACGACGCCGACGGGAACATTCCCAAATTGAGCCCGCGCTTCTTTCATGGGCAGCATCCCAATCACCAGCAACACTATGCTCACTCGACAGGCCATTCCACGAGAGTCATTGTATTTCATATAAACAAAGCAAGGCGGGAGAATGCTCCCGCCTTGCAGGTACAGCTTCCCACATCACCAGCAGCGAGGTTACTTCAGCATCATCATCTTCTTGGTCTCGACGAACTTACCGGCGTTGATTTGATAGAAATACACGCCGCTTGTCAGCTTCGCCGCATCAAACCTCACTGTGTGGCTTCCGGCACCCAACTTCTCGTGCAACAAGGTCATCACTTCCTGGCCGAGCGTGTTGAAGATCTTTAATGTTACGATCTCCTCGGTGCCCAGAGTGAAGCGAATTGTTGTTGACGGGTTGAATGGGTTTGGATAGTTCTGGTCCAGATTGTACACCAGCGGTACACCAACCCAATTGTCTTCTACAGCAGTCGGAGTTTTCGCCTTGTGCAGGTTGAAATCCCACGTGTTATAGAACTTCGGATTGATGCTGCCAAAATCGCTGGCCAGTATGAAGAGAGTCTGAGAGTCATCGATGTTCTCGATGTGGTTGTTACCAAAGCCTCCCCTACCGCCTTCATTGTCACCGCCACCGACGCCAAATTTGAATTCCTGACCGATGAAATCCGCAGTCGTATAAGAAGTCTGGCGGGTGTAGATGGTGTCATTTGCGGCAACGTCGCCGTGTGTTGCGTCATCCCACATGCGACGTGTCGTATCGGACATCAACGACGCACCCCAGCTTCCCCATCCGCCGACAGCCGGTCCATTCATCGACACGCCGAGGTTCTTGATATTGGTGCTCTTCGTGACGTGCAATGTACCCTGGATATCGGTGAGCGTGTCACCGCGGGCAACCTGAGTGTATGCCGGACGGAGGTCGAGTGTATACTTCACGGTAACGGCCTTCGTCACTTTTGAGGTGTTTCTGAATCTCGGCATGCGACGCATGTCGGTGGTCGTGCTTGTCGTATCGTTGACGGTCATGCCCTTGCTGGCTGTCACCTTGCGACGCTCAGCCTGGGAAACGTCCGTACCGGCGTAGTCGAAATCATAGAACACTTCGCGAACGTCGTTTCCGCTCTTGACCAGGTAATACTGATAGTTCAGGTTCTTGGCAACCGAGGCAATTACTGTGTCCGTCGCAGTAAAGATGGAACCGGTGATTCCTGAACGGGTCATGAGCTTCGTTCGGACTTCCTTCGCCGTTCCGCCATAGCCGCTTCGAACATGCAACGTGTCGCTCTGGGTAAAGCCGCGCTCGGCGAGTGCCTTAGCCATGTTCACGCGGAATGTCACAATCACTGTGTCAGCGCCCTTGAAACCGATCGCCGGAGCGTTCGCCCACCACTTCCAATACAGCGTGGTATCAGAAATTCCGGGGGAAGCCGAGATCGCACGATTGCCACCTCCGGTGACATCCGGTGCTGGGCGGATACCATCTTCCCACGCTACGATTCCAGCGCCTGGGCTTGCGGCATCCATAATGACAAACTTATACTCGATGGCAGTGGCGAACGTCGACTTCGGCACGCGAACATATCCAGACCACAAATTCGTGCCATCATATTGTCGGCTTCCACCATTTCCATGTTGGTCTTCCTTCTTCAACACAACGCTCTTTGACCAGCCGTCATATGGCGTACCTGCGAATCCGCCACGAACGCCCATGAACTGTGCATCCTTTTTGAAGGATTCATTACCAGCCATATTCACCCGGAACCACACCTCGATGGAATCCTTCTGATCCACATACGGGGTGAAGGATTGCGGTTGATTGGTTGGTGTCCCGTTCACGAACTGCAATGGGAGGACTGTGTCAGCCTTCGGCACAATGAGGATCCTGTTACCCGATGCGTCTGTGGTGTTGTTCTCCCATCCCTGGTGCTCAATTGCGGAGCCCACGGTGGTGTTCGCATTTGTGAAGAACTTGTACTGGATCGTGTCGCCGGGATTCAACGCGAAAGTTCCCTTCCAATAGTCGCCGGCCACATTGCCGAGAATCGCGGAGGAGTTTAGACCCCAGGGGCCAAACACCGAGGCTGACCCACGGATTTGCACGAAGGACCTTGATTTGATCGTGTCCGGTACCGTGGCCGTATTCACCCAAAATGTTACATTTGTCGATGCCTTTTTGACAAACATCTGGATGGGGTTGTTAAGGTTCGATCCAAACTCCACAACATAAACCGTATCACCCGTCAGAGAGAATGCCATTCCGCGGGGACGTGGATCGTTCACCGTTGTCCCGTTCCA
>JACVXU010000364.1 GCA_015661185.1 Bacteroidota bacterium
GGAGGGATTGCTCGACATGGCCATCAATAAGGCGGCAACGAATTCGCTCGAATCTCACCTCCAGAAGATCGATTCAAGCGGGTTTGAGGATATTGCAGATCGATTTGTCGAAGGCCTCAAGAGGAAAGGACTTTCCGTCAAGAAACTTGAGAAGCCGATCGCGCCTGAAAAACTCGCAGCGTTTTCACCGAAGACCTCAGGCAGATTTCACGAAAGAGATCTCCGCTTCCTGGTAGCGGATGAAGACCTCGACGCTCTCGTACTGCTTTCGATTGATCGGTGGGGGACCATTCGAAAGTACTATGGCTTCATTCCTCTGGAATCCCCAAGAGGTTTCTGCGCTGCAAAGGGTCAACTCATCGATCTGCGCTCGAATGCTTTGGAGTGGAGCTATGTGACGCCCGAGGGAGAGGGGATCGTTGAAGTTGAGGGGAGCTGGGACCAGCCGCCGTATTTCCCCGGCGTAACGGCAGCTCTCAGAAAAGCTGTCAACAGGGCGAAGCAAACGGTCGAAAGCGATTTCTTCGACCTCACATCGCCTCCTGCGTCCACGTCGGAGCGTGTGCGGTATGCACCGCAGGGGATCTATAACCGATCAAGCGTATCATTCTCCATTGGATATGGATTCTTCACTCCGAATGATGAACTGTGGGCAGATTGGGCGAACATATCCATTATCGGCACCGATGCGAGGGTGGACGAGGGCAACTTCGGAGGATTCGGTGTCGAGGCGCGCGTCCTGTTCTGGACGCCGCTGCTCGATTCACGGCTTCGGCTGGGTGGGGAGTATTCGTTGCAGATCCTGGCTTCAGAACCCACCGGCGGCACAATAGAGTACACATATGGCGGAATCCCGATAGGCTCATCGGCAGCCGAGAAGGAATTCCTCGGCCACAGCATACAGGTGATTGGGGATATCAAGATAGGATCCTTGTCGACCGTAGAGATGTACGGGTCCATCGGGCTTGGAGTCCTCTTCTTCTCAGGAGAAAAAACGCGCTACCTCACAGGACCTCCATTGCCAGGAATGGGTACGGTGTTTTACATACCTGAAACGAAAACCAGCTTGCCGATGGAAATGGCCGGATCGGTGCGGCTGTATGGATCGATACCGCTCACCGGTACTGTGACCCTGGATCCTGCCGTGAGGTTCTTCCAGAGCTTCGGCAACGAGAAGGTATACCTGACACAATTGAGCCTTGGGATCGCGTATGTCTGGTGAGATTCACCGATCTGTGATCTGAATAAGTAGAAAGAAGATTCAAGCTCGCCCACGCGTAATAGGGAGAGCTCAACCGTCACGTCTACGCCAGGAGGAACAATGCAATGAAGAACAAGATGGTCTTGATGGTGGAATTCACCGCACTCGTCCTATTCGTCGCCTTGTATACTTCATGTAACAAAGACAATCCGGCGGATTCATCAGCCCCGTCCATTTGCTTCACCGTCTCGGGTTTCTCCGTAAGTGTCAATTACATGTGGAAGAGTGGTTCGGTGCAAACTGAAAATGTGCAGGGATTGATCTCTTTCAACTCGACGGTATCGTCGGGAGGAGAGTCACACAAACTGGATTGGACGAATATCAAGAACGACTACACCATATACACGGTGACGAGTTTCAACGTAAAGATCGATGGGGTTGATTACAGCTACCCGGCCAACAAATGTAAGTGACCGGACCTGCAACCGGGTCTAACATCGACAATCTCCTTCGTGTTTGAGAATCCTCGTCGTCCGGGTTCCCGGCGCTGACCGCCTGGAAAAGACCGGAGACGGGGATTTTCTATGCTTTCACCGCGTGCAAGGCGTATGACCCCGCTCACTTTGAACCTCGCGGGCTGTTGCCTTTCTCTCTGATCCGCCGTAGCTTGGTGTAGAAGGTCTGCAATTCCGACCGTTCTCCTGACTGACGAGCGTCGGTATTGCAAATTCGATTTTTCGTTCTCGGCCTGCACGTCGCCTGAATACGAGCCACGCTCAAAAACCATCGCCCAACCACTTGGAGGTTCTATGAACAAGGGATTCTATCTGGTCCTGCTGCTTGGTATCGTTGTTTCGACCGGCTTCGCGCAGATCGGTGTGTCGAAAGGCCTCATCGGCGGATTGAATCTTGCGACTGTCGGAGGGGATGATGCTCCAAGCGGTGTCAAGAGCGTCACTGCATATGCAGCCGGGTTGTACCTTGAGCTCAATATCCCTGGACCGTTTTCATTCGAAGCGAACGCATTGTATAGTATGAAGGGAGCTAAGAGGGAGGCTGGCAGCATCACGTATACCGATACCTATGGCTACGTCGATGTACCAATACTGTTGAAATACAACGTTCCCGTGCCGGCTGTGAGTCCCTGCCTGTATGCTGGCCCGATGTATAGCACGCTTCTGAGCGCGAAAACGAAGCAGGAGGGGGGCTTATCACCCGGTGAACGTGATATCAAAGATGCGACGTCCAAGAACGATGTCGGCGCTGTAGTCGGAATCGGAATCGGCTTCTCGTCCCTCAAGATCGATGCCCGCTACAATTATGGATTGTCGACGCTGGACAAAGATGGAAACGTCAAGCGGTACAATCGGGTAGCATCTATTTACATCGGCATTGCCTTCTAGTTTTACAGCACTCCCCAGGAATTGCTCGACCAGGGATGTCACCGCGTTCGACACCGGCCCTGCGAACATGGTGATCGACGCCCTGATGATGGAATTCTACGGAAAGAAGTTTGATAGAGATGGCCGGGTTGCACTCAACGGCTCGGTTTCGCCGGAACTGCTTTCAGACCTGATGACTCTTCCGTACTTCAATCAGCGGCCTCCCAAATCAACCGGGTGAATATGGAAGCCTTGCAGGGATATTTCAAGCCTGCGCCTGTCAGGAAAATTGAATCGGCGGGCTTCTCGTCCGATGCGAAGGAAGCGATCTGCTTCGCTATTCTCGCGAATGAAACGATCTGCGAACATCCCGCAAACATTCCGAGCGTCACCGGTGCAAGCAGATCCGTCGTTCTCGGAAAGATCTGTCTTTGAACAAGACATTCTCTCATCCAGATCAATATGTCAACCGGTTTCGCTATTCTGAAGGGCGTGGATTTCTCCATTTTCAGGGCAATTCTCGCTTGGCGTGCGTGCCTCGCTGCAAATGTGCACTTGATTTCTTGGATGAGAATTCCTAATCTTCAATAAGAGTTTGCGGGGTGAACTCTCCGTACCAAATTGGGTTTCGTACTGAAGGGCTAGAGAAGAGGAGACTATGGCTGACAAAAAATTCACTCTGGATTTCTGGAAGGAAGACGCGGACATTTTCG
>JACVXU010000118.1 GCA_015661185.1 Bacteroidota bacterium
TGTGGAATATAGGGTTTGATATCCAGCACCGGCGTGCCGTCCAGCATATCGGGATTCTCGATGCGGATAGTGCGCCCGCGCACGCCGAGCAACTTGCAGAGCGAAAGTCCGATAGGGTTGGGACGGTGAGGTGAACGCGTGGAAAAGAGCCCCCGCTTCTTCCTCGCTCCGTTCGGAGGAAGCACTTTGGGTTTCCAGTTTGAGTTCTTGTGGAACCAGAAGAGTACCCAGATGTAGTCGAAGTCCCGGAGGTCTTCGAGTGCCTGCTCGAAATTCGAACCTTCGAGCAGCGTAATGACACCGACGGTTTTTTCCGCAGCCGAAGCCGGCTGGCGCGGTGCGCCATACTTCGTCTTGAACGGCGTCCGTATCACGCCAATGGGATGAAGTGCTAAGTCGCGTACTATCATAAGATAAAGATAATGGAAAAATGGGTCGGATTTCTCACCCTGTGGCAAATTGTGCCCGATGCTTTGCCTGCAAGAGCACGCTTCCACAACCTTCAGCCACCTTCCACACATCTGCCCCGGCTTTGAGCGCTCATGCTCTCGGTCTTTTTCGAATTTCCCCGAATCCTCTTGTATTTCCTCGCATCTCAGATATGTAGGAATCCATCCGTGAAACGTCAAGCGCCAATTCAGTCGACCTTACCTCATTGAGTTCAGCCGTTTTTTTGAGTTGGAGGCAGCGTGACGGTGAGATCACAAACCTTCGACCGGTATCCCCTTGCCGGATGACATGAGAGAGAGGATGTTTCGATGCAGAGAGCCTCAGTTGTCAGATATCTGCTTAACGGCCTTGGAGTTATTGATCTTCTCATGTTTCTCGCCGGGATTCACACAAGTGGAATGTTGTTAACGCTTGGACTCTTTGCCCTGTTCCTGGGCATAACGGACTTTGGTCGACAGTGTCCCCTGATTCTTTCTGCGCGTCATCTTGCTTATCGACTCAGGTCAAAAGGGAAGCCTCCCATTCTTTCAGCGAAGCCCATCGAAGAAATCAGCAAAGCCGATCGCAATAACATACTCTCATGACTGCACAGTGCTCCGCCGGGGTTTCTTTGTTTGTACAAGACGAATGCGTACTTTGTAACCACGCAATCGTTTAAACGATCTTAGAACACCTATGGCTGTCTTTGATGATCTGTCACGCGAAGACCTCCTGAAGCTCATTGAGGTTTATGCGAAGAACTGGCTGGCGCACGACGGCTGCTGGTTCCTGGCGGCGGAGGAAACGCTCGGTTTAGACTCAGCCATTGATCTTGACACGAAGGCATGGGATCGGTTCGCTGTCACTGAAGCTAGGCGGATCATGAAAGAATTCGATATTCCAGCCGGCAGTGGGTTGAAAGGGCTAGAACGCGCATTTGCGTATCGGCTGTATGCGGCGATTAACAAGCAATCCGTTGAGTGGATCGATGAACACACCATGGTCTTCCGCATGGTTGAATGCCGCGTGCAGAAGACCCGAATGGAAAAGAATCTGCCTGCGTTTCCCTGCAAGTCCGTTGGCATTGTGGAGTTCAGCCAATTTGCACGAACGGTTGATGAGCGCATCAGAACACAATGCATCAGCTGTCCGCCAGATCCAAAAGGCGATTCGTCTTGTGTTTGGCAATTCTCGATCAATCCTGAACAATTCAAAGTAAGAAATCATGGGTGACATGACCGGTTTTGTCATTCTGGGTTTGCTTGCTTGCGTTCTCAGCGGACTCATTGGTCTCAAGATGATCCTTGCGAAATAAAGACTGAACAGGCAGATTCCATGAACATCCTCATTGTCGATGATGAAGCTTCACAGCGAAGCATTCTATCGGGATATTTGAAGAAGAAACGCCACGTTATCTACGAAGCTGACAGTGTTGCTCACGCGATCGAGCGCTTCGCGGCAAGCCCTGTTGACGTGATTCTGACGGATTTCCAAATGCCGCACGGAACGGGACTTGACCTGTTGAAGGCGGCGAAAGACATTCACTCAGAGGCTGCCGTGATCATTATGACGGCATTTGGAACAATCGAAGGCGCCGTGACTGCAATGCGGGAAGGGGCATTCGACTATCTTACGAAGCCCATCAATCTCGATGAACTCGATATGTTGCTGCGGCGCGTGGAAGAACTCCACCAGCTTAAGTCGGAAAACCAGATATTGAGGGAACAACTGGCCGAGAAAAACTCGTTTACAGGGATCATTTCCCAGTCTGACGCTATGGAAGGGGTTCTGAGTTCGGCAGTTCGAGTAGCACAGAGCTCCGCTTCAGTGCTGATCCGCGGCGAAAGTGGGGTAGGGAAAGAACTCATCGCGAAAGCCATTCATTTCGCCAGCGATCGAAAAGACAGACCGTTCATCGCGGTGAACTGCGCGGCGTTCAACGAGAACCTGTTGGAGAGCGAGCTATTCGGGCACGAAAAGGGGGCGTTCACTGGTGCAGACAGGCAGCGCCGCGGCAGGTTTGAGATGGCAAGCGGGGGAACTCTATTCCTCGATGAGATTGGAGATATTCCTCCCGCGACGCAGGTGAGACTCCTGCGCGTGCTGCAGGAACAGCAATTTGAGCGTGTCGGCGGATCGGAAACAATCCAGGTTGATGTTCGCGTCATCGCAGCGACGAACAAAGACCTTGAAGATGCAATCAAAAAAGGGGCGTTTCGTGAGGACCTGTTCTATCGTCTGAACGTGATTGCGATCGAAATTCCACCACTGAGAAAACGACGAGAAGATATCGCTCTGCTCGTGGAGCACTATCTGCACCGCTTTGAGAAGGAGCAAAGACGGAAGAAACTCAGTTTCTCAAAGGAAGCATGGGACCTGCTCTTGCGTTATGACTATCCGGGCAATGTGCGCGAGCTTGAGAACATCATTCAGCGGGCCGTTATCATGTCCCGCGGTGAGCACGTCACGACCGACGACTTACCGCAGGTTGTTCGCTCACTCAAGACAGAATCCTCGATTTCCGAAACGAAATCTGCCCTTTCGTTTACAGATCAGGTAGAAAAACTTGAGAAAGAACTCATCTTTGACGCTCTTCGCACAAGTGGCAGCAATCAGTCGAAGGCTGCCAAGAAGCTCGGACTTTCCGAACGCAACCTTCGATATCGACTCAAGAAGTGGGGCGTAAAGTAGCACGATCTCGATTCCGCTAAACCGTCTGCTCGTCTTCGACAAATTCGTCGAGCGAACTCGACAAACTCGTCGAGCTTCTGCCTCTCCGTTCATAAGGTTCCGCCAAGGTCTCGTTTTACGACAGAATTCAGGCCTTCATCAAAGCCGTTTCTTGGCACGCCCCTTGCGGTAATCAAATCAGAGCTCTGAGAGGCATAGCTCAAAGACAAGATTCACAAATCATAATGGAGGTCACAATGAAACGTATCATCAATGCAGCACTGGCCCTTGCGCTTGTGGGCGCACTCGGTGTAATGTTCACGCACGATGCAGTTGCGCAGCAGAAGGGAACCGGTACTGGTAAAGGCGGCGCACTGTTTGTCGATCAGGACGGCGACGGTGTGTGCGACAACTTCGGCACGAAGGCCGGGCAGAAGATGGGCAACGGCCCACAGGGGAAGGGCTACGGCGCGGGAAATGGCACCGGCAATATGGGCCAAGGACCGAAAGACGGAACTGGCTATGGGGCCAAATCGGGTACCTGCACTGGCACGGGTGTGTGTGACGGAACAGGACCGAAGGGCAGCCAGATGCGACGTGGTAACAAGTAAGTTTAGACGGAGAGCTGAGGTCTAAAGATCTCAGCTCTCTATTATTAAATCATTTCGGTCGGCGGAATGCACGATACGCATGCTCGCCGTGCTTGCGGAGCGCACTTAACTTCAACGCAATCGACTATGAAAACAATGACAACACTTCTCGGACTCATGCTGGTACTATCAACCATTTCGCTGAGCCAGACGGCGGGGGACAGCACAAGGACGCGCGAACGTCAAAAGTCCCGTTCCGTGATGGATGAAAATGGGGACGGCATCAATGACCGGATGGTTGACGGGCAGCAACGCCTGAGAAAAGGCATGGATCGCTTCATCGATGCAAATGGAGATGGAATCAGTGATAGTCGCGAATGTGGTTTGGGATTTCGTCGCGGAATGATGGAGCAGCAGATGGAACCAGGAAAACAAGGAAAACAAGGCGTCAGGAAGGGGCAAAAGGGAAAATGATCAAATTCAGAAAAGTGCTCGGAGCCGCCTGGTTTGTCGTCACAACCATCGTGACAAGCAACGCCTATGCTCAGGTGGGGTTTGAGACCCGCATCTCGACGATGTATGACGACAACATTCTCAATAACTATCAGCGGATTTCAGACAAGGTCTCGACGCTTACACTTGACGCGGGATACGACTTCGCTGGAACCCGTTGGGATGCAAGAGTATTCTATGATGGTGCACTTAGCTACTATCAGAGCGTCACCGACAGGACGAATCAATTTCACTCTGTCCAGGCATCGTTCGTACACCACTCGGGCGAAGATGAGGAAAATATTCTCAACGTCGGATTCTCCTACGGCCAGGGCTTTTATCGGGGGAGTTATGCCTTCTACGATCATGGCCAAATGTCGGCAACTGTCCAGTACAAACAATTCCTCAGCGATCTCGTCATCAACAACCTTGGCTATGCATTCCGCTCGATACGGTTTTCTGGAATGACCGATTTTAGCTATTCCGAGCACGCACTGTCTGGCAGCTTCAGCTTTGCTTTGCCGACCCAGACTACAGTGATTGTCCAGACAGACCTCGGAGCGAAATTTTATTCAACCCCGAACGCGACGAGTGTGACCGGAGGAATGCGCATGGGGGGGATTTCTCTTGCTCCGAGCGTGATTCAATGTACCCCGCTTGTTCGGATCGGACAAAGCATCATCGAGGGAACGGGGCTCAGCCTCACGACGAAATACCAATGGAACATTCAGAAGCAGACGCGATATCTCAGTTCAAGTTATGGTGCAATATCAGACGACGAGTTGTTCGATGACCATTATGGTCATGAGGGATTGCAGACGAGCTTGATGCTCACACAGCTTCTGCCCGAGTCAATGCTCCTGAGAGTCACTGGTGGTGTGCAGAACAGGCTCTACTCGTCCCTTGCAGCATATGACCTCGACGGGAATGTGCTCTCAAGCCAACGCAACGACCGGCGCACTGCGTTGAGCATCTTGCTACAGAAAGATTTTGAAATGGGATTTACGCTCAAAGCCGCCGTTGACTTCATACGGAACTTTTCAAACGATCCATACTATGATTATCGGAATACTGCGGTGGCTCTTGAATTAAGACTCCCCTTCTAAGCCGAATCGGAGAGCATATCGAACACCAATCCTGTTCAGAGGAATCGTCTTCCTGCATCTTTCGTGAGGATCTGGCATCTAAAGTAAGAAGATGATGAGAACTGACCTCCCTTGAGATTCCTTGCCAATATTCAGCCCCGGTACATCATTGCTAGCACCGTCGCGGTCGCGCTGCTGATGTTCGGCTCGGCCTTCATTGAGTCGCGCCAGAGTCGCAACGAACTGCTTCACGTCCTTCAGGAACACTCGCTTTCTCTCGCGGAGACCATCGAGCGAGGTAGCGCCAATGTCGTTCTCTCAACTGAACAAATCGAACACCAACTGAGCGCTCGCTTACTCAACAACGCGTACTACATTGCGCGCCTGGATAGTCTCAACCTTCTCACCGGACATGATCTCCAGGCATTTGCTACGGCGAACGATATCTATCGTATCAACCTTTTCAACCGACGCGGAGAAAAGGTCCTCGGCAGCCATGATCCGTTACCACATGTGACAGCGCTGAGGGACAAGTTTTCGCCAAGAGAAATGTTGAAGCCAATTCTCCAGGGAACGCAAACGACTCTGATCATTGGCTTGAGGCAGGCGCGGTTTGAGGAGGGACAGCGATACGCGGTGGCCATTCGGCGGACAAAACCCGGTGGTGGTGCGGTTGTTCTCAACGTCGATGCCGCCGAGCTGATTGAATTCCGGAAGCGCATAGGTATCGGAAAACTGGTCAAAGATCTTGGTGACAATTATGGAATTGACTACGTTGTGCTGCAAGACCGGGAAGGAATCCTTGCGGCGACAAGCCAGGTTGAAGAGATGTCGAGTTTTGGTCGTGATTCTGTCCTGGGACGGGCGGCTGAACGTGACACAGTTTTCACGCGGCAGGTCGAGTTCAATGGACATGAGACCTTTGAGGTGGTAAAACGCCTCACCATCGAAGGGTCGACAGCAGGTGTACTGAGAATCGGGCTTTCGATGGACGAGCTGCGTTCTGCAGAGGAACGCATGAACCGTCGCGTGTTGGTCATCTCCATCGTCCTTGTGGCTATCGGGGCGCTCGTCTTCACTGCCATTATTGTCAGCCAGAACTACAGGCTCGTCTCGCAGAAGTACGCCGTCATTCAATCATTCACCGGCAATATTCTGGAGAACATGCAGGACGCGGTTGTGACCATGGACAGCGAGAACCGAATCACCATCTTCAATCGCCAGGCGGAACGACTGTTCGCTACGAAGTCAGCGAATATCATCGGAAAGCGAATGGATGAAGTGGCGGGGTCCGCCAGCAAATGCCTTTCGATCATCTTCTCGACCAGCGAGCAAGAACTGGGGCTCGAATGCTCACCGAACCAACGACGTGTGGTGTCATTATCTCGTTCGAGCACACGAAAGCCGGACGGCTCTCTTGAAAGCCGTACAGCGGTGATCAAAGACCTTACGGAGGAGAGGCGGCTGGAACGGGAAATCCAGCGGAAACAAAAGTTGACGGCGATGGGAGAGCTTGCATCCGGAGTGGCCCATGAAGTTCGCAATCCATTGAACGCGATATCCATGATTGCCCAGCGCTATGAGCGGGAGTTTCTCCCGCGCAGCGGCGTGAAGGAATATCGTTCTCTGACGCAGGTTCTGAAAAAGGAATCTGCTCGGGTAAATGCAATTGTTCAACAGTTCCTCATATTTGCCCGTCCCCCAAAACTCACGATTACAGAAATTCCGGTCCTGCAGTTCGTTTCCCACGTGTCCACGCTCTTCGAAGGCCAGGCGGAATCCAAGGGAGTCCATTTTTCTTTGGATTGCCAGAGTGACGGCCTGGTTCGGATTGATTCCGATCAAATGACACAGGCATTGCTCAACCTTCTGCAAAATGCGCTTGATGCAACCGCGAGGGGCGGGGCCATCTCCCTGCGAGTTGCGCACAACGGTGGTCACGTCGTATTCGATGTCACGGACACTGGAGTTGGCATGCCGCCTGACAAGATCGAAAGAGTCTTTGATCTCTATTTCACGACGAAACCCGAAGGCACGGGAGTGGGAATGTCCATTACCCAGCAGATCGTTTCTCAGCACCATGGAACCATTGAAGTTCAGAGCGAGCCTGGGAAAGGGACGAAAATCTCCATCGGAATCCCTGTATGATGTGCGAACCTTTGCAGAAAAGCAGAGGCCAGGGGAAGGGTGGAAGAGCGCTTGGAAGGCGGATGAGACAACCAACTCGAACAGCGTTCTGCAAGTCGCACCCTCACAGTAGTTCTATCGCCTCGCCGACACTTCTCAGGCTGGAACTTCACCACGCCCCTCTGTGTTCTTTCTCAATGACGAGGGCGCGGATTCCCGCACTTCGATCTCGGGTCAAGGCAATGTCCCCATCGTTTAATCCCTATTCCAGAGGAGGAATTGTGAATCACTATCCACTCACAGAAGATCAGATCCGGTTCTATCAGCAGAACGGCTATGTCCGACTGGACAATGTCCTGACGATGGACGAGGTGGAGGTGCTTCGGAAGGCTCTCGCTCAAGCTGTTGAGGATAAGAACAAGTACAATCTCAACCTCGGCCCCCGGACGGACGAAGGATACTCGAAGGTGTTCCTCCAGATGGTGAACCTGTGGGAACGCTATCCGGTACTCGAGGACTACATCCACAATGTCCGGGTCGCGGAGATCGCCCGCAGGTTGACGGGCTCAAAGTCTGTCCGGCTCTGGCACGATCAGGCACTCATCAAATACCCCAAAGACAGCAAGGCAACTGCCTGGCATCAGGACACGGTCTACTGGCCGATGAATGAAGCCGGAGGGCTTTCCTGCTGGATGGCGCTCGATGAGGTGACGGTGGATCGGGGTTGCATGTGGTTCGTTCCGGGCTCGCACAAACTTGGTCCACTTCCACCCGTCGATCTGGGCAACGTCGCGACAGACAACCTTGACTCGGTTCTTCCGGAGTCCTTTCGGGGGGTGAAGCCTGTGGCAATTGAGCTGTCGCCCGGGAGCTGCACGTTCCATAATGGTCTTACATTCCACTATGCCGGACCGAACATCACTGATATCCCGCGGCGGGCGATGGTGACCATCTTCATACCGGGCGGAACGACCTACAAGAAACATACGCACATTGTCGGTGACCGGAGCGGACTCGCGCCGGGGGAGGAGTTCCACGGACCTCTCTTCCCGATTCTGGCGCGAGAATGAGCCACACAACGAAACGCCTCCGATTGTCGGAGGCGTTTTGCTTTTAGTCAGAATAGAAAGGTCGGTGGGATCAGAGGTTCTTGTGAATGATCTTCGCAGGGTCAAACCCGTTGAACCTCGTTGTGGATGCAGTACTATATGCCCCGATATTCTCTGTCAGCAAGAAATCGCCGACCTCCAGGTTCCCCGGCAGTTCTATGGAGAGAGAGATCTTATCGAAGCTGTCGCAGGTAGGTCCAACCACGGCGCAAATCTCCGTCGCCCCCTCCTTGAACGCACTGAAGTTTGGAATCCAGTGATCGTACACCACGCCGGAAAATGTGTGGTATACACCATCGTTGATGTGATAGAACACCTTGCCATCTCTGCGGGCTTTGCCTATGATCTCCGAGACAAGTATGGCGGTCGTTGCGGCGATGAACCGGCCTGGCTCGGCAACAATCTCGATATCGTCCGGGAACAGCCGCTTGAATTCGGAGTTCAGCAGACTGCCGAGCTTGGCGAACTCCGGGACCTGCGGGTCGTACGGGACCGGAAATCCTCCCCCGATATCCACCAGGTTCAGTCCGTACCCCTTCTTGCGGGCGTCGTTGAAGATTTCTGCGGTGATCGCAAGCGCTGCGGTATAGTTGTCGAAGTTCGTGCACTGGCTTCCGACGTGGAAGCTGATGCCTTCGACCTTCAGTCCCATTTCGAACGCCTGCTGAATCAATTGCCGGGCATCTCCGGGCTCTGCCCCGAATTTCGTACTCATCTCAACCTGCGAGCCTGTATCCGGGACCTTCACGCGCAGCACAAGTCCGGCAGTGTTGCAATGCTCTTTCAGCTTCTTTAGCTCGTCAACGTTGTCGTACGTCACCAGCGGCTTGTATTGCTTGATCTTGCTGAGTGTGTGGCGATCTTTGATCGTGTTGGAGAAGATGATCTTGTCCCAGACGAAGTACTTCTTTTGCTCTTTCTCGAAGTGCCTGATATACTGGTACACTTGCATGAATTCATTATACGAAGCGACATCGAAGCTCGAGCCTTCCTTGAACAAGGTCTCGATGATCTGCTGAGTGGAGTTCGCTTTCACCGCGTAATAACATTGAACTCTCGGAAGATGCTTCTTGAACGTCCGGTAGTTCTCCCGAATGATGTCGTGATCAATGATGCACAACGGCGTGCCATGCTGTGCAGCCAACTGTAAGAGCTCATCTTTTTGGATCAAGTGCTTCTCCGTTGGATCAATGACGTGGGAAATCCTAAGCACGAATTCGAATTTCGGGTTTAGCCCAGCGCACCATCAGGGAGCCAGCTTCTTCATCATCCCGCTGAGTTCGTCGACTTCCTTGTTATTTTCGAGATACGATTTGATCAGCTTCGCACGGAGCTCGTCGCCGCGATCATACAGTCGCTTCAACTTCTTGGGCTTGGTCGTTTGCAGGACGTATGCCGTCAACAACGGGAATGCCACCGTCACATCGATGTACGCTGTTACGCTTCCCCCAGCTTACAGCCTCGCTCGGTGGAGCGCCGGAAAGCCCTCCTGTGTCGGGGCGGGCATCGGTGATGTTAATGTCGTAGTCCTGACCGGCTTCCGGAATCATCAGCACCTCCTGGATCTGCGGCTCTGTCTGCAGCAGGAAATTCTTGGGGCTGCCGCCGCCAATGAGAAGAACTCCGGTCTTTCCGTTTTCGTAGTTCTTCGCGTTCAGGACGATGGCGGTCGAGTCGTTGACGTCAATGCTCGGGTTGATTTTCAGTTTGAAATGGTCCTTCAGGCCCTTCGCTTCGGCCAACAGTTCCAGTCCTGCCACGTTCATGCCGATGGTTGAATCGCCAGGCGATGAGGTGAATACGGGTATACCGTTGCGATACGCCGCCGCCAGCACGCTGACCTGCCCCAGATTGTTCTTCTGTTCGAGCTCGTTGATCACTTTCCCCAGGTGATGATAGTATTCCCTGGTTCCCATTTCCTTCTGGAATTCCGGTCGCAGCATGATCTTCCGCAGAATGCGGTCCGTTGCCATCAGCACGTCCTGGTAGTCGAAGAGAATGTCGTAGATTCTGGTGACGCCCTTGTCGCGCAAATCAGCATCGTCTACCGTGTGGGTGCCGCGAAAAAGCGGCATGTCCAAAGCGAAGTGGAGGTCATGATACATGTTGGCCCCGGTCGCAACGAGCCAGTCCACGAATCCGTGATTCATCAAGGGAATGATGGTTGACGGTCCCAAGCCTGCGGGGGTCAATGCTCCGGCGATACTCAATCCTATGGTCACATCTTCCGGTGAGTACTTGTCGCGCATCAATTGACAGGCTGCTCTCAATCTTCCGCCGTTATAGGCGTCGAGGTTGTCAATGACGGATGCGATACTGCTGTCTTTGGTAATGGGCTTGGGGAGGACCCGTTTCCCAGACAAGTATTGGTGCTTGCTCGGATGATGTTTCATACCGTGATCCATGCTCTTTCCTTTCTGGTGACATGAACGACGAGAACGACCGTTCATTTTTCGTTTCTTCGATAAAGTGTGGTCAAAAATAGCGGGATTTGAGACGATATGCAACGGATTTGAGCAGTTGCTGCTCATCGCCATTCTTCTCGTGTATCGGTGGCTTGCACCATGGCCGGGGTACTGTCATTTCATTTATCCATCCGTCCTGAATCCGAAGACGAGTATCGCGGACTGTGGAAACGCGGCACATGTTGAAGACTGCGAAAGGAACCGAGTTGCGCTTCATTCAGAGCGATAGTGTTGCACTGGATTCATCGAGGGCAAGGATGCAGGACCCTGGAGATTGTTCAACGTTGGCGCATCTGATCCGACATCACAGCCTGATGTTGGCGGTTTCGATGAAGGGCACATCGCCGATGTCAAGCATCGCGTTGATGGGGGCGGCTTTCGAAAAAAGGCTTAGGTCGTGCGGGGTAATCTGCTCGAGGCGCAGAACACCACGGCTGAAGAGCAGATTGCGTTTCGTGCCCTCAAGCATTGGTCGGTCAGGAGTTACCCACTGGTGCCCATCGAAGAATGCGATGTTTGCCAGGGAGAAGTCCGTGATCCTGCCGTCAACGACCATGATGATATCGTCGGTGCCAGATTCTCGAACGAGAGCTTTGATCGCCTCGCGGTCGATGAACTTGTGGTTGTAGCGTATGTGGTCGGCATTCACAAGCTGAACCGTGTGGATGCTCGGGGGTCGGTATGGCAGAAACTCAACGGACTCGACGGTCTTCGCGTAAACGACCCTGCATCTATAGATACCTTCCCCGAGGGTCTGTGGAACAACGATGTGAGGTCGCAGATCCAAATCATCCCGCAACCCCAAGAGAGTACGGCGCGAGCGCGCAACGCGTTCGTTGTGACCATCAATGTTCTCTGCCGTGCGCCGAATGACTTTGATCGTTTCAAATAAGAGGGACATACACTTTGTCGATAAGCTCTTGATACTCTTTCATCAGTGCGCTCGAGGCGGTGATCCCTCCGCCGCTCTTGTAGTACAGCTCGCCGTTCATATTCTCGATATAGCGGATCATAACACCGCTGTCGAGAGACTCTCCGTCGAAGAGGCCGCAAATCCCTGTATAGTACCCTCGCTCATACTGCTCACTCTCCAGGATGATTTCGACCGTTTTTCGTTTTGGCGCGCCGCTGATCGACCCCGCTGGTAAGAGCCGAAACAGAAGACTCCCGATCGCACCTCGCCAATCGGGCGGCACAGTTCCAACGATAACAGAACTCATCTGGAGAAGATCTTTCTGGTTGGTGCGGACCAGGTCGAGTCTGCGAAATTCTTCAACATAGACTCGCTTTGCGACAATGCTGAGATCATTCCGTATCAAATCAACAATCGTCGTGTGCTCGGCGATCTCTTTGGGGTCGTTCAACAAGA
>JACVXU010000365.1 GCA_015661185.1 Bacteroidota bacterium
ACCCGGACTCAAAAAGGGGAGATCGGCTGCAAGTTAGCTGGTGTGATGAGGAGCTCGGATCAAAAGGGGCTCGAAAAGTGAGGCGAAGGAGATGGACTGATCCGACTCCCCTTTTCCGCTTGGTAGAGAAGTCGGGAGGGTCTCGATAACCAACAAGATATTCCCTGCCAGGCCTGACAGGTTTCCCGGAAACTCGAATGAATCCTGTCAGGTCTACCCCCCGGCAGACTCCGAGCCAGGTTTCCTTGGATCGGACTGCTGCCCCATGACAATGACTGGAAAAACCACTATTGCCATCGCCGTCGAAAGCAGGGGATACATCATATCGACGAGAATGCTCTGGCTTGTATACAGGTACCAACCAAGCAAAAGGACGCAAGGAAGAAAGGCAAGCAGAATCAAGAACCCCACAACAAGTCTGATACGATAGGCGATCAGCCCTACAATGATCAGGCAAAGGACCGAAATCCAGAGATGCCCCTGTTCCCACTTTCTCATGACGGATTCGGAAATGATGTTTTCGATGGCAGATTCATAGGCCTTTGAAACAAGATATCCACCTGGGCGACCAAAACTCTCCATGAGCAATACAATCTTGCCCTGGAAGCGGGCCCCTATGTCCTCCATCGAAGTGCCGCGCCCCGCTATCTTCAGGCCCGGCGTCTTGTGACGTGAAAAGAATTGCGTTCCGCCACGGTCGTGAATCCATCTACCTGTGCTATCCACATAGACGAACTGATGGAAAGACCTGAGTCCTCGATCTTGCGAGTACATCCATCCGTCTGTTGTGACGGGAATCTTGTAGTCTCCAAATCGGAATTCACCCCCTTCTTCAGCCCACGCTACATCATTACTATATCCCTTATACTTGCGCAGGATCTCGATGGATACATCGAGCAAACGAGGGCTGCCGACGTTCTGAATTCCCGAAGGCCTCAACCGCACCAGTCTATACGTTTCTTCGACCTCACGATCCGACATCGAAACGCTGGCACTCGACAATTTGACTTCCCCTGTTGAATCTGCTATCCGAATCGTGCGTCCATAATCTGTTGCAAACACAACAATACCCGTCTTTTCAAGTTCTTTCAATAGAGCAAAATCCACTCTCCTCCCGAACGATTGAGGTATTCCAAGCATAACCACCCTCGCGCCAGCAGCTTTCAGATCATTAACCAACCTTAAGCAGTCACGAAGATAGTTGCCCTCTTCCGCTCGGAGATACGTTAGCAATTCCACGGTCTGGAACACGCCTTCCTTCGACTGTGACTTTTGCCCAATAGCAGCATCCACGATTGTGAAAAGTTTGCTGTCCATTTCAGTGTCGTGAATCGCCCCGGACCTCCAGACTGCAATTGTCAACAGGACGATGCCAATCCCTGCCAAGATCAAGCGCCCGGGAATGCCAAATAGAGAGCTTTGGACAAGACGAGAGATCGAGGCGGTCTTCGCCACGACGTCGTCCCGAAAGAACCAGCCGAGCATGTTGGGGAGTCGCCCTTGTTTATACAGCTCCATCAGAAGGGATTTGACAATAGGCACAAGGAACGCGACGGAGAGCAACGCGGAAAGCCAGAACATCCATTTCATGTTGATCGTGATCTTCGCAAACGTATGGACGTAGGTAATGGTCATTACTTTGCTTGCAAGAATGCTGAGCAAGGCAAAAAAGACACTTAGGGCGAAATGCAATAGAAGAGTGCGATTCGGTTTGTCGGGCTTATTGTCCATCGTTTTGTTCCTTCATTGAATCAGGACACCATCACCGGCTCACTGCGGAGACTGGTATGGGTGGTGCCGGTTTTTCAATCGTCACATTGACCGAGAACAGGAGGCCGACCAAAAACACCGCCACAATTATGAATACAAGCGTCGAAGGTCGAGGCGCAATTCTTGTCTGGCCGGCGATGTGAGGCATAGGATGACGGCTCGGTCGCCACGACAATGCCGAAGCTTCATCCATCCAGAGATGCGCCTTGTCTAATTCAGCACCAAGCGTGATGATCGTGTCATAGAACTGCCTGCAACCCCCGCATGTTCCAAGATGTGCGAACAGTTCGGCGCACTCGTTCGCCTTGACCTCATGATCGATGAATCTGTTGATCAACCTTTGATATTCTGCACAGTTCATGCTCTTCTCCTCGAACTTAGATTGTTTCGAGCTCTGTTGTCGAACTGAAGTTCGACCTACACGAAATATGGGGCCAGCTTTTTCGCGAGCGCTTTGCGTGCCTTAAACAACCTCGATTCCACCGAACTCACGGTGTCTCCGGTAATCGCTGCGATCTCTGCATACGAGAGCTTATCGTACTGACGCAAGATGAGAACCTCTCTATATTCGACTTTCAGTTGATTCAAAAACAGTTGCACAATTTCGGCCGTCTCCTTCCTGACGATCTGGTCATGCGGCGTTTCTTGAGCCCAAATGTCCTCTTCTTCAATTGATATGGGCGTTCCGTTTCTCCGTGTTTTGCGTATGTGACCGTACACTTCGTTGCGAGCGATGCTGAAAAGCCAGTAGAAGAACAAGTCGGATTTGTCAAGGGAGCCCAGGGACTCATATGCCTTCTGAAACGAAATCTGCACGACATCTTCCGCTGCTGCCGGATCCTGCAACAAGCGGTAGCAATACGCTAACAGCCTTCGCCGGTACTTATTGTAGAGTTCCGTGAAAGCCTGGTCGCTACCAGAACGAATTTGGCTCAAAAGGTCTTGGTCGGATGCAGATTGCATTCAGTCTCGGTGCGGGGGTACTATGACAGCTTTGAGAGGTAAGATGCAAAAACGGAGGAAAACTTGCTGTGGGGCGTCGATAGGATTGGCGAATTGCAGGGTGACAAGCACTCGACCAAGGAGACCATGAGGTCGGGAGACTTCCTCCGAACCACCAAGTTATTCCATGTCAGACCTGACAGGTTGGCCGGAGATTCCTATGAAACCTGTCAGGTCTATTCTCGATCACTCAGTCTTTGGCCATGACCGTGACCGTCAGCCGGGGTGCGATGCGCGCACCTTGTGACCAAGATCGTGTATGCCCCCAACCGACAGGTTTGGGAAGGAACTCGACGATGATTGCCTCCCCTTTCTCGAAATACTGATACGAGCGCTGTTCTCCCTCCGTCATTCTGTACTGTTTGACAACTTTGCCTTTGCCCGACTTTCCATGCAGAATCAGGAATGTTTCGTCATACAAACTCAATTTGAAGGGAGCTTTGCAGTCGACCTGCTGAAGAACAACCTCTTTGCCCGATCTCGACAGCCGAACGATCTCAAACTCGAATTGATCTC
>JACVXU010000119.1 GCA_015661185.1 Bacteroidota bacterium
GCTGGAGGCCTTTGAGCAGGGCGAAAGAGTTACTGTGACGGTGAGCAACGGGATACGATTGGAGAATGGGCAGACGCTAAAGGGCATGACATTCAGCTTTACCGTACAGTCAGATCGGATGCCTGGTTTGGAGCGGTTGTTGGATGCTGAGTCGTCAACTGGAGTTTCTGGAGAAAGAATTTCAGAGCCTTTTCTGCCGCGCGCTGTGTCGGATACGCTTCCCGCCGATTTTCCTTCGATTAGAATCGATTCGCTCAACAACCCGGCTCCCGGCAATGTTTTTCTCGCGAACTTCGGCGCCGTTGGCGGGGTTGCCCCCACCGGTAACTACCTCCTGATCCTCGACAATGCCGGAAAACCGGTAGCGTACAAAAAAGTCTCGCCCGCTGCGACAACATTCGCCTACAATTTTACCACACAGCCCAACGGATTGGTCTCTTATGTTGAGAAGACTTTGACAACTTCCACGGTTCGGGTGTTGGACACGACTCTGTCGGTCGTGGAAAGCTATCAGGGGGGGAATGGCTACAATGGGGACATTGCCGACTTTCGTATTATGCCCAATGGACATGTCTTTCTGTTGATGTACGATTGGCAGATCGTCGATATGAGCAAGATCGTTGCCGGCGGCAATCCGGGGGCAAACGTGGCTGAAGCTGTCATTCAGGAGCTTGACTTGGAAAGAAATGTAGTCTTCCAGTGGAGGAGCTTTGACTATATTCCGATCACTGATGCGTACGTCGATTCGCTCGCGTCGACAATCGACTACATTCATGCTAACGGATTTGAATTCGACAAAGACGGCGGAATATTGTTATCGAGCAGGCATCTTTCCGAGATAACAAAAATCAGCGGCATCACGGGCGATATCATCTGGCGTCTTGGCGGCAAGAGGAACCAGTTCAGATTCGTCGGCGAACCGGAAAACAACAAACCCAACTACTTCTCTTTTCAGCATGACGTTTCCCGGCTGGCTAATGGGAATATTCTACTCTTTGACAATGGAAACCAGCATACGCCACAGTTTTCCCGGGTTGTGGAGTACAGTCTGGACGAAGAGAACAAAGTTGCCACGTTCATTTGGGACTATAGACACCGTCCGGATATTTTCAGCTCGGCAAACGGTTCTGCGCAGCGACTTCCGAACGGAAACACCTTTATCGGGTGGGGGAATGCGGGGCTTACAGGGCTGACATCCGTGACCGAAGTCCATCCCGACAAATCCATCGCATTCGAATTGACGCTGACCAAAGGGCAACGCAGTTGGCGTTCATATCGTTTTCCCTGGAAGCAGAGTCCGGTCGTTGCTTCCTTCACCCGGGAGGTCCTGCAGGGGAATACGTACTCGTTCAATGATACAACCGATGCTCGCCGTACTGGCGTGCGAATGTCGTTCGACCTTCTACAACCGATTTTCTACAACATTGCAACGGTCGATAAGTACGCGACGTCTTCACTCAGGCCGCAATTCACAGTGAAGGCACCACGCACAGCTGCGACCCGGTTTGTTATTTCACGATATGGTATGATCTTGTTCAACGCGAACATCATGTTTGATGTGACGCTGTTGAAGGACATTCCTGATCCGAATACCGTGAACGTGTATCGAAGAGATTCGGTGGGCAGTGGAATCTTCTCCATCTTGCCAACCTACTACAATCCAGCCAGGAAGGAACTGACAAGCTCGACATCGAGGTTTGGAGAATTTATCTTCGGGTGGGGTGATTCTGACACGACCGCTCGTCCGCCAGTGCTGCTTGCTCCGGCGAACAGGGACAGCGTCAATCAACTTGTTCCTCAGGTTCTGAGCTGGAGTCCGAAAGGCTACGCCGCGAGATTTCAGATTCAGGTAGCGACCGATTCGCTTTTCCAGACACTGATTCTCAATGATTCGGTGCTGACAGTTGCCACCGATACGGTGAAGAACCTCAAACCGAAATCACCTTACTACTGGAGGGTCAGAGCTTTCAACGGTCTGTACAAAAGTACGTGGTCCGCTGTTTGGAGCTTCACGGTCGTTCCGCCGTATATCGCTGTGCTGTCGCCCAAGGACAAGGAGTCGTGGCAACGTGGCAAATCGTACTATATCGTATGGCACAGCAACATTGCGGAGAATGTGAGAATCGACCTCTATCGAAATGGAATTCGCTCTCTGATGATCAAAGACTCGGTTTCAAATGTCGGTTCTTACGTTTGGACGATCCCCCCATCGCTACCGGTTGATACTGCGTATTCTTTTCGTATCCGAAGTGTCGCTGATACACTTCTGTTTGGCTTCAGTAGCAGGACGTTTGCGGTGAGTCCGCCCTCGGGTGTAGCCGAGCGAGGAGAACTGCCTCCTCTCGATTTCCAGCTTTCTCAGAACTATCCAAATCCATTCAATCCCTCCACCACCATCCAGTATCATCTTCCTGCGCGCAGTCGCGTTCGTCTGGAAATTTACAACCTCTTGGGGCAACGAGTTGCTCTGCTGGCGGAATCGGAACGGCCAGCCGGCGTTCACACGATTGTCTGGAAGGCTATGACGGCGGCAGGAGTCTATTTCTGCTGCCTGGAGGCCACAGCGCTCGACAATCCGACGAAGAGATTCTTGCAGGTTCAGAAATTGGTGTTGCTCCGATGATTCAAGAAATGCGTCATTGCCGGCATTCTTCCGGTGTCATCGATACTGCGATTCGATGAAGCGATGCATGGGGGGAAAGAAGAGTCTTGACTGCTCGTCAGGATTTCGAAGCAGCTAGTCCGTCGGCATCTTCAACGGGAACGGAGCGCCACTCTGCAATTTGTGCAATGATTGCGGCCCGGACGCGGTCCCGGAGGTCCTGCACATCTTCAATACTCAATGAAGAAGTTTCGATCGGGGGAAGAACTTTCAGGAAGATGTCAGATGGTTTGCCAAACTGCCAGCTGTTCTTGGGAATGCAGTCTTTGGACCCCTCGATGACAAGGGGAAGAATTGGTACTTTTGCCCGAATCGCGAGATGGAAGGCGCCATCGGTAAACGGTCGCACCCGGCCGTCAAGGGTGCGTGTCCCTTCGGGGAAAATGATGACGGAGCACTTCTGCGCGAGGTACCGCTGAGCTTTAATCAAGGCCTGCGCTCCGCTGCGCGGATTCTTCCTGTCAACAGCAATATCCCCCGAAAGCTGCATCATCCATCCGAAGATCGGGAGCTTCAACAATTCCACCTTTCCCATCCACTTCATCTCCCACGGCAGGTTGCTGATGAGCGGGATATCGGCCAGCGATTGATGGTTGGAGACGACGACATAGGGACGTCGCGGGTCGGAAATCGTTTCACCGGAGATCTGAAGCCTCCACGCCGGATTTGCCCACGTCAACGCCTTGCCGAGCTTTCTGAAGAGAAATCCCGTTCGGTAGAGCACCGGGTCGCGATCGAATAGACGACTGATTGCGAGAAGCGGAAGCCAGGCAAGAATGATGATGCCTGAAACGAACCAAGTTATGAACGAGCGAATCATTCGGGTGATTTTCGGAGGAAGTTACATTCAATCGGACAAACGCCATGTAAAGATAGCAAATCGTGGTCGCAAAAAACAGTACTCGTTGCGCGTCCAACGGGCCGGGTGTGCAAAAAAGAAAACCCCGACCAACTGGCCGGGGTTTTCTCAACCCTAACTCTGAGATGTATCTGATACTACTTCATCAGCATCAGCTTCTTTGTCTGCGTGAAACCTCGTGCTGAGCCTGTCGAAGCATCCCCGGCCTGCAGACGGAAGATGTACATGCCGCTCGAAAGCTTTCCAGCGTCAAATCGCACGCTGTGTTGACCTGCCGGTCTCTCTTCATCTGCCAACACGGCGACTTCCCGCCCGAGCATGTCATACACCGCCAGTCGAACCTTGGCAGCTTGCGGCAAGTCGAACCTGATCGTTGCTGACGGGTTGAACGGGTTCGGATAAGCGTTATGCAGAGCATACTCAGTCGGAAGAGCGATTTCCTCGATTTGCTCGAGCGCTACTTGTTCCTCTCGCCCAGCAAGAGAAGGGCTGCTGAC
Source organism: Bacteroidota bacterium (assembly GCA_015661185.1). Taxonomy (GTDB): domain Bacteria; phylum Bacteroidota; class Ignavibacteria; order UBA10030; family UBA10030; genus UBA9647. Next base: position 4,019 of record JACVXU010000119.1, read on the forward strand.
AGTTGTCTCTGATTCCGGCCCATCGTATCGGAGTGCTCCCTGGTCGGTTGCCATACCAATAAGAGCGACACCTGGACTCGTCAGGTTCTTCTCCTTCTTCTGGCCATCCTGGTGGATACTAATTTTTGTAATGTCCTTCTTTGCGTCATATTTTGCTTTGACCTGCAATCCGTGCTTAAGTTCGACCTTTTGCTGCAATTCCTTCAACGCATCGAGTTTGTTTGTTGCCCATTCCACCTTGAGCTCATTATCAGGAGGTGTAATCTTGGCAGCGTTGCTGTATTCAATAGATTGGATCTCCGCCTGGCATGAGTGGCCTTCGTTTTTCACCTCAACGACAATCTCAATCCATGTGCCATTCGGGCTGGTGAGGCGATAGGTTCGATCCTCTCTATTCTTTTGCTTTTTTCCAGGATTAGTAGTTTGGGGCTGGGGTTCGACAGGTGCCAACGTTCCCAGTTCCAGGACAACGATGTCCTTCGTTTGCACATCAAATCGAACAAGCAGTTCAGGAGGTGTCATGTCGATAATGAAGAATCTCCCTGTATTGTAGGTGATATTGTAGTTGCCCAGCACATCCACAGGACTCAGCGTTGCACTGATTGTGTAAGGGCTTCCAGCGACAGTCTCTCCTGGTGTGCGACTGTATGTCGCTGTTACATTATCTGATGGAATGAATCCACTGAGTATGCCCGTCAGCGCGGGGTCGGAAGCGCCGAGAGCCTTCGTGACATCCGCTGGCGTGACGGATACACTCGCCGGTGTAATGCTTGCTGTTGCTGTTGGTTGCGTGAGTGTGTAGTTTCCCGCATCCGTTCCGCCGATAGTCAGCCCAGAGATAGTCACAGTCTTGTTGGTCCCGACTTCTTTGCCGGCAAATGTGCCGTTGGCGCCGGAAGTGCTCACTGTAACAATGTCACCGCTCACGAGGTCCACCAACGCTGCACCGGTGGTATTGAGCGTGGCACTGGTAGTACCATCGTAGACCTTGTCGTCAGCAGTGATCCCTGAAACGGTCAGGTCCTTGGGAGTAATCGTTATCAATGTGGCGGCGGACGCGCTGCCATTGAAATCAGTATTCCCGATCAACGGGGTATACGCGGCTGTTATTTCATGAGGAGCTAGCGTAACCTTTAGTGTAGTGGTGGAGAGCGTTGCCACCCCCGCAGTTAAGTCCGCCGTGCCAAGAGGATTCCCTGCATCCGAGAAAGTGACGGTGCCTGTAGGTGTCGCACTTGAGCCGGGAACTGTAACCGTCGCGCTGAAATTAACGGCGTCGCCGTAGACAAATGAGGCATTAGTTGATGGTGAGTTGATTGTGGTTGTCGTGTTCGCGGCCCCAATCTCGAACGAGTTTGAAGTCACATCTGTATAGTCAGTCGCTGAGGCCTTCAGCGTATAAGACCCTACCTTATCAATCCATAGGCCGGTGAAGGTCGCCACGCCGGCAGATGCCGCAACAGTTGTCGTGCCATTAAGTGTCGCACCAGTTGGGTTGGACGCTAGTGCAATCGTTACGTCGCCGGTGAACGTACCATTGGATGCGGTTACCTTCACGCCACCTGAGCTGCTGTTTAAGATCGACCCGAGCGTCGTAGGGCTAGGCTGATTGGTGAAAGTTAGCGTGAGGCTAGGAGTTGTAGAGCCGAACGTCTGATCCCCTCTGATTATTTCAATCGACTCATCGGCAACAAAGTATTTCACAATTAGCGTGACCGTTCCTCCTGCTGCAGGAGGCTTTATCCAGACAGTCAGAGCCGTGCCGCCCGCCGGGAAAGTATGAGCACTAGAATAACCGGTAAGTGTGCCATCGGGGTTGTAGAAAGGCATGTTCGGAGGCACGGTGCTCACAACATACTCATATTGGACGTCCCCATCGTTCGGCAGACCAGTGAACTGATACCCGGCCACACCTTGAGAATTCACTCCTAATGGAGTGTACACCGCCTGAGCGGCAGCTCGATTCACCGGGAGGAATGAGACCACGAGCAATATGAAAGAAAGCGTTGCAAATCTCTTCATAACACACCTCAATTGTTGAACGTCACTACGAATTAAGGGACACAGAAAAACTTGTTGACAAGGAATCTCATTCTTCGTCGGAACTGCAAGCCTGGACGAAAAGCCATTCGCCGCGACTGGGCCACGCTGAAATGCTTCTGGGACGGTGAGGTTTTCGCGCGCGCCTCAAGCTAGCCGTACCTTAACCCACAAATCTACTCAAAAAAGGTGCCAGAATGAAGTCAATAATAGGAATAGCGCTTTTATTTGGTAATTCTTAACATTCCTTCGAACCTGCTTGAGTTTTCTGATCCTGCCGGAAAAACCGTGAGAATCCTTCTGATAATATCAGAATCAGTTCGCCCAGCAAAATCAAGCGCAAAAGTGCAAAGTGTATCATTTCAATGCACAATCGGCGATCGCCTAAACTGGCTTTGAAGCTCAAACACATAATCCACTTGCCACGTTTCACTTGACGGATCTTCTAGCATGTGTCAAACGGTGCAGTGGCCAGTGGTTGTGGTTCGAACTGAGTCAGCATATGACAGGCAAGTTGCACCGAGTTCTGAGGCGCGCAGAAGATGCTCTCGTCCGGCGAAAAGTTGCTCAAGCCCCTCTTTTGCAGCAGAGGTTCGATGGTCGGCTTCCTGCCCCGGAACCGCTCGTAGAGCTTCATCGCGTCGTCAGTTCCGCCTCGTTCAAGAATGTTTTCTCGAAACGATTTTGCAGTTGCCTGATCGAAGAGCCCTTTTTCCTTGAATGCCTGAAACGCGTCCTGAACGAGCACTTCTGCCCAGATGTAGCTGTAATATCCAGCAGCGTACCCGCCGCTGAAGATATGTGCAAAGAACGGGCTCCGGTAACGGACCACAATCTCCGGGATCAACTGCATGTTCGGGAGTGAGCCTCATAGACTTCTTTTGAACATAGACAGCTTTCACTCGCTGAAAGAGTTTTTCGTTGAGGTTAATGTCGTCCCTGTGCTTGGAGAGCAGAGGCGTTACTTCGTTCGCGATCTTCTGTAGGTCATCAGTCGTGTTGGCTGCTCGCAAACTGCCGAAGACCGCGTTTACCCTCTCCAGCAAGCCACCACTTCGACCGAAGGCTTCGATGGTGTTTTGAAATGTCGGGGGCTGGGGAGTGTTGACAAGTGCATCGATCTCAAGTTTCTGCTCTTCCATCGCTTTTCGAAATGCGGGCATGTAATGCTCGATCTTGATCAGAGGGAAGGGAGGGGTCTTGATAAGGAGTTGTGTACTCAATGAAGAAGGGATTAGGTGCAACTTCGTCTTTTTCCTGCTGTGCAGCGGAGAGAGAAAAAGGGGAAGAGACGTCTCGATCCATGACATGCAAAAGCCCCCGCTGTTGGGCGAGGGCTTTTCTGTCTTAAGGGTGATTCGAAAATACAGGGGAAAAGAGGTGGGCTGGCCCTCCGCGTGGGCCAGCCCTGTAGGCCGTCGTCCACGTACGCAATTACTGCGCAATGGCCGCGGCTGCGTCATCGATCGCTTTCTGGAACTCTGCGATGGATTCGCCGAAGACTCGAACCGTCACACGTTTTTTCTCCTCCCCGTCGATCTTGTTCTCGCTGATGGAAAGATACTTGTGACCGTTCTTCGCTTCCTTGAGATCGACGAAGTACGTCGTCCGCCCTGAGCGGACCATCGTGGAGTACAAAGCGCTGTTGTTAGCCATGGCAACCTCCGTACGGTTAATGATTGATTGTGATTTGTCCTTAGGTATTTCTCTAAGGAAAGTTGGACAGTTGAACTGAGAGGCTTAGTATGTATTCCTGAGGCCTAAATGTGTGGGCTCGGTGCTGCAAGGGTCTTTTTCACGACAAGGACCCTTGTTGGAGTCAGCACGGCTCTGAAGAAGGTGACGTCATCTTGTGAAGGAATGCGTCACGAAGAGCAGGGATATTGAACATCTGAAATGCAGGATGATAGTGGCAGCTGACGCGCTATGAGGACCGAAGAAAATTTGAAGCGAGTGAATTGTGTCGCTGACGGGGTCTGGTCAGTTCTCTGACTTTCCGTAGAAGCGGTGAATCGCAGCAACGATTGAATCGCGCGAAGCGGAGACGGCTTTGACTCTTGTTTTCTTACCCAGAATGATTCGGACGTCGGTCAGGAGCCTGCGGCGGAATAACTGTGGGACGGCAATAATCATGATATCATTTTTGAGCGCGATCGGGAGAATGGTGAGTTCGAGAGCCAACCTTTTTGAAATCAGCTTCAGGGCCTCGGGTTCGATATCAAGTGTGTTGAGATCAATCATCTGACCGGCCAAGAGTCGTGTGCGAGGGGAGTGATTCAGCGGTGCCTCCCCACGGGTAATAGTGAATAAAAAAAAAGTGCCAGTCAAGTGTTTTTTGCGAATACCGTAAAATGACGGTTATCTCGCTCGCAATATGGCATTTTTACAGAAAAATCAGCATTCTGTATCAGGAAATACTGTTGGCGGAAAACGGGATCCGGCCAGATTTCATCATACATTTTCCGAAATGAAGGGGGGGCGGAAAAAAGGCGCGATCTGCGCCACTTTTTGACTTCCTCTTCGTTTACTCTGATACTGCAAAAATCCAAAACTCACACTCTACTCCCACAATCACTTTTCTCATTTCACTTAGGAGGGATTCTACATGGTGAAACGCACACTGGCCATTGTTACGATTGCGATCATCTTTGTCTCGTTGGGTCTCGCCCAGATGGCTGTCGAAAAGGTTGACACGGCTGTCATCAGCAAGATCAAGAACGAAGGATTGAACAATTCGCAGGTGATGGATATCCTGAGCTATTTGACCGACGTGTACGGCCCGCGCCTGAACGCCTCTCCCGAGTACAAGGAAGGCGCTGAATGGGTTGCCAAGAAACTTGCGTCGTGGGGTCTGCAAAATATTCATTTCGAAAAGTGCGCCCCCGTTGCGAAGGGATGGACACTGAAGCGATTTGCGCTCAATGCAGTCGACCCTCAGCCCTTCCCAATCATTGGGTATCCTAAAGCGTGGAGCCCCGGCGTAAAAGGGACTGTGGCGGGCGAAGCGATCCTCTTTGATGCGAAGACAGAAGCCGAAGTTGAGTCATTCAAGGGCAAGCTCAAAGGAAAGTTCGTCCTTGTGAGTGATGAGCGTGAGGTCCCCGCGCATTTTGAGGCGGAAGGCAAGCGACTCACCGATTCAGAGTTATTGCGCCTTGCAAATGCTTCTCCTCAGGCAGGCGGTGGACGGCGTTTCCGCGGTATGCCGGATTTCTCGAGAATGAGCCCCACCTCTCGTGACTCTGCAGTGCGGGCCATGGTTCGTGAATTCATGCCCGATGCAGATTCAGCCCGCATCGCGCGGTTCCTGAGTCAGGCACGCGGCGGTGGCGGACAGAACGTCCTTCCTCAGAAACTGGAGCTTTGCCTTAAGGAAGGTGCGTTAGTCGTATTTGACATCGGCAGAGGCGACGGAGGAAACCTCATCGTTCAGTCGGCAACAGTGCCGCAAACGGGAGGCGCGGCGCCAGGACAGCGCGTAAGCCCGTACGACGCAAAGGCCCCACAGATCATTCCGCAGGTTACACTCGCCGCGGAGCATTACAACAGGTTGGTCCGAATGATGAAAAAAGACCTGAAAGTGAAGCTCGAGATGGTGCTTGATATCGCCATGACTCCCGCGGATTCATCATTCAATGTGATTGCCGAGATTCCTGGAACCGACCTGAAGGACGAAGTTGTCTTTCTTGGCGGTCACTTCGATACGTGGCATGGTGGTACCGGTGCCACGGATGATTGCTCTGGAGTCGCGGCCTGCATGGAAGCCGCACGCATCATCAAGGCTCTTGGCCTTCAACCACGTCGGACGATCCGGCTTGGCTTCTGGGCTGCAGAGGAGCAGGGACTTATCGGCTCACGCGAATACGTGACAAGGCACTACG
>JACVXU010000366.1 GCA_015661185.1 Bacteroidota bacterium
CTGCGACTCGATAACGATGTCGATGACGGCCCGGATTCGTTCCGAGTCCCCAACGGACGAACCGCCAAACTTCAATACTCTCATTGTGTCTCCTCAAGATCCACGGCGAACGGGAAACCAACAGCCGTGTCCATAAAACGAAAAAGCCTCTCAGGGAAATGATATCCTGAAGAGGCTCTGAACAAGCTTCTTCTCTTATCTTTCCCTCGCTCGATTCCTCGACGGGGCAGGATGAAGCACCAGCATCCCTTGTATCGGGACCGGTTGCTAAGGCTTCAACGGGCCTGTTCCCTCAGCCTTTCTCAATAAGAGGCGTATGTAGACTTCTTTAACTCTGAGCTAACACCCTCCAAAGTCACTATGGTTTGAAGAGCATTCCCACATTTAATATACAATCTGGTGGACGACTTGTCAAGAAGATTTGCCCGAGAACTTGATGTAACTCGAAATTCATTTCGAGCAAGTGTACATCCAACAATTCGTGCCAGCGATCCGATCTTCCGAATCTCAGTGCACTCCGGCCAGGCTTCGACGAAGCTCGGTTAGCAAGGCTTTGGAGTTTTCATCCTCAGGTCCAAGGACGCCGTAGATCGTGTTTTGATCGAGGATGAATGTGACGATCCCGTTGTGGGGATCACGAACGCGGAAGCGTCCCCCCTCGGTCTTCGAATTACCCTCTTTCGGTAGGGTAGCCAGATACGTATCGATTGTCTGACTCGCCTCATCAGGTGATCCGAGTCGGATGATGAACGCCCTCAGTGCGCCGTCATCATCGTAGCTGGCTGTAAAGACATTGTTGAAAAAGCTATAGCCAAGGAAGTTCCTGGCGACATACTGCTCCGTGTTTGCCTGCTTTCCCTGCGTGGGAAATGCAGCAATCAAGCTGGGCCACGACTTCGTGCGTTTGAGGCGCCTCTCCATTGACTCACCGATCGTCATCAATCCGTCCTGGGCAGCCTTTTCCGACTGGACCGTTGAGATCTTGATGTAGTACTCGCCGCAAAGAAAATTCAACGCCCCCTTCTCGACGTACCCTTGTGTCCCGAGATCGATGAAATGATAATCGGGATATCGCTCCTGTGAATACATCCCGAATGCATCGACAGCCGATTTGTGCCTGTAGAGTTCGACCTTGATCTCGAGATTGGCTGATTTCTGATACCGGCCGATATGGAGGTCGACAAAATTGTATTCCAGAAACAGATCAGCAGCTCCATCGATGACATCCCACAAGTTGTTCGGTGTGTAAACGGTCTCCTCGATGGTCAGCTTCCAGCCTTTGATTTCCGGGAAGAGTAATTCTCGGGTCTGTGCTCCTGAAACAGAAAACAAGCCCAGGAGAAGAGCTAGTGCCACTCCCAGAAAAGAATACTGTGTTTTGAGTTTTATGGTTCTCAACGCGGAGACGCGGAGATCGCGCCTGCCCGCCGCTGAGAATTCCTCGAGCCAGGCGGGGAGCACGGCAGAGTCTATTGCCTTTTCCTCTGCGATTCTTTGCGTCCTCTCTTTACCCCGATTCTTCTGTCGGGGCGGCTCTGCGTTGAAAAATACAATATGAAGTATTGGAGGTGGCACTAGAATTGGTACAGAAAACCTTCTCATACGCTATCCCTATGCGAGGAACTCAAAGGGTACGTTGGCCAGGCGCGAGACATCGGCAACTCTCTCAGCCACATTGAATCCTTTCGTGCAGACCGCCGTGCAATGGCCGCAATCGCTGCAGGGGTTTTGTTGAACTTCTAGACTCGTGAGGAGAGTGTGCGCCATCTCGGGTTGCCTGTAACCGTACGTGTACATATATGCTCTCATAATGTCCGGTATCGGCAAGTTCTTCGGGCAGGTCGATACGCAATGCTCGCATCCCTGGCAGTACAGTCCGCCCTGAGATTTTCCGATGGTGAGATCCGCACGTTCCTCATCGGTCATCTTGAGATCGGAATTGACGCTGATGTTCATTGTGAGTTGGTCAAAATTCGTGTTGCCTGGAATCGCTGTTGTGATATTTTCATCCTGGAGAACGAATTTCAAAGCGGCCTTGCAGTTGACGGGTTGCTTCCGCTCCTTGTCATGGAAACCGCCTGCCATCGTTTTCATTGCCACAATGCCGATGCCGGCCTTCGCTGCGTTTGCGATCGCTTCCTTGACTTTCAGATAATGATCCTGCTTGAAGTTTATTGCTGTCAATACGACTTCGTATACGCCGCTGTCGATTGCGGCCTGGATTACTTCCGGCTCGTTTCTGTGTGTCGAAAGACCCACATGCTTCGCTTTGCCCGCTTTCTTCGCGGCCTGCACTGCCTCGAGCAAAGCAGGGAAGAGGGCGGCGTCTCTCGTCGAAATATTATGGACATAGAGAATGTCGACGTAGTCGAGCTTGAGTCTCTTGAGGCTGATATCGAATTTGTCGAGGAAAGCCTTGCTCGTTGTGCCGGATTTCAACTCGCCCGTTCTGTTGTCGGACTCTTCCGGTGGAACCTTAGTCCCCAGGACGAATGAATCCCGTGGTCGTTCCTTGAGCACCTCCCCAAGCATCTCCTCATTCTTTCCCCGCTGATAGCCGTGTGCTGTGTCGTAGTGAACAATGCCGGCATCCAACGCCGCCTTGACGAGCGCAGGATTGTCCGCCCGCATCACTCCAAAGCTGACGATGGGGAGTTCTATCCCCGTCTTGCCGAGCTTTCTTGTCAGGAACTTGTTCTCACCCGGGGAAGTCTTTGGACCGGCTGACGCAATCCCTGAGAGGGCTGGCAATGAGAGAAATGCGCCTGAAGTGCCGAGGAGGGAAGATTTCAAGAATTCTCTGCGGTCGTATCGACTCATAGTCATCATCCTTTGACAAGTGAGGTGGGAGCCGTGCGAATTATTGAGGGGATTTTAAGTAAAATGTTGGTGAGATTCCACTGACAAGTAGCGACAAACCCTGGCTGTTCTCCTTGTCTTTCGGATATTGGTTTAGTATTTTGAGACGCACACGCATCAGCAAGGCCAAAACGCAGATGAATTCTGGTGCCTTCCACTCACTTCTGATTGCCGTCCATGAATAAGCCGATTCCCGTTATCCTTATCACCGGTGCAAGCCGGGGCCTGGGGCGAGGGATCGCCATTGAGGTCGCGAAGTGTGGGTACTCAGCTGTTATCAACTACGCGAACGATCGGAAGTCGGCGCTCGAGACGGCCTCGCTTTGTGATTCGAACCGGATCAGCAAAGAGCAGAACTTCATACCAATCCAGGCCGATATCGGTGAATCCGCTCATGTCAGAAGGCTCGTGAAGAAAACGCTGG
>JACVXU010000120.1 GCA_015661185.1 Bacteroidota bacterium
CAATCGTGGTCGGCTTCTTCTTATGGATCATCCCATCAGCCGCGATGATCGTGTACCTAAGAAGGCCCAAGATTGTGCAGGCGGTGAGCTTGCGTTGAAGATAATTCGCAGTCTGGATCGAAGGAGGACAAGAATGTTTTTCCGTAGGTATTCCATGATTCTTCCTGTAGTACTCGTTTTGTCGGTTACCATACCAGGAAGTGCGCCCGCTCAGACCGAGCCATTCAAGGGACTGAATGAGTATATCCTCAAGGCAATGAAGGACTGGGAGACGCCTGGACTCGCCCTTGCTATCGTGAAGAATGACTCCGTGATTTTCATAAAGGGATACGGGGTCAAGAAAATGGGGGAGAGCGCTCCTGTGACGCCGAGGACGATCTTCGCGATTGCCTCGACGACCAAGGCGATGACGGCGGCGTGTTTGGGAATGCTCGTCGATAGTGCCAAGGTCAGGTGGGATGATCCCATCACCAAATTCCTTCCATGGTTCCAGCTCTCCGATCCATACGTCACTCGTGAGCTGACAGTCCGCGACATCCTGTGTCACCGGAGCGGACTCGAGAGGGGGGACAATCTGTGGTATTTCTCGCCGTACAGCCGTGAAGAAGTTCTGCGTCGCGTTCGATTCCTGAAGCCCGCCTGGAGTTTTCGAAGCCGTTACGGGTATCAAAACATCATGTTCGTCGCAGCCGGACAAATTATTCCTTCAGTCACAGGTATGACTTGGGACGCATTCATCGCCGACCGACTGTTTACGCCTCTTGGGATGACGAGGACGAACACGAGCGTCAAATCTCTAACCGGGATGGAAGATGTCGCGACACCGCACGAAAAGATTGACGACATCATGCAGCCCGTGGTCTGGCCCAATTTCGACAACGTCGGATCGGCGGGTGCAGTGAACTCCTGCGTGCAGGATATGGCGCAGTGGCTTCGACTGAACCTCAACGGAGGGGTCTTCAAAGGAAAGACGCTCCTGAGCGCCGACGTGATCAAGGAGATGCAGACGCCTCAGACTATTATCCGCATCGATTCGGTTGATCAAGCATTGCGCCCCTCCAATCATTTCGCAGCGTATGGTTTCGGGTGGACGCTGAGAGACTACCTTGGACGCAAACTGGTTCAGCACGATGGCGCCTTGGACGGCATGCGCGCCCGGGTGGCGTTCGTTCCGGAAGAGAAACTGGGTTTTGTTATTCTCATGAACTCGCAGAACACAAACCTTCATTCCTCCATAGCGTATCGTATCCTTGATCGCTATCTCGGCGGACCACTCCGCGATTGGAGCAGCGAGCTGCTGAAAATTGTGAAGGAACAGGAGGAGAAGAACAAAGCAGAGGAAAAGAAGACGATCGATTCGCGAGTCAAGGGGACCAAGCCATCACTGGCATTGGAGGATTTCGCAGGAACATACGACAACGAGATGTACGGCCCGGTCACGATGAAGCTGGAGGATGGGAAGCTCAGGGTGCAATTCTATCCGACATATGAAGGGTCGATGGATCACTGGCACTATGACACATTCCAGGTTGTTTGGAAGGATCGATCGCTCGGCAAGGACATGATCACATTCACGCTCGGCCCGGAAGGAAAGGTCAGTGAATTGCGCTGGCAGGGGTTCACGATGTTCAAGAGAACGAAGTAGGACGCTGACGGCATCAGGTCATTCATGAATGCGAGAAGAGGGGCAGGTTTCGGACCTGCCCTTTCAGTTTGGGCCAACTCGCATTCTCTTCCTCGTTTGCCACTTAATCTGTATATTCTCTGCACCAATCCGGCCCAGTGTTTCGATAATGCCCGTGAAGATCGCTCTCATACTAACGATAAGCTATGCGCTGGCTTTGTCGCCGTCGTGGGCTCAAGAGAAAACAGCCAAAGGCGCGGCCACTCCTCGCAGCGGAGAGATCATCGGTCTCGTGCGGGATCAGGTCAGCAATCAGCCGCTGGTGGGGGCCAATATCCTCGTCGTCGGCAGCGAGCTTGGGGCGGCATCGGATGAAAACGGCAGGTTCCGCATCCGGGGCATACAGCCAGGCACGTACAGCATCAAGGCGAGCATCCTCGGCTACAAGGCTGTGGTCCGAACTGACGTGGTCGTCACCGCAGGTCGGAAAACACAGATCGTGATAGAGATGGCCGAAACCGTCCTGAACCTGGATGAGGTGACTGTCCGCGCAGAGTATTTCGCGAAACCGCCCGAGTTCTCGACAAGCGCCCACTCGCTCAGCTTTGAAGAGGTGCGGCGATCGCCCGGTTCGGCAGGTGACGTTAGTCGGGTTGTGGTTTCCCTCCCCGGCGTTGTTTCTGGTTCCGATATGCGCAATGATCTCGTTGTCCGAGGGGGCAGCCCTGCGGAGAACCTGACGCTCATTGACAACATCGAAATCCCGAATCTCAACCATTTTGCAACACAGGGGGCTTCCGGAGGGCCGATTGGGATGGTCTTGACGAAAGTCATTCGTGACGTGCGATTCGTGACGGGGGGCTTCCCGGCAAAGTTCGGTGACAAACTTTCTTCCGTGATGGAAATCGATTTGCGTGAAGGGAGTCGGGAGAAATTCGAAGCATCATTCGACGTGAACGCGGCGGTCGCTGGATTCATCGGCGAAGGGCCACTTGGAGAGAAAGGATCATGGTTGTTGACTCTCAGGAAAAGCTATCTCGACATGCTCATCAGGAATTTTCATTTCTCCGGGATTACCGTCGTTCCAAACTTCTATGACATGCAGTCGAAAGTCGTCTATGATCTGGATGAGAGAAACAAGTTCACATTCCTCGCTCTTGGCGGAATTGACGACGTGAAGTTCTCCGGCGGAGAAGAACAGAATTACGGCACTCACGCGGACCTCTCCGGAATCGACGATGTAAAGAATAACCAATATCAGTATCTCATTGGGGGAACATGGAAGCGACTCTGGGAGCAGCGCGGCTATTCCTTTTTCACTGTCAGCCACAATCTCAACTACTATTTCACAGATATCGATGATTCTCTGGGAAACAAAACGTACAAGAACGTTTCGTCCGAGGCCGAGTACACTGCGAAGACCGATGCGACATTCTTGATCACGAAGGACGGTCAGATCTCGTTCGGCGCGGGCGGAAAGCTCGTCGGAATCCATCACGAAATTTTTCTGAAGGCAGACACAAGCCGCTGGGCAAACCGGACAACGGGATCGGGCATCTTCCCACAGCTAAACTATGACAAATCGATCCATTCCTACAAGCTCTGGGCGTACATTCAATACACCCAATGGCTCTTTGGGAGACTCACAGTTACTCCCGGATTGAGATTGGACTACTTCGACTACGTCGATAGGGGTACTACGCTCAGTCCGCGGCTCGCAGTGCGGTACTATCTTACGGACAGAACATCGCTGAACGCGTCGTATGGCCTCTTCTTTCAGACTCCGGCCTACATCTGGCTTACGACCGATGATCGGAATCGGCAACTGAAACCGATGAGAGCGGACCACTACACCCTTGGCGTGGAACATCTGGTTCAGGATGACTTACAGTTGACAGTCGATCTCTACCGCAAGGAGTACACACAATACCCCGTCAGTGGATACACGCCATCGTACATTCTCGTCAATGGCGGAGCCTCGGGAGGAGCATTCATTGCCGGAGATCTGCGAAGCCTTGGGACGGGGAATGTGACGGGCATCGAATTCTTCCTACAGAAGAAGTTGACTGAAGACTATTACGGCACGCTCAGTTATGCTTACTCTACGGCGCGATTCAAGGCGTTGGATGGCGTAGAACGCCCGGGAGCCTTTGACTATCGCCACGTGTTAACGCTCATTGCCGGATACAAGGTCTCCGAGACTCTGGAATTCAGCCTCAAATGGAGGTACACGGGGGGCAGTCCGTATACGCCGATCGACGAAAGGCTCTCTGTTCTCTACGGCAGGGAGACCCTTGATCTGACAAGAATCAATGACGTGCGATATCCCGCATACCACCGAATCGACGTCAGAACAGACTACCGTTTCGCTTTGGATTCCTGGCAGGCTGTTGCCTACTTTGACCTGCAAAATGCGTACAACCAGAAGAATGTCTTCTACTATGTCTGGGACAAGAAAAACCGAAGGCAGAAGACTGTGTACCAATGGTCCATCCTCCCGGTCCTCGGCCTCACTCTGGAATTGTAAATAATTCAAGTTGACCGCTTTTCGGAAGGGGTTGAAACCCCTGAGTTAAGCATGATGCAGGCCTGGTACAGTCTTCGACTACGGCTTGATAAGAAGCGTCAAGCCTGCGCTCAGACTGACGCGTGTTTCTTTGCAGGCAACCCACATAAAGAACATCGTCATCCTGAGCGCAGTGTCGACGTTTCGCAGTCGACACGCAGTCGAAGGATGTCACAGGTCCAGCGCAGTCTTGGATTTCGTTCGCGAAAAGCGCTCAGACTGACGGCGATTTGTTTCAAGATGGCTTGACATAAACCTAATCATGGAGAATCACTGATGCGAACCGACTTGTATCTTTTGCTCATCGCGTGTTCGATCTTCCTACTGACATGCTCACGTGCGCCTGAGTACGACGTCATTATCCGCGGCGGCACCGTCTATGATGGAACGGGGAATGCTCCCGTAGTCACTGATGTCGCAATCAAAGGGGACAAAGTCGTGGCGGTCGGCGCGCTGCCGGATGCACGTGGAGCGTACGAGATCGACGCGCATGGACTTGCCGTGGCTCCCGGTTTTATCAACATGTTGAGCTGGGCAAACGAGAGCCTGATTGAGGATGGCCGGTCGCAAAGTGATATTCGACAGGGGGTGACACTGGAGATTTTCGGGGAAGGGGAGTCGATGGGCCCCTTGAATCCAAGCATGAAGAAAGAGATGCAGGAACGTCAGGGCGACATCAAGTACACGGTGGAGTGGACGACGCTCCGGGAGTATCTGGAGTACCTGGTTCGACGCGGAGTGTCAACAAATGTGGCATCGTTTGTTGGTGCAGCGACAATCCGTGAGTACGCTCTGGGATATGACAATCGGGCGCCCAACGCTGAGGAGCTCGAACGCATGCGCACGCTCGTCCGGGGTGCGATGGAAGATGGCGCTCTTGGTGTAGGATCCGCACTCATCTATGCACCGGGGTACTATGCGAAGACAGACGAGCTCATCGAGCTGTGCAAAGTCGCATCATCGTACGGTGGTATGTACATTTCCCACCTTCGGAGCGAAGGGAACGGGCTGCTCGAAGCGATTGATGAGCTGCTCAGGATTTCGAAGGAAGCAAAGATCCCCGCTGAAATCTATCATCTGAAGGAGAGTGGAAAATCGAATTGGGGGAAGATTGACACTGTCATCCAGAAAGTTGAGGCGGCGCAGAGTGAAGGCCTGAACATTAGCGCAAATATGTACACGTACACAGCCGGCGCAACTGGTCTCGATGCATCGATGCCGCCGTGGGTTCAGGAAGGCGGAGTCGTGGAATGGATCAAGCGACTCAAGGATCCTGCGACACGCCGGCGAGTGGTTCAGGAAATGCGCACGCCGACCAAACAATGGGAGAATCTGCTTCTCGCGGCGGGTACGCCGAAGAACGTGCTGCTTGTGGGATTTCGTCAAGACAGTCTGAGATACCTGACGGGAAAGACGCTGGCAGATGTTGCCACCGTGCGCCACAAGACGCCTGAAGAAACGGCAATGGACCTTGTCATCGATGATGACAGTCGTGTGGGAACCATCTACTTTCTGATGTCAGAGGAAAATGTGAAGAAGCAGATTGCCTTGCCTTGGGTGAGCTTTGGTTCGGATGAGGGGTCGCTCGCTCCTGAGGGGGTGTTCCTGAAATCCAACCCGCATCCGAGAGCATATGGAAATGTGGCCAGGCTTCTGGGAAAATATGTGAGAGATGAAAAGATCATACCGCTCGAAGAGGCGATTCGCCGGCTGTCATCGTTTCCGGCTGAGAAACTCAAGATCCGCGACCGGGGCGCGCTGCGGGCCGGGTGCTTCGCCGACGTTGTGGTTTTCGATGCGGCGAAGATCGCGGATTTTGCGACGTTTGAGAAGCCTCATCAGTTTTCGACCGGCATGATCCATGTGTTTGTGAACGGGAAACAGGTTTTGAAGAATGGAGACCACACCGGCGCGAAGCCGGGCATGGTTGTGCTCGGTCCGGGCGTGAAGACTCAGGGGCAGTAGTGATTGATCGGGTCATCAGGGTCCCGTTTTACTTCACGCCCAAATTGTCTATATTGCAGCGTGACCGAAACAAAGATACTTCCGGTTTCCCCTGAGGCTCTTGACGCCGAAATCATCACTCAGGCGGCCGATGTCCTGCGTCGTGGCGGCCTTGTGGCCTTTCCCACCGAGACAGTCTACGGCCTCGGCGCGGATGTACTCAACCTTGAAGCGGTGAAAAAAGTCTTTGATGTCAAGGGTCGTCCGCCGGACAATCCATTGATCGTCCACGTCGCGGGCACCAAACAGCTCGATGACATCGTGGATGAGATTCCGGACAAAGCGAAGACGCTCGGAGAAGCTTTCTGGCCAGGACCGCTCACGCTGGTGATGAAGCGCACCATTCTTGTCTCCGATCTGGTGACTGCTGGCCTTGACACCGTGGCCGTTCGAATGCCAGACCATCCTGTGGCACTTGCATTGATTCGGGCTTTGGGCGAAGGAATCGTTGGGCCGAGCGCAAATCTCTCCGGCAAACCGAGCCCAACGACGGCACAACACGTCTATGACGATCTCAGGGGACAGATCGAGGTGATTCTCGATTCCGGACAGACGACCATCGGTATGGAATCGACGGTCGTCGATGTGACCGTCGATCCCCCCGTAATTCTGCGGTTGGGAGGATTGACAAGAGAGCGGATCGAGGAAGTCATCGGTCCGGTTGAGACGGATTCCACAGGAGATCGCAGCAGGCGTTCACCCGGAACGCTCCATCGCCATTATGCCCCCAAAGCGCAAGTACTGCTGGTCCGCCATGGCGATCCCGCTGCGTTCGCCGCACTGTTGCAGGATCAGCGGCAGGCTGGCAGAAAGGTTGGCAGCATCGTGCATTCGGCGCTCCTCGCGAAACTGGAATCCGGGGAATTCTACAGGGTACTTCCATCGTCCATCGATATCTTTGCACGCCATCTGTTCCGCACGCTTCGTGAACTTGATGCCATGAGAGTCGAAGTCATCGTCGTCGAAGGTGTCGAGGAAGACGGCCTTGGGGCGACCGTCATGGACAGATTGCGTCGCGCCTCGCAAGGTTAGTTCAACAGCCCCCGGTTGTGCCTCCTTTTTTCGCATGTTGTTTTCTTGATTTTCGAGTATATTATTCCCCGGTGAATATGGGTCATCACAACATGGATCATATCGGCATCGTCGAGGGATTCGCCAGGCTCGACGTACACCGCTCCGAGCGGACGGGGATTCCCGAAGCTATTCTCGCTGAAGGGAAAACACACGACCAGGTGGTAGAAGCGCTGCGGCGTATGGCAGAGGCCTCCGGTGTGGCTCTGGCGACGCGAGTCAGTGAAGAGTGTGCGGTCGCCATCCGGCGGAGACTTGGAAAAAAGCTGCAGTTCGAGCGAAATCCCCTTGGCCGCACCGTCGTTGTGCGAAAAAAAGGAGTGGTACCCATACGATCCGGTGGAAAGATAGCGATACTGGCTGCCGGTACATCGGACATCCCGACCGCGGAAGAAGCACGCGTGACCGCAGAGGTGATGGGTTGTCAGGTACTTGCTCATTATGATGTTGGAATCGCCGGGATCCATAGGCTTCTCGAGCCGCTCAAGGATGTCCTGTCGAACGACGTTTCCGCGATCGTTGTCGTTGCCGGCATGGAAGGAGCTCTGCCATCTGTTGTGAGAGGTCTTGTTGGTGTGCCGGTGATCGGTGTGCCGACGAGTACCGGATATGGCTACGGAGGCCACGGTCAGGCAGCTCTGATGACGATGCTGCAATCGTGCGCTCCGGGTTTGACGGTTGTGAATATCGACAATGGATTCGGTGCGGGAGCAACAGCGTCGCTTATTGCCAATCAGGTCGCTCTTGCTCGTTCTTCAAAAGCATAAGCTTCTACAGATCAGTTGAACTTTTCTATTCACTCCGAACACACACATTCGTATGGCTATCAAACGGAAGACACGTGAGGAGCGTCCTCTCGTCGGCATCATGATGGGGAGTGCGTCAGATCTTGAGGCGGTGGAGCCGGCGCGAACGATCCTGAAGGAATTCGAAATCCCATTTGAGATGAAGGTTCTTTCCGCTCACCGCACGCCGGACCAGGCCCTTCAGTATGCGGCAGAAGCTGAATCGCGCAATTTGGAGGTGATTATCGCCGCGGCAGGAGGGGCAGCGCACCTGCCCGGTGTTGTGGCCGCGAAGACGTTGCTTCCTGTCATCGGGATTCCCATCAAATCAAAGTCCTTGAACGGTTTGGATTCGCTGCTTTCAATTGTGCAGATGCCGGCCGGCATTCCAGTTGCGACAGTCGCGATTGATGGCGCTGCAAACGCCGCGTTGCTGGCGATAGCCATCATGGCCGGCAAACATCCGGAGTTTCGATCGAAACTTCGTCGCTACCGAAAGACTCTGGAAGAGAAAGTCCTGAACGCAGTAGTGTAATCAATGTGGTGGCGTTGTTCGTTTTCGGATTCTCTTCCCGGACCGTACCGGCCGGAACAGCATTTGTTCGCAACCGGAATCAGTTGTAATCTTGGTCACTTAATCGACATTCTAAGATTTTGAAGGAGACTCCTATGTTCAGGAAAACTATCGGTCTGTTTTCTCTCGCAATCGTTGTTCTATTGATTGCGGGGTGTGGCAAGAACAAGACATCGATTACGTTGGCCGGTTCGACTGCTTTCCAGCCCTTTGCAGAGAAGCTGGCCGAACAATACATGAGTACTCATGCAAACGTCTCCATCACGGTGCAGGGCGGCGGATCAGCCGTTGGCGTCCAGTCGGCAATCTCCGGCGCCGCACAGATCGGGATGGCCGATCTTGTGGTACTACCCGAGGAAGCGAAACAACTGACTCCCACGATTGTCGCCCGGGATGGCATCGCGCTTGTACTCAATCCCGCCAACAAAGTCATCAACCTCACTATGCAACAGGTAAGGGAGGTTTTCAACGGCAAGATCAAGAATTGGAAAGAGGTCGGGGGCGCGGACTCACCGATAACCGTGGTTTCCCGCGAGGCCGGGTCCGGTACCCGTTCGTCATTTGAGCAGATTGTAACGGAGATAAGTCTGACCAAGGACGCCCTGATTCAAGATTCCAACGGCACGATCCGTGAGACGGTGGCAAACGATCCGAACGCCATCGGATATCTGTCGCATGGACTCCTGAATGAGAAGATCAGAGCCATAAAGATCGACGACCAGGAATGCACAACTGAGCTCATAACGGCGGGGAAGTACAAAATTGTCAGGCCGATTTTCCTCCTGGTCAAGGGTGATCCTCAGGGAGAGGTCAAGAATTTCATTGATTACATCTTGTCGGCAGAAGGGCAGAACACGATCAAAACCACCGGCCTGATTCCCGCCAAGTGAACCGACGTATCCCAGCAAGGTGATCGATGAGTCTGATCGGTGAAAGAGGAGTACGGAGAATCCTGGCGGTGACAGCATTCTCCGCGATCTCCGCGCTTCTCCTCATAGCTCTCTTCATACTCAATGAGGGATTGCCCTTCATCTTCCGCTATGGCCTCCACGATTTCCTGCTGAAGTCCGACTGGGATCCCCAGGCAGGGAAGTTCGGGATCTATCCGATGGTGGCTGCCTCGCTTTGGGTGACATTTGGCGCGATGGTTGTCGGGGCACCACTGGGAGTCGCTGGAGCGATTTTCCTCAGCGAGTTCGTGCCGAAATCAGTGATGCGGGTGATCAAACCTACCATCGAGCTCCTTGCGGCCATCCCTTCGGTAGTGTACGGCTTCATCGGCGTGATGGTCCTTGCCCCCCTGATCCGGACACAACTGGGGGGACCAGGCCTTTCACTCCTCGCCGCCTCCATCATTCTTGGGATCATGATTCTCCCAACTGTCATTAGCATTTCGATTGACTCCATTCAAGCGGTTCCCCAGTCGTACCGCGAAGGATCGCTGGCGCTTGGGGCCACAACCTGGCAAACGATCCATATGGTGACTGTCCGGGCGGCGAAGTCAGGAATCATTGCCAGCATTATTCTTGGCATGGGCCGAGCGATCGGCGAGACAATGGCCGTGATCATGGTCGCCGGCAATGCTGTCAAGATCCCTCATTCAGCATTGGACTCTGTGAGGTCGCTGACGGCAAACATTGCCCTGGAGATGAGCTATGCCACCGGCCTTCATCGCCAGGCTCTCTTCGCCACTGGTGTGATTCTGTTTGTTGTGATCATTATCCTCAATTCTTTCGCCATCGTTGTATTGAGGAAAAGAGTGTACAAGAAATGAGGATCCATCCGAGATATACTCAACGGCTCGCCGTGACAATCCTGGGTGGAGCGACACTCCTCACGTTGGCCGTTCTTGTTTTCATAATTGTCTTTGTGCTTGAGAAGGGTCTGCCGGTTGTGAACTTTCGGTTTCTCCTGACCAACGCAGAGGATATGGGGCGGTCAGGCGGCATCTTCACGACTTTGATTGGCACAATTGTCCTTCCCCTCTTGGCCATTATCGTTGCCGCTCCCCTCGGCATCAGCACAGCCGTTTACCTCACCGAGTATACGCTTGAAACCAAAGTCACCAAGATTATTCGTTTCGGTACCGACTGTCTGGCCGGCATCCCTTCGATAATCTTCGGCTTGTTTGGCTTCATCTTCTTCGTGACAACTCTTGGCTTGGGCTGGTCGATCCTGTCCGGCGGACTAACCTTGGCCTTCATGATTCTTCCGACGATCATCCGGACTACAGAGGAAGCCGTCAAAGCCGTCCCGAAATCCTATCGACAGGTGAGCTTCTCACTGGGGGCGACCCGTTGGCAGACCGTCAAGAGGATTATTTTGCCCAATGCCCTGCCAGGAATCCTCACTGGAATTATGCTGGGAATCGGTCGTTCCATCGGGGAAACTGCAGCAGTGATCTTCACAGCTGGTTCGTCTCTCCGTCTGCCGACCTCGATTTTCGATTCAACGCGGACAATGGCAGTGCACTTCTATATTCTGGCGCGGGAGGGATTATCCTCTGAGAATGCCTATGGCACAGCGGCGACTCTGATTATCGCTGTTCTAGCGATCAACCTCACCGCCTACTGGATGATGGGTCGCTTCATTGCCAAACGTTCTTGAACACCAAACTCAATGCATGGACTGTAAATTCGACATACAGGATCTGAGCGTGTACTGGCGCGGAAACCTGTCCTTGAAGAAGGTCAGCCTCAAGATCTCGTCTTCTCAGATTCTCGGCATCATCGGTCCTGCGGGATCGGGGAAGACCACCTTCCTTCGATCGTTAGACCGGATGAATGAACTGGAACCGGGCTTCAAAGCCGAAGGCCGCGTGTTGCTTGACGGTGAAGACATCTATGGAGCTGGTTACGACGCTGTCACCCTGCGCAAAAAAGTAGGAATGGTCTTTGCGCTGCCCGTAGCGTTGCCGATGAGTGTCTATGAGAATGTCGTCTATGGTCCCAGGCTGGCCGGCATACGGAACCACGACCGGCTTGACGAACTCGTTGAACAGAGTCTGACGGCAGCGTTCATGTGGAATGAGGTCAAGGACCGGTTGGACATGTCGGGGCTTCGGCTTTCGGGGGGGCAGCAGCAACGACTCTGTCTGGCCAGGGTTCTGGCGATGGAACCTGAAGTGATACTCCTCGACGAGCCATGCTCGGGACTCGATCCGATTTCGACCGCCAAGATTGAGGAAGCATTGACCGAGTTGAAGAAAAAATACACGATCATACTGGTGACGAACAATACCAAACAGGCGGCGAGGATCGCGGACCAAACCGCATTCTTCCTGATGGGAGAATTGATCGAGATGGGAGTGACCGATCGCATCTTTACCGCTCCCGTCCACAAACAGACTGATGACTACGTCACGGGGAGGTTCGGGTGATGACGGGTACTCATCAGGACGCGAGCATCATTTCCAACAAGATCGAAATTAATTCTCTCGATCTCTTCTACGGTCAGTTCCAGGCTCTGAAGCTGGTTGACATGTCTGTGCAGGAAAACATGATCACTGCATTGATCGGGCCATCGGGCTGCGGGAAATCAACACTCCTTCGGTGCCTCAATCGGATGAACGATCTCATCCCGGGTGTCCGTGTGAAGGGAAAGGTGCTCCTGGACGATTCGGATATTTACGATACTTCAATCGAGGTTGCAGAGTTGAGGAAAAGGGTGGGGATGGTCTTCCAGCGACCGAATCCCTTTCCGCTTTCGATCTACGATAACGTCGTCTATGGACTGAGGGTGGCCGGAATGCGTAACGCAACCCGGCTCAAGGAAATTGCCGAACAGAGCCTCCGGGCGGCATGGTTGTGGGATCCTTTGAAAGCCAAACTGAATCACCCTGCTCTGGAATTGCCCCTGGATCAACAACAACGGTTGTGTGTCGCCAGACTTCTGGCGGTGCAGCCGGAAGTGATCTTGATGGATGAACCGTGTTCGGCTTTGGACCCGATCGCCACGATGAAAATTGAAGAATTGATGCTGGAACTGAAGAAAAAATACACCATCGTCATCGTGACTCACAACATGCAGCAGGCAGCCAGGGTGTCGGACTTCACTGGATACATGTTGCTGGGTGAAATGATCGAGTTTGGCCAGACGAACGATGTCTTTACCAAGCCAACGAAAAAACTGACGGAAGACTATATCACAGGCAAATACGGTTGAAGAAAGAAGCAGCGGTGGAGTGGCATTAACTTTCAGACGGGAGTGCTATGGACAAGAGACATTTTGATGTCGAATTGGACCAGTTGAGGCAGAAGCTGGTTATGATGGCGACAAAAGTTGAAATCCTGATCAATCATTCGATCGAGGCCATACGGAAGCGGGACGCGGCTGCTGCTGAAACTGCACTTGCGATGGACAAAGAGATTGATCGGATGGAAATTGAGATCGAGGAGGCGGCCATATCCCTTATCGCCCGGTATCAACCGGCGGCTGGTGATCTGCGATTCCTGGTTGGCGCCATCAAGATCAACAATGACCTGGAGCGCATTGGTGATCATGGCGTGAACATTGCGCAGAGCGCCGCGCTCCTGGCAGGTCGGCCTGATGTCAAAGTGCTGGCCGACATTCCATGGATGGCAGGGCTTGCAGTGAGTATGTTGAAGGACAGCCTCGACAGCTTCATCTCGGGGGATTCGGAGAAAGCGCGCGAAGTGTGCACGCGTGACGATCAGGTGGACGAGTTGAAGGATCAGATCCTGCGAATCGTCTTGACGTTCATGATGGAAAAGCCTGACTTCATCTCGTCCGGAATGACCCTCATTCTCGTGGCCCGCAATCTTGAGCGCATTGCGGACCTTGCCACGGACATTTCCGAGGAGGCAATCTACATTCACCATGGCAAAGTCATCAAGCACGGGGCGGAGCAACAGCCCGAAGCGAGCGGGCAAGATGTTGTTTCTTGACCCGAACTGCCGCCCCGGCTGCAATCGCTGGATTCTCAATCGCGCATCATTTCAGCGGTTGCTGTTGCCACGATTCGATTACTTCTTTCACTGTCTTGATCTCAGCCTTGTAGTTCGTTCTCAGATAGTCAAGCCCTTCAGTGTGGACTTTTTCATCGAATGCTTCAACACCGTCCTGAAGAACAACCAAGTCGTACCCTCTGAAAAATGCATCGGCAGAGGTATGACGATCACAGATGTTTGTATGTAGGCCCGTGATATGCAACTTCGTGACGCCAAGGCTACGCAGCAATTGGTCGAGGCCCGTCTCGAAGAATGCTGAATAGGTGCGCTTTTCGAACACGTAATCTGCGGGTTCCGGTCTCAACTCCGGAATCACTTCCGCTCCTTTGGTTCCCTTCATAGCATGCTCACCCCAGACGCGAAGTTCAGAGTCTTCCTTGAGATGTG
>JACVXU010000367.1 GCA_015661185.1 Bacteroidota bacterium
CACGGCGAAAGATTATGCAGACATCATAGGGGCGCTGGTAGAAGAGTGGAAGGTGGCGGGGTTGAGTGGATTGTCGGATAGCTCGGCAAAAGCGCAGGAATACCTGTGCGGTCTCGCGGATCGATACCGGAAACTTGCAGAACGGGTGAAGTTTTCCGGTTCGGAGAAGTTTAGCTGGATCTATGACAGAGAGGTATCGCTCTCGCCGATCTCGTAGTGAGGTTGCGCTCGTTTTTGGTTCAAAGCCAAAGGAGACGGCAAGAGGGTGAACCCTGGCAAGAAAGCATAGCCGTCGCATTGATACCCGATGGACCCCGATGAGACAGCCGGGGTTCATTGTTTTTGTGCCTTGAAATCAGCGGATCCATGAGGGGGTCATTTTCGTATTGATTCAGTCCGCGATCTTCTTTTGCTTACGTGTGCCCCTCACCGTAGCTCTCACACCACTGGAGGTTTCCATGAAACGTCTCACACTGCTCTTCGCTGTACTCTTGGCCTTGCCGACCGTCCTCTGTTGGGCCCAACAGCCGCCGATCATCGATCGCGAGCTGTTTTTTGGAGATCCCGTCATCTCGGGTGCCCAAATTTCGCCCAACGGCAAGTATATATCATTTCTCAAACCGTTCAAGAATGTCCGGAATATCTGGGTGAAGGCGCGTGGGGAAGCGTTTGACAAGGCTCATCCGTTGACAGCGGATACGACGCGGCCCGTCACGCAATACTTCTGGGCACACGACAGCAAGAGCGTTCTCTATGTGCAGGACAAGGGGGGTGACGAAAACTACCGGATCTACGCCGTTGATCCTGCAGCAGCGGGAGATGTCGTTCCGGCAGCGCGCGATCTCACGCCTTTGAAAAACGTACGCGCGATGATCTATGATGTTCCAAAGAAAACGCCGAGTGAAATCATCATCGGCTTAAACGATCGGAAGGCCGAGCTGCACGACGTGTACCGCCTGAATATCGTTACAGGACACCGCTCGCTGCTGCGTGAAAACAACCAGAACGTTGCGGCCTGGTCCACAGACCTGGATGGCAACCTCCGGCTCGCCATACGCGTCACCGACGATGGAGGCTCGGAGCTTCTTCGCGTCGACAAGGACACGCTCGTTTCTCTCTATAGGGTGAATTCAGAGGAGTCATGCGGACCGGTACGGTTCACGCCCGACGGAAAGAAGTTTTACCTCGAGACCAACAAGGGAGCCAAGACCGATAAAACGGAACTTCAGTTATTCGACCTGGCCACAGGGAAGACGACACTCGTTGAGAAAGATCCGATTAACGAAGTAGATTTTGGCAGCGCTATCTTCTCCGATGTGACGAATGAATTGCTTGCGACCCTCTATGAGGGGGACAGGACTCGCGTTTACCGGAAACAGAAAAAGTTTGCGGAGGATTACGCGAAGATGAAGAAAGCCCTTCCGGACGGTGAGATCGGCATCACGGGTACAACCGAGGATGAAAACGTCTGGATGGTGGTAGTCTCCAGCGATGTCGATCCCGGCTCACGCTACCTGTATGATCGGACAACGGGAAAGGCAGAATTGCTCTATCGTTCGCGTCCAAACCTGCCCAGTGAACACCTTGCGCACGTGAAGCCGGTCCGCTACAAGGCGAGGGATGGAATGACTATCCCGGCATATCTTGCCCTTCCGAAGGGTGTGTCCGCAAAGAACCTCCCTACCGTTATGCTGGTTCACGGCGGTCCATGGGCACGGAACATGTGGGGGTATAATTCGGAAATGCAGTTCATGACAAATCGTGGATATGCAGTACTGAACATGAACTTCCGCGGCTCCACTGGCTACGGCAAGAAATTCCTGAACGCGGGTAACAAGCAGTGGGGAACTGGATTCATGCAGCATGACATCAGCGACGGCGTCAAGTACCTCATCAAGGAGGGCATTGCCGATCCGAAGCGCGTTGCTATTTATGGTGGATCGTATGGCGGCTATGCGACGCTTGCGGGCTTGGCGTTTACACCGGATCTGTACGCGGCAGGCATCTCCTACGTCGGTCCTTCCAATATCATCACATTGTTGAATTCGATACCACCGTACTGGGCGCCCATGAAGAAAATCTTCGCGGTTCGCGTTGGTGATATGGATAAACCCGATGAAAAGAAAATGCTGGAAGTGCAATCGCCGTTGAATTCGGCGACGAACATCAAGGCGCCGCTCCTGGTGATTCAAGGAGCCAACGACCCGAGGGTGAAGAAACGTGAATCAGACCAGATTGTTATCGCAGTGCGGGACCTGAGACGTCAGGTGGAATACATGGTAGCACCCGATGAGGGGCATGGTTTCGCGGGAAAAGAGAATCGTCTTGCTGTCTACACGGCGATGGAGCGCTTCTTTGCGAAGCACCTCGGCGGTCGATACCAGGAATCTGTCCCGGCGGAGCTCCAGAAGAAGCTTCAAGCGCTGACCGTCGATGTGAACACCGTGACGATTGCCCTCGTGCCGACGGCGTCGGCGGCAGAAGGAATGCCAACATTTAACGGAGGTCTCCTAAAAGCGGATACGTTGAAGTACAATGTGTCGTTCGCCGTGGGGGGTCAAAAAATGAACATGGCAATGACGCGGACTCTTCAAAAGGCGATGCACGAGAACATGGATGTCTGGCGGATCATCGAGCAGACATCGGGAGCGATGGGAGCAGCAACAGATACGCTCGACCTCGATGCCGGTACGCTCTTGCCATTGCGTCGTTCAGCACAGCAGGGTCCTGCGACCGTGAAGGTGGTGTTCTCCCCGACGGCGGTTGTTGGAGGGATCGCCGCGGGTGGCAGAGACATGCCGGTAAACGCTAAGCTTACCTCGCCCGTTCTCTCAGACGGCGCTGGCGTCGAGATTCCCGTGTGCACGCTTCCGCTGGCAGATGGATACAAAGCGACGGTAAGTCAGTTTGACGTCATGGGAGGAAAGGCGCGCACCATGGCCCTCAAAGTCACCAGCCCAGAAAAAGTCACTGTGGGATCGCGCGCGTTTGACGCGTTCAAAGTGGAAATCACGCCGACTGATGGGGAGGCAGGAGGCTCGACGCTCTGGATTGCGAAGGATACTCGCCGTGTCGTGAAAATCGAGAGCAAGCTGCCGGTACAGATGGGAGGGGGAACGGTGACCGCTGAGCTCGCGCAGTAGTATTGTCCCGGGTGCGAATTTGACAAACCCCGACCACAAAGCCGGGGTTTGCTCTGTACGCGCCAGGGATAAGGTTCCAGGAGCTGAGGAATCCTCGCAGGCACCCGCGTTCGTGCTCGCTT
>JACVXU010000121.1 GCA_015661185.1 Bacteroidota bacterium
CCGCCTTGAGACCCAGGTAGGCGTTCGCCGCTCCAAGAATCACGCACATCACCAATCCGATGATGAGCGCACGGAGCGTAAACTCCTTCATGTCGGTCTCGACGGGAACGAACGGCCTGAACACCGATCCGCCACCGCCACCGCTCTTTGTATCTGCCATATCAGTCTCCTTCGTTATTAGTTTGAGAGAACTGGATCAACGAACGAATATTGCTTTGGTGATGTACCATGCCATGGCCGGGTTTTCTTTCAACCGGCGTGTGGAGTACGCGTACCACTGCTCCCCGTACGGAACGTAGACGCGAAGCCGATGTCCGGCCCGAACGATTTCATCACGCCGGCCTTCACGCACTCCGAGCAGCATCTGGAATTCGTATTGCGCCGGTTTCAATCCAAGTTTCTGAATAAGGTCAAAGGCACCTTCGATGAGAACCTCGTCGTGGGTCGCGATGCCGACATAGGAGCCTCCCTCGAGGATGATTTGCAGCAGTTTCAGGAAGTTGTTGCGGATCTCCTGGCGATCCTTGAAGGCGATTGAGGGAGATTCATTGTAGATGCCCTTGCACAACCGTATGTTGGCGCCTTCCTTCACCAACGAGCGCACATCGGTCTCGCTCCTATGAAGATAAGACTGTATGACGACCCCGGTGTTCGTGAATCCTTCGCTCCGAAGCCTCCGATACATCTCAAATGTTGTGTCTGTTGTCTGGGCATCTTCCATATCGATCCGGACAAAATTCCCCAATTTCCGGGCTTCCTCGAGGATCGCGCGGATATTCTGACAACCCAGTTCCTTATCGATACTCAATCCCAACTGCGTTGGTTTGATCGAAACGTTTGAGTTCAGCGTGTTTTGGTTTATTGTCCGGAGGATGGGGAGGATGCTTTCGCGAACCATTTTGGCCTCACGGTCATCCCTGACGTCTTCGCCCAGTAGGTCCATCGTCGCCATCATGCCTGCCTCGTTCAGCCGCCTGACGGTTCGGACGCCATCGGCAAGCGTTGAGCCAGCGATGTAACGCCGCGCCACGCGACCCACGATGGCCTTCGGGATCAGCGGCATCGCAGTGACGACCAGCTTGTTCAGAACGGACATAGCAAGATTTTCAAATGAGTGAACAACGCGGAAGGAATGCAGCGAAAGGCGTGTCGAGTGTGTTTCTCGAGCTGCAGCCCCATGAGAGCGGAAAAAAGATAGCCACACAACCCTACAAAAGCAACACCAAAGCCCAACATTTCGGTGGTCGGCAGCCCTAGAAGTGAACGACGAATCCCAATCTTGGTTCGATCCGCTTCTGCGGCTGATAGCCAACCACATTTCCCGTCACATCGTCCCGCACTTCGGTAAATGTCCATTCGTAGAGCACCGAAACAACAAGATAGGGAGCAGCTTTGTAGCCGACTTGCGCGTACAAGAGCGAGTTGTTATCAAGTTTGAAAATGGACCCAACGTTCTTCTTGTCATAGCCGCCGCTGATAAGGATCCCGGGCAGGGCTTTCGATGTCTCGACTTCAAGATGCAGCGTTCCGGCGTTCGGTCGTGCAACCGGCGAATGGTATCCTCCGATAATATTGAATGTGTTGAGGATGCTAATCAACAGCTCTCCAAAATAGCCTTCGAACGATTGCACGTTCTTCAACAGTTGTGCTTTGCTGAAAAACCGGCTGGTGTCGAGCATCTGGTACCGGTCTCGTTCATAGAACGCGTCGAAGTATGATGGCAGGAACTGATTCCCCACAAATCGTCGCTCATATTTCGCATCCAGCGTCAGAAGGCCGAGTCCCCTCAACTCAAGGTTGATACCGACAGTTGCACCGCTCCCATACGTGAGAATCTTCGCGTAGTCAGCGTACAGCGTTGAGCGGACGATCTCGTGCGACAGGAGCGGAAGTCCGACATCTACGCCAACGATCGAGAGAGACCCTCCGCGTTGGGCAAGCCGCACTGTCCCTCCGGCATCTCCCCATGTCTGGTTAGCGTTCGCGTTGAAATCCGACGCGAAGGTCACGCCCGTTTCAAGTCCTCCGAGTATTGGAATTGAGGCGGCGTTCGTAAATTGAAGCGGCCGCGCGTACCCGCGGACACCGAGGATTCCTCTGCCTGCAACGTCGCTGTACATCGTCTCGATACCGATTTTCTGAAAGTCGGCGTCGAATTCGACTCCGATCTTTCTCAGATCATAGCTCGCGGTGTTGCGGTACATATACATGACGGATCCATGTCCGAGCCGCGAGTAGTCCAGCGCTCCGACGCGAGCATACCACGGCTCGTGTTTTGCGCCATAACGAACGTACCGAATAAGGCGAAGGTAACTGTAGGCGTCCTTGAAATCCTCATGACGGACCTTTCCATCCTCGCCGATCCGGATGTTGACATCAAGGCCGATGCCGATCTTTCCAAACGCGAGTTCCGGCGTCAGATGAAAGAGGTAATACGGCTTTCCATCGATGATTGTCATTCCTATACCGCCGGTGACTGTCTGCTGATCCCTTAACGGCGTAAGCCTCGACGGTTGCTGCGGCAAAGGTTGAGCGTCCAACAGTTGTGCCATGAGAAGCAAGAGAAGGCTGACGCTGAAGGTGCTCGAATGATTCGGCTGGGTTCTCATTTAGACTCCAAAAAGAATTCGACAGATCAGGACTGCCCCAAGCATACCGAACACATCGGCAATGAGCCCAGCTGGCACAGCATGACGAGTATTCTTCACCTGGACAGATCCGAAGTAGATGGCGAGGACGTAGAATGTGGTCTCCGAGCTGCCGTACATCGTCGATGCCAGAACACCGATGAAGGAATCCGGCCCGTGAACTTTCATGAGCTCTGTCATGATCCCGAGCGACCCGCTTCCGGAGAGCGGCCGCATGAAAGCCATCGGCAGCGTCTCCGACGGCATGCCGATGAGGTTCGTCACAGGCGCCAGAACGCTGGTAAGCAACTCCAAAGCGCCGCTGGCACGGAAGATGCCGATTGCGCAGAGCATTGCAACGAGATACGGGATAATACGGACTGCCGTCGAGAAGCCATCCTTTGCTCCTTCGACGAAAACTTCATAGACGCGGACCTTCTTGATGATCCCCCACCCCAAAAACACAAAGAGAAGGAGCGGGATAGCCATGATAGAGATCGCATTGATGATCGTGCGGAAGAGGTCACCCATTGGACGCCTCCTTTCCGGGCTCTGGCTCGAAATCCCTCCTATATCGGGGCAGCCTCTGGAGAAGTTTTGCTGCAATAACACCGGCGACCGTCGCGCACGCCGCACCGAAGATCGACGTCCCGATGATAATGCCGGGATTTGCCGAACCGGCTGACGCACGGACAGCGATTGCGGTCGCTGGTATCAGGATAAGTCCGCCCGTGTTAATGACCAGGAACGTAATCATGGAATTCGTGGCAGTCCCGACTTTAGGATTGAGCTTGTTCAGTTCTTCCATCGCCTTCAGTCCCATCGGTGTCGCCGCGTTACTGAGCCCGAGCATGTTTGCGGCCATATTCATGATCATTGCCGCGATCGCGGGATGGTCGGTTGGGATATCGGGGAACAATCGCTTCGTTACCGGCGTGAGCATGCGGGTGACAATCCGCAGAAGACCAGCCTCCTCCGCGACCTTCATCACACCAAGCCATAGTGCCATGATTCCGATAAGGCCCAAAGCGATTGTAACGGCTGTTGAAGCATAATCGAGCGCTGCTTGCGTCACCGCCTTCATTTTCACAAAACGGATCGGCTCAAGAACAATTCGCACCCGCGCAGTTTGCTGGTCGCCCGCAACCGCGATCGATTGCACCACGCCTGTCAGCTTTTCTCTGTTCGCGGCAGCCTTCGCCATATCTTTCCACCGATCCGGGGTGGCCGGACCGATTGGCATAGCAATCGACAACTCACCGGAAGGGGCTACACTGATGACGACCGGCTGGCGGACTTCTGATGTAGCTGACGTGATTCCGTAGAATGAATTAAATGCTTCGGCGGTCAGCACCAGGTCCCCCTCCCATGTCTGCCTGAGAGGGGTGGGTGATTTCTGGATCACGATGGACGCCTCGAAGGGAACTCCGTTTCGGTACGTGTTCTGCGCTTCGTCCCGGACATCGTTCCCGACAGCGACGAGGATACCGATAGCTATGAGCGAGATCCAAATGTAATTGAGCATGGCAACTCGGGTTATTGGAATAGGACTCGGGTTGGTTGCGTACGAGTAAAGCTAATTCTTTTCGTCCCAAAATCAAAGAGAAAGTCCGCGATGAGGCTGCACATTGGTAGTCTCCTAATTTGATTGTGGTTTTCAACGCGGAGACGCAGAGTTCGCGGAGAAACGCGGAGAAATTCTTAAGATGTGGACCCTCTGCGATCCTCTGCGTGCTCCGCGTCTCTGCGATGAAAGATTTCTATTAAAGAAGGACACTGCTCGCACATTCACCTCTTTGCAATGAGCGGGAGAAATCTGTATCTTGCTCACACACAATCAGAATTCTCCGTTGGCGGTCACATGGCCCCGTCCCCCTCACATAACAATGCGGATATTCTTCGGACGCTTGAGCGTCTCCTCAAGGTCCGAGGCATTCGCCCCTTACGCACAGGGGTGAGGTCGCTCAAGGAAAGCGTTTCGTCCAACCATGCTCCGATTCTTGTTCTCGATCCAACCGACCGCGGAGCAGGTCCCCCCCCGAGCATCCCACTGGATCATTTCCTCACCGAGCTCAATCAGATCGAACGTGCGAAGACTCTGCCCAGGGCACGATACTATCTGGACAGATTGAAACGGTCGCTCGTCGAGGTGAACACACGAAGAATCAACGATATCAACCTGAATCGATGGAAAGAGTACAAGAACATTCTGACCGACAGCCTCTGGCTGCTGGACAAGCGGGATGGAAGCGGCGGACACTCGGCCTGGTATTGGGGAAACTTTGTTCCGCAGATTCCACAGCAGCTGATGCTCCGGTACACGAAATCGGGAGAGTGGGTTCTTGATCCGTTCGCCGGCAGTGGAACGACGCTGCTGGAATGCCGCCGGCTCGGAAGGAACTGCGTCGGCTTCGAGCTGCAGGCATCGGTAGCGAGAAGAGTGCGCCGCGGGTTGAAGGGAAAGCAATCAGAGATTGGTACGACAACTCTCGGCCTGGAAGTCGGCGACAGCAGAACGCTAAACGTCCGGCAGATATTGCACTCGTACGGAGCGAAATCCGTGCAGCTGGTCATCCTTCATCCGCCATACCATGACATCATTCAGTTCAGCAAAAATCGCCGCGACCTCTCAAATTTCCGAACGGCGGAAGAGTTCGCAGCGCAATTTGGGAAGGTCGTCGACAATGTGACACCGGCACTCGATCCTGGCCGGGTTCTTGCCGTCATCATCGGCGATAAATATGAAAAAGGTGAATGGAAGCCGCTCGGCTTCATGTTAATGAACGAAGTCCTGAAAAGGGGGTACAAACTCAAGAGCATTGTCATCAAGAACTTTGAGGACACGACAGGCAAGAGGAGTCAGAAGGAGTTATGGCGATTCCGGGCACTCGCCGGCGGGTTTTATCTTTTTAAGCACGAGTACATTTTCATCTTCCAAAAAAGCTGACCAATCGAAGGATTTGGGCCTTCCGAATCACCCTCGGCACAGGCGACCAAGAACTGAAGAAACGATTCGCCCATCTGGCCGAATGGGGAGAGCGGGCAAAACGACGAGTCGGACAGGCTGACGGATTTTGTCCACCACGTTTTCATTTTCCCGGGCTGTTCTTCGACAGTTGCACTGTCGAAGGAGGTCCATGCTGGAGTTTCACTCCAGGACATCGATATTGACTAACGAGTAAACTCCGAACGTCCTCCATCACGGAGGGTCACGCTCCGTCGTAACCATTCCGGTACGGACGTGACGGAGCACGTCCCTCCATGCCCTAAATCAGCATCAGCCCCCACGCGACCAACGCTCCCACCAGAGCACACATTCCATTGACAACGTCGTTTCCAATCCATCGCACCCCGCGATACAACGCTGTTGTGTGCTCACAGTGCATCTTCCGTTCCGTGATCGTACCGCAGACTTCGCACGTGTATTGAGCCTGCACCGTCGCCCCCAACAGGCTGTCGATGAGGCTGCCGGCGACTCCGCCAACAACAACGATAAGCGTCGTCCGCAGTTCTGTGTACCATGGATACCCGGAGAGTGCGACCACCGCCGCGCCGATGGCTCCTCCAACTGTTCCGTACTCTGAAATCCCTCCGCTTGTTCCTGGCTCCACTGATTTTAGCGCGAGGGCTGAGATGGTCTTCCCTTTCGTCAGCACACCAATCTCCGTTCCCCACGTGTCGGCAGTGACAGCGGCCAGAGCGCCAAGATAGAGTGGATAGAAATCATAGAGAGGGAAAAGCCCGGAGAGACCTGCGATCAAACCCGCAACGCCTCCGTTGGCGAGGACCTGTCCCCAATCACGTGTGCTTGATTTTTCGAACACCTGTTCAAACAGCTCTTTCCGTGACCGGCCGTACTTCGAAAGGAAGCTTGACAGAACAAAAAAGATGACGATCGGCACCGCCCACTGCCATCCGCCGATGCCATAGATGATCACAGCAAGAAAAAACGTCGCGAGTGCACCGCTGAGCGTCAGGAAGCGAGCGACGTAGGATGCCACCGCGATGATGAAACCGAAAAGCGCAGCAATGAGAAACTGGGTGAGCATTGTCTAGGAAGTTTCTTAAGAATCTCGCCATCGACTGAAGTCCCAGCCCGACTTCGCCGATCCAAGTCGGTCTGGCGGGCCAGCCCGCCTCGATGCATTTCATGAGGCTGGCGGGGACGTCTTTGAAAATGCGAAACCCTTTCCCGAAGGGACTCCGTTTCAAAAGCCTCCTCCTTCGGGACGGGCAGGTTTCGTAAAAAACGAGCCGTCCGATTTACCCCGTGAACGGGGTTTACCCCGCGTGGCGGGGCGAGTCGGATGGCGTGGAAAAGCCGTTTTTTCGCATCCTAGAGCGACGCACCCACGGATTCAGGGGAATGATGCAAGAGCGAAAGGATGAGCAGATCGAGAACAAGATGAGGATTGCGCGAAGTCGATTTCAGAACTGTGTCGGCCTCGAGAAGGGACTTGAAGTTCTGCTCAATCTGCTCAGCACCGAAGTTGGAGCGAAACCCGACATATTGTCTGACGAAGTAGAACGGCACGCCGATTTCACGAGCAATCTCCTGCTCGGACATTTTTCGGGCTCTCGTATCAGAGAGCTTCCAGAGTTGAGTGAAAAACCTCGTGAGCATTACGATAATCAACTGGGGGGATTGACCCGCTTCAAGCATGCGCTCGAGAATCTTGATGGCTTCTTTGGAATCTTTGCGACCGATCGCGTTCTGAAGCTCAAAGATCGTATACCCTTTTGTGGCACCGACAACCGCCGTGATGTCCTCCACGGACACCTTCTTCCGGTCCCCGATGAAGACAAAGACCTTGTCAATTTCGTTCTGAAGTGACCTCAGGGAATTGCCCACAAACGAATGGATAAGCTGGCACGCCTCTGCGTTTGCCTCCCTCCCCTGCTGTCGGATGCGGTCGGCAATCCAGCCGGGGACCTGATTATCGTACAGCGGCTTGCACTCAACCAGCTCAGCCCGCTTCTTCAGATCGGTGAACGGTTTGCGCCGGAAATCGGGATCCAGAGACACCAGCACGAGGACGGTCGAATCCAGCGGCTTGTTGATGTATGCGGATACGATTTCCTTCGCTGATTCTGTGGTTGCGAGCTTCTCAAATTCTTTTACGACCACCACACGCCTCGAACTCATCATCGGGAACGATGACGCGTGTCCCACAACGTCCTTTGCGTCCACCTTGCTGCCGTACACAACGTCGAGGTTGAAACCTCTCGTCCCCTCGTCAAGACCCTTCGAAATGATCAGTTGAATTCCTTCATCGATGAGGAAGTCCTCCTCTCCATGAAAGAGGTAGATTGGGGCGAAGCGGTTCGACTTGATGGATTGTTGGAATTCAGCGTAGGTCATAGGGGATCGGGGAAACGGGTGATTGGGCCATCGGGTGATCGAGCCATCTGATTTGAAGTTCATCAAGAACAAACCGATGGTCAGATGGCCCGATGGTTAGATCGCCAGATTCCAATGATTTATTTCAGCACTGTTACCTTTTTAATCACCACATCCACCTTGGGTTTTCCGTCGTTTGAACCCATCTGGGGGTTGATGTCCACCGCGCCTATGGAATCCACGACATCGAGTCCTTTCACAACCTTTCCAAAAATCGTGTAGTTCTTCGGCATACCCGGGACATCCCTGAGCATGATGAAAAACTGGCTCGTGTTCGTGTTCGGGCCACGGTTAGCCATAGCGAGTGTGCCGCGGACATAGCCGGCCTGGTAAGACGGGGTCGAAGGATTCAGTTCATCTTCGAAATCCTTTCCGTAGATACTCTTCCCGCCGGTTCCTGTCCCGGTCGGATCGCCTCCCTGGATCACGAATCCTTTGGCAATCCGATGAAAGATGATTCCATTGAAGTATCCTTGCTCGGCAAGGCCTGCGAAATTGGCGACGGTCTTTGGGGCGTCTGATTGATACAACTCGAGTTCAATCGTTCCCTTTGAGGTTTCAAGTGTGGCATTCACGGTTTTCTTCTGACACCCTTCTGTTGTGATGAGGAGAAAAAAGGCGAGCGACGCTATGAATGATCTTTTCATCGAATCCCTCTATCAGAGAGCAAGTAATCCCGCGATACCGATCGCAAAGCAATAGAAAGCGAACCAACTGAACCGGCCGCTCTCAATAATTCGGAGCAGGATTTTGATTGCGACATATCCCATCAACGCTGCAGCGAGCATTCCGACGATGAAAGATCCGAAGCCTATCTCCATTCCCTGTCGGATAACGGTTTTCGACTCCAGCAACGCAGCGCCGGCAATGACTGGGATCGAAAGAAGAAATGAAAACCGCGCCGCAAGCCGCGGTGAGAGCCGCAGATAAATAGCGGTGCTGATGGTTGCGCCTGAGCGCGAAATCCCGGGCAAAATAGCAACAGATTGAGCAATCCCGATGATAAATCCTGTTACAAGTCCTATGCGCTTTCCTTGAACTGCTTTCGGGAAGCGGGTGAGAAACAACAGGAGACCTGTGACGACGAGATTGACCGACACGAGCTTCGGATCACGGAACGCCTCTGCGATCTCGTCGCGGTACGTCAAGCCGATGACCGCCGCAGGAATCGACGCGACGGCAATCGCCAAACCAAGTCGGACGTACTCGTTTGTTTCATAGGCGGCCCTCATCGAGTTCGTACGGACTGCGTTCCAGAGCGACAGGATGATCTGTCCAATGTCCTTTCGAAATATGATGCAAACCGAAATGAGCGTCCCGAAATGCACGAAGACGTCAAACGAGAGCATGTCCGGATTCTCGACCTGGAGGAGGTACTGACCGAGGACGAGATGGCCGGAGCTGCTGACAGGAAGGAACTCCGTAAGCCCTTGAAGCAAACCAAGAATAATAGCCTGGAGGATCGTCATAGAAGGCTTGTCGGTCCACGCTCTGAAGAGCGTGGCAATTGCCCCAACCTTCCCGCCAGACCGACAGCGTCTGTCGGGCTGGTAGGTCGGGAAAACATTGAAAACAAAAAACATCGGGCTTTAGCCCCTTTGTATCGGTCAACTTGAGTCAGGTTAACTATTAGAAAAGTTGGAATGTAATACCGAACTTCACTCCCGCATTGAAGAAACTCATCCTGGGAAGTGCCGCGCCGCTTCGCGCGACCTGGGCTGATTCCCCGCTGCGCGACAATGTGCCGAGGAAATCCCAGCGCAGATCGACTCCTATGCTTCCGTAGAACGTTTCATCAAATTTTGTGTTCCCGATTGCATCAAGCTTGAAACCGAGCCCCTCACTTCGCAGTGTCTCTCCGCTACCGATCGTCGGGAACCTCTGTTCGAAGCGTACGAAATGGTATCCGATCCCGCCCCCCAGTTTCACTCTGTATCCTTCGCCGAATACGAGGTAGTGGACGAGAACCGTTGGCATGTGAACTTCATAGGACATCTCGGACCGCGAAAATCCCGAACGGTCATCAAGCGAGTACGACTTGATGAGAAGGCTGTATTCCACCGCCGCGCTCCATTCCTTTGAGACCTGGAGCTCCGGTACGACATAGAATTCCGCGGCCGAATTGAATTGGTCCACTTTCTGGTTGGGAAACGGCTGCGCAACGGCGTTGATGTAGCTGACAATCGACGGGGCGGAATGTGCAGCGACCCCCATGCCGACGGTGAAATCAAAGAACCGTTTCCCGCTCTCGCCCGCGGTGGATTGCGCATTCAGCGGCCGTACGAGAAAGCAGAGTATGAGCAACGTCGCGTATCGGGCCGAAGGACTCACTCGTCTCACAGCGATACGGGCACACCGACTTGTAATGATTCGATGATCTTGAACGTGGTGCGCGTCGTTGCCACGAGACTCTGAAATGGGATCGGCGAGGCCTTCCCTTCCCCTATAGCAGCAAGAAATGCACGCACCTCTTCGCGATGTCCCTTGTCGACGCTCGAAAGCTTGAATTCGCGCTTCTTGCCGTTTTGGTGAAGAGACAACCGCTGGAAATTATCGATCACGGCTGTTCGGCCAGTCGATGAGATCTCCAATCTCTCTTTCGGAAGGGATCCGTCGCCGTTCGCCAGGTAGGTGATGGTCCCGACCGATCCATCGAGGAACTTCACAGTGATGACAACCGAATCATCATCCGCAGTACCCCCCGAAGCGGCGGAGAGCGCCTCAGCGAAAACCTTCGCCGGCTGCGATGAGGTGATGTACTGCATAAGATCGATAAAGTGGCAGACTTCGCCAAGTACTCTCCCCCCACCCTCGACAGGGTCCCGTGTCCAATGCGTCCGGGGGACAAATCCTGCGCTTACGCGATACTGCATCACGTACGGGCCCACGGCGTTTTCGAAGAACCGTTTGGCATGCTGGACCTGCGGTGCAAACCTCCGGTTAAATCCGACCATCAGCAGAGGATCTTTTCCGTTTGCCGACGCGGACTCGTACGCTTTCTGGATTTCCTTGAGTTCACCGGCTGTCAGTGCAAGGGGCTTTTCAACAAACACCTTCTTGCCCGCCCGCAATGCATCAATCGTCAACGAAGCATGCAGATTGTGGCGCGTGGCAATGAACACCGTGTTGATCGATTCGTTGCCGATGATCTCTGAGGGATCGCTTGTCGCATTCTCAAAGCCAAATGTCCGCGCAACGTTCGTGGCGTTGAGGCCATTGCCGGTGCACACACTCACAAGCTGCGTAGAACGGGAGCGTTCGATATGCGGGATGAGGAATCCCTGCGCGAAGTTCCCGGCGCCGATGAACCCAACACGGGACACGATAGAACCCTTGTCGCCCTGTCTTGCTGTGACTCTCACTGAGCGCGGCAGTTCTTCGAGCGATTCAGACTCCCCTTCTCCGTAGTCAAGCAAGACACCGATGAAGTGTTCACGCTTCTTTGACTTTACACCTGTGATCAACGCATACGCCGCCTTGGCATCATCGAGCGCGAATCGGTGCGTCGTCAGGCTCTGCGGATTGACTTGCCGGGTTGCCAGGAGACGGAGAAACTCCTGCATGTTGCGGTTCTCGCTCCAGCGAACGTACGCAACGGGATAATCCTTTCCTCTCTCCTCGTACTCAGGGTCGTATCGGCCTGGACCGAGAGACCGCGACAGTCTGAAATCAAGCTCTTTCAAATAATACGGTGATCGCGGAAGCTCCAAACCTACATCACCGACCAGCACTACTCGTCCTTTCTCACGACACAATTCTCCGGCATATGCAACGGGGTCGTTGCTTGGAGTCGCAGCGGTGATAATAACTGCGTCAGCGCCCGATCCTTTCGTAGCCGCCCTGATGACATTCTTCGCCTCGCCCGTATCCCGCCGCACCGCAACGTCGGCGCCAGACTGTCGGGCAAGCTTCACCGTTGCATCGTCAACATCGATCCCAATGACAAAACATCCGTTCGCCTTGAGCATCTGGATGGTGAGCTGACCGAGGAGCCCGAGACCGATCACGACAATAACTTCGCCGAGTGTCGGATCGACCTGGCGGATGCCCTGCAGTGCGATCGAACCCAGGGTCGTGTACGCCGCATCGTCCAGGCCAACTCCTTTGGGGATCTTCGCACAAAGATGTGTCGGCACAACGACATACTCTGCATGGTTTGCATAGCCCGCGCCTGCGCACGCCACCCGGTCGCCGGGTTTGATCGACGAATCGTTCCCCCCCGTGGCGATCACCGTCCCAGACACACTGTATCCTATCGGGGCAGTCGCTTCCAACTTGGTCTGTACCCGTCGGTACGTATTGATGAGCCCATACTGTTTGACCTGGTCGAGAACCATCCGCACGAGTTCCGGCTGCGATTTGGCTCTTTGCAGAAGCGACGCCTTCCGCTGGTTTATGGAAGCCCGTTCCGTGCCGGCGCTGATGAGCGAGAATCGCGTCTTCACGAGGACGTAGCCCGGTTTCAGCGCAGGAATCGGCACCTGCTCCACCCGCAGCTCGCCCGTCTTGTTATGTTGTGTCACCTGTTTCATAGTTCAAACCATCCCGTTGTCGGCTGTTCCGTTGACCACCTCGGAAACATGCAGATGATCTTTGAGAAAGTAGTATAATCCCACAACTGAGGTGATGATATATCCCACTTCGTGCGTGATAATGACATAACTCAAAGCAGTGACCTCATCCACGCCGTAGAGGCGTGTCAAGGCAAAAGACAGGAACTGATGATACGTGCCCAAAGCACCGGGAGCCGGGAGCGCAAACGCAATCGTCGATATCGTCAAAAGAATGACCGATGCACCGAAATCCAGATTGTGGCCCGCGAGAGTCTGAAAAGCGTAGAAGGGCACATACAGGCTCAGCGCATAGAAGAAATATATCAACAAACTGAGGACGACGATCATCGTGTACTTGCTGCGCATTTTTGCGACGCCAAAACCAGAGAGGAAGGAGTCCAGCAGTTGCTGATACTGAATTTCAAACCTCTTCGGGATGAAGCGCTTCAAGTACGTGAGAAGGCGGAATAATGATTCGCCCTTAAAGAAGAGCACAATGAAGATTGCCAGGAACCCGACCGAACCGACAAGAAAGATTGGCCTGACGGCATCGACATTGCTGAAAAACGGATCCAGGGAATTGGGATACAGAAAGAGGACAAGACAGAGGATGAACAAGAAGGTGACCATGTCAATGATCCGTTCGACAACGACAGTTCCGAACACCGAACTTTTCGAGATGTTCTCGGATCTCCCGACGGCGAATGCCCGGGTCACTTCGCCCACACGCGGAAGGATGTTGTTCACCATGAATCCGATCATCACGGCGGAGAACAAGTTGCGGGTGGGAATATTCT
Source organism: Bacteroidota bacterium (assembly GCA_015661185.1). Taxonomy (GTDB): domain Bacteria; phylum Bacteroidota; class Ignavibacteria; order UBA10030; family UBA10030; genus UBA9647. Next base: position 13,379 of record JACVXU010000121.1, read on the forward strand.
CTTTTACTGGTGAGAGTAGATAGGACCAGCGCACCGCCCGCAGCCAGTGGCTGGAGACGACGATGGGAACAAGAAGCGCGACCCAGAGGTAGTCGACATCCTGCAACGATGCCCAGAGATCTCCGAGGCGAACGCCGCGAAACGCCAGGTAGAGAAACAACCCCGCGAGGAGAAATCCGAAGGCAGTCTGAAGGAACTTCTTGAGTCGTGATGGCATGAGAGGCGATCGATGATTAGCGCAGGTCGACGACTTCTGTGCCCAAAGGCGGCGTGAACACAAAGGTTGTATCCCTGAGGTTTGTGTTGATCTTGATTTCCTGAACGGTGTAGGTCTTCTCCGTATCGTTCACATCAAGCATCTCAACCTTTTTGACAACCCATGATCCTTCGTCCACCCAGACTTTCATCGATTTGATGAAGGATTGGTCGTCTTTTGGCACAAGCTTCAGGGTAATCACAGACTTCTCGGATCCCGATTCAGGCTGAAGAAGCGTCGCATAGTAGTTCGACGGCAAATTCAGGAGAAATTGTTCCGGCGTGAATGAATCCGGCGTCTCCTTGTACCGATCGATCAATACCTGTTTGTTCACCGGAGAGAACGACCACACGGTGGTCCCGTCCGTGACTAGGGTTTGATACTCCGTTTCAACCCTGTACCTGTTTGGCTTTTTCATCTTGAGCGTTCCGGCAAAACTCTGCTCGATCTTCGAGAAGCCAAACCTGACGTGCTGGGTGAAGCGGGCTGACGCATCCTGGATCGACTCGTACTTCTTCTGCATCCTGTCCGTGATCTCCTTGACAGAGTACTCCTTCGGTTGCCCAACGACAACGCCGCTGAAGAACAACAGGCCGAGCCAATATCGTCGCATCACAAACTCCTCAGGATAATATCAAGTTCGGCATCAGTTTCCACAAGAACCTCACGCGCCTTGCTTCCGTCGAACGGCCCCACGATGCCAGCCGCCTCCAGTTCGTCAATCAGACGGGCAGCCCTGGAGTATCCGACCTTCAGTCTTCGCTGCAGCAAAGAGACCGATCCCTGTTGGTGGCGGACAATGATTTTCGCAGCCTCTTCGAATAGTTCGTCTGTCGACGCGCCAGCCGCGGAGCCGCCCCCTTTTTTCTTTTCGAACACCGAAGGGAGCATAGTCGGTCGGCTGTATCCTTTTTGCTTCGCGATGTGACTGACGACGCGCTCCACTTCATCAGCGGAGATAAATGCGTTCTGGATGCGAATCGGCTTGGGACTGCCGGCAGCGAGATACAGCATGTCGCCGTTTCCCAGCAGCTGATCAGCACCGTTCATGTCAAGGATCGTTCGGGAATCCGTTTTTGAAGCAACCTGGTAGGCAATGCGGGCCGAGAAGTTCGCCTTGATGACACCGGTGATCACATCGACGGACGGCCTCTGTGTGGCAAGAACGAGGTGAATTCCAACGGCACGGGCGAGTTGAGCGAGGCGGGCGATCGGCTCCTCCACATCACGCGCCGCCGTGATCATGAGATCCGCCAGCTCATCGATCACAACAATGAGATACGGCAGCTTTCGATGCTTCACGGTCTCGGTGTCATGCAATCGACCAGCCTTGACCCGCTCATTGTAGTCTGCGATGTTTCGGACTCCCGCCGCAGCGAGGTGATCATACCGCTTCTCCATCTCGATCTCAACGCTTTTCAATGCCAGCACGGCGTTGTTGGGCGTCGTGATGATCTCTTCATCAATGTCCGGCGACACTGCGAGAAAATGCTTGCTTAGTTTTCCATACTGTGAGAGCTCAATCTTTTTGGGGTCAATGATAATGAATTTGACATCGCTAGGATGGAGCCGGTAGATTAGGCTCGTTATGATCGTGTTGATACCGACACTCTTGCCTGAGCCGGTCGCCCCTGCGATAAGAAGGTGCGGCATTTTGGCCAGATCATCGACACACACTTCTCCCGTGATGGTTTTTCCGATGGCCAGAGGCAGGGCACCCTTGAAATCGCGGAATCTCGACGAGTTGATGATACCGCGCAGCGTCACGAGAGCGGGATTGTGATTCGGAATCTCAACACCGACGGTCCCCTTCCCAGGAATCGGAGCAATGATACGGATTCCTTTCGCTTTGAGAGCAAGCGCAATGTCATCCTGAAGACTCTCAATCCTGCTTATCTTGACCCCGGTCGCCGGCACGATCTCATAGAGGGTGACGACCGGGCCCGGTGTCACTGAAACGCTTTCGATCTCGACGCCAAAGTCTGCCAACTTCGTCCGCAGGAGCTCCGCATTGGCTTTCAGCTCCTCTTCATCGACTTCTTCTGAAGCGCGTGCGACATCGAGGAGTTCAACAGAAGGGAAGACGTAGTCGATCTCTTCTTCTTCCACCTCTGTCACAGCCCGGCGCTCATCGAAGTTGACTTCCTCTTCCTGAACCGGTTCGTTGATATCAAGCGACAGATCGCCTTCCGGCTTCTTACGTCCTTCCTCGTCTTCTTCGTGGAGAATGGGCGGTTCAACTTCGGGCTGTTCATCCTTGACCTGATATTTCCTGGGAATCGGCGGGGGAGGGATGTGCTCCGGACTTTCCCGTTTGATCTCGACCGACCGCCGCGGTATAGGCGCCTCTTCCTCTTTCTTCACTTCGATCTTTGATTCAGCCCGCTTTTTCCGGATCCACGCCAAGACACGACCCAGCCACTCCTGAAGACGCTCATACGTCTGCTGGATATCGAGGTCGACCAGGAGTGTCAGAACAACCGTCAGGAGGCCGAGGAGAAGGATGAAACTTCCCACCAGACCGATCAACTTGTAGAGAGTGTTTGCCGCGAAATCGCCGACCGTCCCGCTCCACTCCGGCGAGAGGATGGAAACTTCTCCGATCAGGCGCACAGATCCCATGAGGGCAGAAAACAGAAGAGCTACAGCCACGACATAGTTCGTCGCCAGGATAAGCTTATGAAGTTCCTTCTTTCGGAGGAGGTACCACGACCAGGCCAAACCAAAGAACGGAAGCATGATGATGGAATAGCCGACGGTCGAATTGATGAACCAATTCGAGAGTACTGCCCCGAGAAGGCCCAAGAGATTCTGCGTCCTATCCGCTTGCGCCTGGAGTGCTTCGTCCGGCGTGAAGACCTTCCAGAGGTCCACGATCCGTACCTGCCCATTTGCCTGATCGGCAGAAGTGTAGGACACGAGGCTCAGGAGCAGCATGAAGGAAAAGAGAATCCCAAGGAACGACCAGATTTGCCGGCGACGATCGGGGTTCTTTTTCTTCAACGTCTCTTTTAGCTGGTTTTGCGGTTCGGCCATACGTTTGTGCTGCGGGTTATGCGCTCACTTTGGAGGTTGACGGTGTCTCTCCGTCGGCATGGCGCGCATCATCGCGCCGGAGTTTGATCACATTCCCGCTGAGAACGGGGAGAATGGGGTATGAATCTTCCGCTGCCGCGATCTTGATATCCTCCAGAAAACCAATCTCAGTCAGGTATCGACCGTGCTCGGTGTTCTTCATCATCTTGAGCAGGGACCGGCCATACGACTTGTAGAGCGCTTGGGAAGCCAGGGAAGAATCTGTCGATTCCAGCGCGACCGACTTATCGGCGGAGAGTTTGTGGACGATCATACCGGCACACACCGAATCTTCCAGGCTGAAGTTGCTGAACGAATTCGCCCGCCCCGCACAGATCAGGTGGAAATCCTGCCGGATCTCTTTGATGAATTCAATGACCTTGGAGATATTGACGAAGGCCCCAATGGCCAGATTCTGTGCGAATCTGCTCTTGTACATTGCCACCGATCCGTTCGTCGTGCAGAAGATGATTGATTTCCCCTTGACGGTAGCCTCGGTGTATTCCAACGGAGAGTTCCCGAGGTTGAAACCCTGAATGGTCTTCCCATTGCGCTCGCCGCCCCGCAGGGTGACGTCTCCAAAAAGGCTCCCTGAGATCTTGACCGCGTTCTCGATGCTTTCCACGGGGATGATTTCCCGTGCACCATTGTTCAGTGCGACCGCAATCGTCGTACTCGAACGAAGCACATCGACAACAACGATGTTCTTTCCGCGCAACTCAAGCTCATCGAGCTCAAACGGATCAAATCGGACGTCAATTTTCATGCGATAACAGTCTAATTGAAACTACGATTTCTGAACGAACGGTGGATTCACAATAGATGCAGCAACCGCCCTGCCACGTATGACCACCTGAATGGACTTCCCCACTTCGTCATATCCTGTCGCGACATACCCGAGGCCGATGGCGCGCTCGAGCGTGGGAGAAAACGTCCCGCTCGTCACGTGACCGACTTCAGAACCATTCACAGCAAGCGGATATCCATGTCGGGCAACAGCTTTTTCGGAGAGATCGAATCCGACAAGCTTGCGCTTCAGCCCTTCCTTCTTCACTCCAGCAATCACGTTCTTTCCAATGAAATCACCCTTGCTCAGCTTCGTGATCCAACCGAGTCCGGCCTCAAGAGGATTCGTCGTCTGGTCGATATCGTTGCCATAGAGGCAGTACCCCATCTCCAGCCGCAGGGTGTCGCGTGCCCCAAGTCCGATCGGCTTGATGCCGAATTCCTTTCCGGCTTCAAACACCGCATCCCAGACTTTCTTGCCCGGGGCCGCGCCTGAGCTAAAGTAGAGCTCGAAGCCGAGCTCGCCCGTGTAGCCCGTGCGGGAAATGATCATGTCGACACCGGCGAGCGTGCCGCGGACGAAATGGTAATACTCGATTGAAGAAAGATTCACCTTCGTGAGCTTCTGCAAGGTTGCAAGCGAACGGGGTCCCTGGACCGCCAGCAAGGAATAGGCATCGCTGCGGTCCTGCAGATCGACGTCGCCGCTGAGATGCGATTTCAGCCATTCGAAGTCCTTAGGCGTATTGGACGCGTTGACCACGAGCATGTAGTGATCACCGCAGTGATAGACGAGCAAGTCGTCTACAATTCCGCCATTATCGTAGCAGAGCGCCGAATACTGCACACGCCCCTCGAAGAGCTTGGAAACGTCATTGATTGTCATCCGTTGCAGGAACGCACCGGCATCCTTGCCCCGGACGATAAATTCACCCATATGTGTGACGTCAAAAACACCAACACTGTTCCGTACTGTGAGATGTTCATCGATGATGCCGCTGTATTGAACGGGCATCTCGAATCCGGCAAAGTCGACCAATTTCGCGCCAAGCGACCGGTGGATTTCAGTGAATGCAGTTTTCCTCATGGTCATTTCTTCTGGCTCTTATTCCAATCTTCCAAGAATTTCTGGAGACCGATATCCGTGAGCGGGTGTTTGATGAGTTGTTCGATGACTTTGAATGGAATGGTGCAAATATCCGCCCCGATCATCGCCGCTTCCACGACGTGAAGCGGGTGGCGCACACTCGCAACCAAAACCTGCGTCTCATACTGATAGTTGCGATAGATGGTGACGATCTGGCGAATCAGGTCCATCCCTGAATGGCTGATGTCGTCCAGGCGGCCGATAAACGGACTGATGAAATACGCTCCCGACTTGGCCGCAACCAGCGCCTGCGTTGGCGAGAAACAGAGCGTCACGTTCGTCCTTATCCCTTCCGCTTTCAGAGCCTTCACGGCCTTCAGCCCCTCTTTGATCAAGGGGACTTTCACAACGATGTTCTTGTGAATCTTTGAGAGCTCCCGTCCTTCTTTCATGATACCATCAAAATCTGTGGAGATCACCTCCGCACTGATCGGGCCGTCCACGATGGCGCATATCTCTTCGAGGAGCTTACGGAGATCCTTCCCCTCTTTCGCCACGAGACTGGGGTTGGTCGTTACACCATCCAGCACGCCCATACTTGCCGCTTC
>JACVXU010000122.1 GCA_015661185.1 Bacteroidota bacterium
CGTCGGTCATTGAACTGAACATGAATTCGACCGAATATCAGGAAGTTCTTGGTGGCCCACCCAAGAGCGTCAGCATGGAATCCGGGCTTGTGGTTCTTGCTCCCTCCAAGTCAGGGGAAAAACACTCGACCAAAAAATACGAGGAGGTTCTCGTTATTTTCTCAGGCACCGGTGAAATGCGAATCACGGGGAGACCAACGTTGAACCTCAAACCCAATGTCGTCGCGTATTGCCCACCGATGACAGAGCACTATATTGCCAACACAGGACCTGCACCTTTGAGATATCTTTATGTTGCGGCGAAAGCTCAGCCGTAATGAGAGGAAATGGTGCCAGTGCCACTTCCAAAAAGAAATATTGAATTCTCGATCGTTAGGGTTTCTAACGCAGAGTCGCAGAGACCGCAGAGGTACGCAGAGATCGTTGGCCGTCTTCCTCTGCGATTCTCCGCGTGCTCGGCGTCTGCGCGATGAAAACCACAAGATGATCTAATTGAAATAAATCTCACTAGGACAGAGCAAGTCTGCTCCGATATTCCTTCACGAACCTAACCGTCCAGATACCAGCTGGAAAAACTCATGAAATACAAATCGCTTCTTATTCTCTTGTTCATCCTCCCATTCTGTTCTGCATCCGCCCAATCGTCCATCGACCGGCGAGTGGATTCATTACTCTCGTTAATGACGGTGGACGAAAAGGTCGGTCAACTCGTGCAGTATAGTGGCACATCCGCTCAACGCAAAACACTTGTCCGACAGGGCAGGATTGGATCGTTCCTCAATGTCCTCGGCGCAAATTCCACGCGGGAGGTACAACGAATCGCTGTGGAGGAATCACGATTGAGAATTCCTCTCCTCTTTGGCTTTGATGTCATCCACGGCTACCGCACGACGTTTCCGATCCCCCTGGCGACTGCGTGCAGCTGGGACATTGCTCTGATTGAGAAGGCAGAGCGCATCGCCGCGACCGAAGCGACAGCAGCAGGAGTTCATTGGACGTTTTCACCTATGGTTGATATCGCCCGCGATCCACGCTGGGGCCGCATTGCGGAAGGCGCCGGTGAAGACCCGTATCTGGGTTCTGCCGTGGCCGCCGCTCGTGTGCGCGGATTTCAGGGACCAAACTTGAGATCGCCCACTTCCCTTCTTGCCTGCGCCAAGCATTTTGCCGCATACGGTGGAGCAGAAGGAGGCCGTGACTACAATACGGTCGACATCTCTGAGCGCACGCTTCGGGAGATCTATCTTCCTCCCTTCAAAGCTGCCGTCGACGCCGGAGCAGGATCGTTGATGTGCTCGTTCAACGAAATCGCCGGAATGCCGAGCAGCGCGAACCGCACGCTCCTCACGGATATCCTCCGCGGGGAATGGAAGTTCGACGGGTTCGTGGTGAGCGACTGGAACTCCATCGGCGAACTTCTTCAGCACGGAGTCGCTGCCGACCTCAAGGAAGCGGCCGTTCTTGGACTCAAAGCCGGTGTGGACATGGATATGGAGGCAGATGCGTATCACAATCATCTTGCCGCCGCGCTGCGAGAAGATCGGATTACTGGATCAGAGCTCGACGAGGCAGTCCGGCGAGTGTTGAGGGCAAAATTTCAACTTGGCTTGTTCGAAAATCCGTATAGAAATTGCGATATCGGGCGCGAACGACGCGACATACTTACTCCGGAGCATCGGGAAGCAGCACGCAAGACGGCTCAGCGGTCGATTGTCCTCTTGAAAAACCAAAACAACCTTCTCCCTCTAAGGAAGGACCTGAAAACGCTGGCCATCATCGGTCCGCTTGCTGACGATAAGGAAAGTACGCTTGGTCCATGGCACGCCATGGGCAAACCGGAGGATGTCATCCCTGTGCTTGGAGGCATTAAGGCCAAACTTGGTTCCGGCACAAAAGTGCTCTTCACACGAGGATGTGAGATCGAGAAGCCATCCATGAGCGGGTTCACCGAGGCGTTGGATATCGCCAGACAGGCAGACGTCGTCGTGGTGGTCGTTGGTGAATCAGGACAGATGAGTGGCGAAGCCGAGAGCCGCTCCAACATCGGGCTGCCCGGCAGCCAGGAAGACCTTGTGCGTGCGCTTCAAGGAACCGGAAAACCGGTCGTTGTCATACTCATGAATGGAAGACCGCTCGCATTTGAGTGGATTGCAGAAAACGTTCCTTCAATTGTCGAAACCTGGTTCCTCGGTGTCGAGACCGGCAACGCGATTGCCGACGTCCTGTTCGGCGACTACAATCCCAGCGGTAAGCTCACGACCTCTTTCCCCCGTGTCACCGGACAGGTTCCTGTCTACTACAATCACAAGAACACGGGCCGTCCACCTGTCGATTCTGTAAAGTGGACATCGAAGTACCTTGATCTCAAAAACTCCCCCCTCTACCCGTTTGGATACGGACTTAGCTACACGACGTTCTCCTATTCGCAGCTTGCGCTGAGTGCGAAGACCCTGAAACCCGCAGAGAATCTGATTGTCAGCGTAACCGTAAAGAACACGGGGAATCGATCAGGCGAAGAGATTGTTCAACTGTACGCCAGGGATGAGGTCGCGAACGTTACACGACCTAGCCGGGAGCTCAAGGGATTTCAAAAGATCTCGCTTGCGCCCGGTGAATCGAAACGCGTGCATTTCGTTCTGACTCCGGAGAATTTGAAATTCTATGACCGTGACATGAAATGGACTGTTGAGCCGGGAAGATTCTCGCTTTACGTTGGACCGAACAGTGCCGAAGGATTAGAAACTGGTTTTCATTACAGTGCACAGTAGCGTCGAATTTCGAAACGTCTTGTATTCGAGGTAACAATGCCAGCCATCAATTCAGAAGATGCGATCGAGCGTAAGCGGTGGACGGTTGCGGCGGTCTTCCTGGGATTCCTTGCGGGGGGACTGCCTCTTTGGCCTGTTCCATACGAAAGTATTGATTTGTCCAGCCCGGAGTTTCTGGGTCTATGGATAGGTGTCGGCACTATTGCGGGAGGATTCCCCGCGGCGCTCAGCACTCTTTCAATGCATCGCACAGCCGGTTTGCTGGGCGCGGGCTATGGGATGGCTGTTCTTGCGAGAGTGCTTTTTGAGATAATTCAGGATCCCACGACACACAACCTATGGCCTTTTGAGGTTGCTATCGGTGTTGCAGTTGGTCTTCTCGCTAGCATCGCAGGGACATTGTTGGTGTACCTGGTGAAGCTCATAAAGAACTAAGAAGCGACCTTCACCACGCCCCTTTGCATCATCTGACGGACGAGGCAGTCAATCTACTTCCTACTTCCTACTTCCATAGAGGAGTTCAAGCCATGCCTGATAATCGGGAATCCAAGTCCGACTCTGGTCACCTGAATCGCCGAACCTTCTTAAGAACCGGCTTGACCGGCGGAATAGCCGTCGCAGCGTTTCCGGCCCTGGCTGGGACCTCCCCCTGCCCCCCTCCTTCTCCTGAAGTCAAGTCTTTCGAACTGGACGAGACTACAATCGCAGAACTCCAGAAGGGAATGAGCAGCGGGAAGTACACTGCCCGCTCTATCACTCAAAAATACCTCACCCGCATCACTGCAATCGACAAAAAAGGCCCAACTCTTAATAGCATCATCGAGCTCAATCCTGATGCGCTGAAGAATGCCGACGAACTCGACAAAGAGCGAAAAGCAAAAGGACCGAGAGGGCCTCTTCACGGAATTCCGGTGCTGATCAAAGACAATATCGACACCGCGGACCGGATGGCGACAACGGCCGGGTCGCTTGCCCTTGTCGGCTCAAGACCTCCTGCTGACTCGTTCCTGGTGCAACGGCTGAGAGCCGCCGGGGCAGTTATCCTCGGCAAGACCAACCTGAGCGAGTGGGCCAACATCCGCGCCAGTCGTTCCACGAGCGGATGGAGCGGACGCGGCGGATTGACGAAAAACCCGTACGCGCTCGACCGCAATTGCTCAGGATCAAGCTCAGGAACGGGGTCCGCTGTTGCTGCAAGCCTCTGCGTCGTTGGAGTCGGAACGGAAACGGACGGCTCAATCGTCAGCCCATCGTCGATCTGTGGTATCGTGGGAATCAAACCGACCGTTGGATTGGTCAGCCGCACTGGAGTGATCCCCATCTCGCATACCCAAGACACCGCCGGACCCATGACAAGAACGGTGCGTGACGCTGCCATAGTGCTCAGCGCTCTGGCAGGAATCGATCCGGAAGACAAGGCAACAGAAGAGAGCCGTGGAAAATCGTTCGCCGACTATACGCAGTTTCTCGACCCAAAGGGCTTGCAGGGAGCGAGAATTGGAGTCGTTCGAAGATACTTCGGGTTCCATGGTGCAGTTGATGCATTAATGAAGGAAGCGTTCGACGCTCTGAAAAAGAACGGCGCGGTCATCGTTGATCCGGCAGACAGTGACGCGTTAGGTCAGCTCGGAGACGCCGAGGGGACAGTCCTGCAGTACGATCTCAAGGCCGATCTCAATGCATATCTCGCACGTCTCGGACCGGGAGCGCCGGTTCACTCGCTGAAGGAGATCATCGAGTTCAATGAGCGCAACAAGAAAACAGAGATGCCGTACTTCGGCCAGGAGACCTTTATCAAAGCGGAAGCACGCGGGCCTCTCACCGACAAAGAGTATATCGAAGCTCGCGACAAGAATCTTCGACTTTCGCGGGCTGAAGGCATCGATGCCGTCATGGACAAGTTCAAGCTCGACGCACTGATCGCTCCCACCGAGAGTCCGGCGTGGGTCACCGACCTCGTCACCGGCGACCATTTTCTCTGCAGCAGCTCGACCGCGGCAGCTGTGGCGGGATATCCGCATATTACGGTTCCAGCGGGATTTGTCTTTGGGCTGCCCGTTGGGATTTCGTTCTTTGGAAGGGCGTGGAGCGAGCCGGTGTTGATCAGGCTGGCGTTCGCGTTCGAACAGGCGACGAAATTCCGGAAGCCACCCCGCTTCCTACCGACAGCGGATCTATGACGCTCGTGCCATGTCTAGAAAGTAATATTGCGTTTTTTTGTTATTGGTTCTCAACGCGGAGACGTCCCGACAGAAGACGTCGGGATAAACTCCGTTCGCGGAGGTACGCAGAGGTATCGACTATTTTCTCCGCGATTCTATGCGGTCTCGGCGTCTCCGCGATGAAAACTGCAAGATGATTTATTTGAAATTGCACTATTGCTGCCTCCGAGAACTCATTATGTAATTGAGAGGAGTTAGAGATGAGCGAGAACAGAAAAATCCAGAAGATCATCAGGAGCAAACCAACGCTTGAAGGTGCTGGCGTCCATCTCAAACGTGCTTTTGGATTTGGCGATACCCAACTCTTTGATCCGTTTCTGCTCTTCGACGATTTTCGCGGCGATGATCCCGAGCAGTACATCAAAGGATTCCCGTGGCATCCGCATCGGGGAATCGAGACGATCACATACGTCCTGCGTGGTACCGTTGACCATGGTGATAGCATGGGAAACAAGGGGACTATCGGGCCTGGTGATGTACAATGGATGACAGCCGGAAGCGGCATTATCCATCAGGAAATGCCGAACGGTGATCCCAACGGTTTCATGTGGGGTTTTCAACTCTGGGCGAACCTCCCTGCCTCACAGAAAATGATGGATCCGCGTTACCGGGAGGTCACCCATGATCAAATTCCCGAAGTGTCGTTACCGGGCGGTGTTACGATCAGAGTGATTTCAGGCAAAGTGAATGGCACAGAAGGACCCGTACGCGACGTGGTTATTGAACCGGAGTATCTCGACGTGATGATGCCTCCAAACAAGGAGTTCACGCACGCGATACCATCAGGTCACACCGCTCTCGCTTATATCTTTGGCGGAGAGGCGTGCTTCACGGAGGGCAGGAACGCTCTGGTTGTCAACGAGCATCTCATTCTCTTTGACGACGGCGAACAAGTCACGGTCACGACGAAGGAATCGCCTGTACGTTTTCTTCTCTTGTCAGGCAATCCGATTCGAGAACCGGTTGCCTGGCACGGCCCCATCGTCATGAACACACAAGAGGAATTGCAGATCGCCATGGAGGAGTTTCGCAACGGCACATTCATCAAGCAGGGAAACAAGTGAGGGAACATTCCATCTGTAAGGCTAAATTCATTTCGCCTACCGGAAAAGATGAGACCACTGTGACGCTTTGACGGCGCTCAGGAGACTGGCGTCCGGATTGGCTTACTCAATGATGGTCGGTGCGCCCACGCGTCATGCCGATGGCGGCCCGAAGCAACGAAGGAGATATTGAAAGGAAAGCGATTCCGAGGCGGCGCAGCGGCGTGGAGAGCATGATTCGCTGCAACGCGGCCGCTGCACGTAATCGTGAATTGAACATCCGCTCCCATCGTCTGCAATACTCTGACTCGAGAACGCGGGCATCGGGACCCGCGCGACGGCGTTCTCCAAAGAGTGTACCCAGCAATTGCGCGCTTTGAAGCGCCATGCCGATACCATCACCGGCAAGCGGTGAAATCACCCGGCCCGCATCGCCTATCATGAATATGCCCTTCTCCACGAGGTTTCGCGTTCCGAAAAAGATGTTTCCTGTCCCGTAGACTGGCGCATCTCCCACCGCCGCAATCGCTGACCTGCCCATGACATATGCAAAGTGTCTGTTTGCTGCCATCAATTCACGCAGGCGTGCCCGCGGTGGCAAATTGTCGCCCGCTCTCCGTTCGAGGAAACAAATTGTGGCCAATCCGCCATCCACGTGATTGACACCGCAGTACATCCCTGGCCCTGTGAAGATCCAAATCTCATCCGCGCTGATTCCTGTCAGTGCCGTTGACGGGACGTGGAACTTGATTCCGTTAAACCTCGTGCGCGCTCCGGCAAATGGACGCCGTAGCCGCCTGTCAAGCGGTGAAGTCTTTCCGTAAGCCCCGATGCACCATCGTGAGTGCAGTGTCAGCGGTGTGTCGTTCGTACGACAATGAATCTCGAAACCCTCCCCACTCCGGACAATCTCTTCAGCATCGGCCGGCTGCAGCACATGGACTCCGTTCTTGATCGCCGCGTTGAGCAGTAGCTGATCGAACGCTCCGCGCTTCAGGCCATACGCTGTGAAACCGAGCGGCTCAGAGACCATTGGGCCGCGATCCGGACACAGCGTAAACCGCGTAATCGGTGACGGGCCAAGCGAGAGGAATTCGCGATCGATGCCGAGGTCGTGTATGATGCCGACTACCTCGTGGGAAAGAAATTCACCGCAGAGGGTCTCACGCGGGAATGCGCGACGTTCTACCAGGCAGACGAAATAGCCGGCACGTGCCAGCTGGAGTGACACAGTCGCTCCGGCCGGTCCACCACCAATGACAACAATATCATATACGGATTCCGCCAAGTCGTCCTTCGGTGAGGGCTATTGAGATGAGCCACCGGAAGGCCCAATGGCGCGTGATGGTCACCTCTCCGAATCCAGAGGCGATGTTGGACAATTCCTTCTTCAGAAATCCGCGCCGCACGGAAAGCGGGCCGTCATGCCGAACCATCGCACTGTGTGAGAAGAGCCTCGTCAAGAGCGTAATGCCAAGCAATGCCAGAACTGACCGTCGCAGATCATTGATGACGATGCCAATGCGCGCCACGCGTGACCATTCGGTGAGGATCAACCGTAACTCAGCTTCATTGAAATGATGACAAAACAGCGCCGCATGAACAATATCGAATGAGCGCTCCCGGAATGGAAGTCGAAATGCCGATGCGTTCACCACACTCAACGGCGAAAGCTGTTTCCCGGAATAATGGCAGGCGCGGAAATTCAGATCAAGGGCGGTAACCTGGACGGGACAAGCGAGCGCTTTCAATGCGTGCACGAGGTCCGATCCTCCCGCGCCACAATCCAGAATGCGGAGCGGACGATTGGTCGGCGCTGATCCGGTTATCCGTGCAATGCCCGAAATGGAAACCCTGTCACCCCCGAGAAGACGGTTGATCACGGTCAATTCCTCCAAGGCGGCGTCGATCCGATCGTCGGTGATCGACATGTCGTCCATGATCTCCCGGTAGGTGCTGCGGGCGCCCAGCATCAAATCCCTTTCAGGAACGCTAGTTCCATCGACAGTCCAGGGCCGAACGCTATCGCGCAGAGCCAATCATTCTCTTCCAGGTGGGTGCGGGAAAAGAGCTCTTTCAGGACAAAGAGAATCGAGGCTGACGACATGTTGCCGAACTGACGAAGGACGGCGCGAGACGGTTCGGTTTGTTCATCGGTCAGGTGCAGGCCGTTCTGCAGGGCGTCGATGATCGCACGTCCGCCAGGATGCAGAGCCCAGTGACGGATCCGCTCCGGTTCGAGTCCCATCCGTTCGATGATCTGCCTTGCGACCGGCACAGCTTGTTGTAAGATGATTTCCGGCAATTCCGAGGAGAGCATCATTTCGAATCCCGTATTGCCAATTTCCCATCCCATCAATTGCGCTGATGCAGGGAATATGTGCGAAGAGGTCCGCATCAGGCGGGCCTTGGCATGAACATCGGGCGAAGTGGAAAAGAGCGCCGCTCCACAGCCATCTGCGAAGATCATGTTGGCGAGAATGTTGTCGCGTGTCGGCTCCGTCTGGAGATGAAGCGAGCACAACTCGACGGAAACCAGCAGTGTCGTGCGGTGCTCGGGTCCGCCGTAGCGCAGCGACTCGAGGACGGACGTAAACCCGACAAGCGCAGCCGCACACCCCATGAAGCCGATATGCGTGCGCTGAATATCCGGTGAAAGGCCGAGTGTTGTAATAAGATGGTAATCGAAGTTCGGGGCAGAGAATCCGGTGCACGAAACCGTGATCAGCCGGTTAATCGACGACGCGGCAATACCGGTTGATGTGAGCAGGTCGGTCACTGCGGCAACAGAGAGCGTGTTGGCCCATTCTTTGTACAGCATCATACGCTGCTTGGTACTGGGCGCAGGCGCGTCCGGATCCGTGGAATAGAAGCGCGTCCCGGCGGAAGGATCCGCATCGGGCACGACAACAAAGCGGGTTTCGATGCCGGAGCGCGATGCGCCGGCGTCGATCATTCGTGCGACGGCCGGACGTTCGCCCATACGACGTTTCAGTTCTTCGGCGGCGCGCTGCTGGGAAACAACATACGGGGGCGAGGCTGTGGCGATATGCAATAACACGCGGTCCCTCCATCCTTTCTTATAATGTTTCAAGGTAAAGAATAGCGGTGCGAGTCTCAAGCGTCTTGAGCGCGGCAAGGAAATTCCGTACTATGTCGGAATGAAGCTTCCTGCAAAAATTCTCTTGATCACATGTGGCACGATCAGCGTAGCACTGGGCGTTCTGGGACTGTTTTTGCCCCTCCTTCCCACCACGCCGTTTTTGCTTCTGGCCGCGGCCTGCTACGCGCGAAGCTCCGAGAAGTTGTACGATTGGCTGCTTGGCAATCGCTGGTTCGGAGAGTACATCAGGAACTACAGGGAGGGAAAAGGCATCCCTCTCAAGCGCACGGCTGTTGCGATGGCGCTCCTGTGGCTGACGATCGGCTACACGGCGATCTTCGCCGTATCCCTGTTGTGGGTCAGGCTCATCCTGCTTGCGATCGCTGGAAGTGTGACCGTTCATCTGGTCAGCATCAGTACCACCGTGCGATCGCGAAGGGGATCCCCGACCGGCAGCCACCATGTGCCGGCTAAGAAAACTGATCGGGCCATGAATAAGACCTCGGACGAAAATGCCGCCGGTTGGAACTCGGAGACTGGCAGCACATCTTCTGCAGGAAAACGTGGGAGCATGGAGCAGTAGGAAAAGACACCGAATCCGGTCCGCTGGATCGGATATCTGATGTTCCCTGCACTCCCTGTGATCATGCTCCTCCTTGTTGAACACTTCACGTCTTCAGCG
>JACVXU010000368.1 GCA_015661185.1 Bacteroidota bacterium
TCTTCGCCGGAATCGTAACCGGCTGGCTGACAGCCAACGGAACCTGCCCGATCGTCAGCATCACCCCCACGATCAACGCAGAGAGAAGAATGCCAAACACCACACGCTTGCTGTGTGTCTGCACTACTCTCATAGGATACTCCTCCTCTCGATTAAAAAAAGTAAGATCAATATCGTGCCAACGATCAAGGCGGAGAGAGCATAGTGAAGAGGGCCAAAATCACGCCAACGATCAATGAAGCGAGAAGAATGCCAATCCTTATCAGCTTGCTCTGTGACGGCTTTACTTCTTTAGGCTGCTCTACTTTTTTCATAGGATACTCCTCTTCTCTACTAAAAAAATCAAGAGCGATGGCCTAAGATAACTGCTGACGAACAACACATAGAGACCTTCATGGATACGGACAAAGGTTAGGCGGTTCCGACCGGCCCCTCCTCCTTGTCTTTGCCTTGATCCTTCTTGTCCAAAAATGATTCTGCGCCAACTTCGTTCAGCAACAGACTCAGTTCATTTCCCTGATCCTGCGCACCGCACTCATACGTCTGGCCTTCCGGTGAATTGAACGTCGCCGGGCGGTAATCGGTTTCCGAGTAGGGCTGGGGAATGACGCCTAGGAACGCGGCTTCGAAATCCATCCACTCCGCCATCACGTCCGCCACGTGTTTGTACAAACCGGATGCAGCTTTCTTGACCAACATCCTGCAAAACAGCGGGACCCACCGGCCGATATGATTCTTGACAAACTTTTTCTGCGCGTCCAGGACGATCTGAGTCTTGTCCGCTCCATCGTGACAGCGGGAATAGGATTCTTTGTAGGCCAGGAAATGCATGAACTCGAATTCGACGCTCAAATGATCCAGTCGCTCATGGATATCCTTGGACAATTCCACCCCGAACGCACGATAGAATCCGGCGATATCGCCCATGACTTGCGATTGAGCAAACACGTGGTCGTTTCCGAAAAGCGTTTCGTAGGGAGGGCAATCGAGCGTGATGACATTACTGAACACTCGGCGATGCTCGGCCTGCAGATCGCTGAGTTGCCAGTTGACGCATTCTGACGCGACAACTTTCTCGATCTGATCGAACTGCTTGCGCAGCAGCACCAGCTTTTGCTTGGCCCGCTCACCGCCGATGCCGTCGAGCGCCTGGTCCAAGGCATCGATCGCCGCTCGCCCATCCTCGACGAACTCTCCGCATTGCACATAATCAAGAAACTCATCGTCTTCAGGATAGAGCAGGCTCCACGACACAAGGAGATAGAGCTTACTGCGACTGAGGGCGCGTTCGACTGCGGGTGAATCTTTAATGGCCGGCGAAGTCGGAATGACCGCGGCCACGGCCGGAGAATTTGTTTGCACCGGCTGTTTACTCGTCATGAGAATCAGCTCCTCGGTTTACCCTGTTGCCCACATGAATTTTCAGGGCATTTGAGGTCAAACCTTTGGCACAGGCTCTCGTATGGTAGGTACAGGCCCAGGGGTTGTCAAGCGCGATCTTCCCCTTCGCAAAAGATAATCTAAGTTGGTGATTTCTCAAATTATTCTCCCTCGCGATGCGCACCTTCTCTCTTCAATTTCCTTCTTGCATTCAGACCTGTACTTCTGAGTCACGAGAGCGACTGCGCCAACAATCTAAACGGTGTGACTCGAATGGCCACGTGATCGTTCACTGTCTGGCACACTTGTTCGCACAGTCCGCATCCGACGCAACGCTCAGTCGTCACAACAAGACGCTGCGTGCCAAAATCCATCGATAAGGCATCCGTGGGACACTTAGATGCGCAGGCATGGCACCCCTGCCCTGCCGTGCAGACTCGGTGCGAGACAACCGCGAGGCCCATTCGTATCTGCGCTCGTCCTTCGACAGGGAGCAACGCCTCGGTGGCACAGGCCGCAATGCAGGGGACATCCTCGCAGAGATAGCACGGCATTTGATCCGCAAAAATCACCGGTGTCCCGTTCTGCGGATGTGACGTAATCGACCCGTACGGACAGACCTTGGCGCAGTCGCCGCACTTTGTGCATCGCTCCAAAAAGAGTGCCTCGTCAACGGCACCGGGAGGGCGCAACCAATCCGTCCGCACCGGTGCTGGAGCCGGTTGTTCCGGCACGACCTCTTGGTGCTTGGCAAATTCCTGTGCTGCTTTGGCAACGGACACGACAGAATCCTTGAGGAAGTCGCGACGTCCATATGACGAATCGGTAGCCACAGTGGTGCACCGTTACATGACGCCGTCGGCGCGCAGCTTGTAGACCTCGACGCAGCGATCGCAGGCCCCGAATTCGATATCCCAGCCAGGGTGATTCTCGCGGATGAAATCGAGTACATAGGTCTCGATCTTGTTGCCCATATCCTCGACCCATGAATAGGTCGGGAACCGGCACAGAGGACAGGGAAATCCCGGCATCAACATGACCTTATTTTCCGTCTCCGGAACCTCGCCCCCCTCGACATCCACGGCACGGTCCATCACGCGCAAGGTGTCCGACGCCATCTCGATCAATTCCGAGTGGGTAAAGAAACTCGTCTGCCACAACCCTTCGAACACCGATTTCAATTGCGGCGCGGGAATCTTGCGATACCAGGAACGAAACTCTTTGAACCGGTCTTCCTTCCTCAGCATCGGCTCTTTGCCGGCTACTGTCAGCCGACTATCCACGGTGAGACTCCACAAGACGCGATAGCGTTGGAGAATGAGGGTTTCCTCGCCTGGATTTTGCCCGACCTTGGTATCCGGATCGTACCCAAAGACCGGATCCAGCATGTCCGAGATATGCAACAACTCATGGCGGCAATAGCGCGTGAGCGCAGGATCGTAAAATCGACGTGGGATAAGCTTTATCCCGACGCCTTTCAACCCTTTTTCTTCGAACTCTCGAGCCAGCTCGTGTTCGACGGATCCCCACTTCCTGAGAATATCGACGCCTTCCTGATCTTCCTTGAGCACCCCCTTGACGAGCACGATTCCGACTCTTTCTCGTAGTAAAGGATATTCGTTGAAGGCATCGCGGATGATATCGGAAAACCCCCAAGTCCCGAACATATACTGGTAGAGCTTCTTGAACTCACTCTCACGATCATCGAGCGTAAACTTCTCGTAGATCGGGTCGGCTAGTTCGTGGAACTCTTTATAATAGGTGGGGTCGCCTTCCCGTTCCGTCTTTTCGACGAACGAGTCAATGACCTCTTGCAGCAATGCGGGCTGAAAACGAAGTTCCATAACCGT
>JACVXU010000369.1 GCA_015661185.1 Bacteroidota bacterium
CCGATCTCGGCGAAGGTCAGTGCTCCGAGCAAGCTGATGAAACCACCAAGGATCCACGCACTAAAAAAAACGAGTGACGTTCCGGTCGAAGCGGCAACCATCGCCGGAGTCCGAAAGATCCCGATCCCAATGACCAGGCTAACGACAATCATCGTTGCGTCAAACGTCGAGAGCTTGGCTTTGATACTCATCCGGGTTCCTCCGCGATTGGAAATGGCTTAGGTGTCCTTGCCGAAACGATGTCGGTCGCACGATGCGCAAGACGAGGAAGCGGTATGTGGATAAAGAGAGGCCCGGAATCTCTCAGCATTTCATAACCGACCATGCTCGTGGATGGTTTCATACATCGCAACGATATTCTCGGTGGGCGTGATAGGTTGCAGGTTATGACATGGGGCACAAATCCAACGGGCCCCCGAAAAGATGCGCATATTCTCAAGCACCTCCGCCCGCACATCCTCAACCGTGCCAAAAGGAAGCGTCTGCTGATTGTCCATCGCACCATGGAATATGATCTTGTCACCAAAATCACGCACCAATCCTTCGCGCTCCATGGAAGGACACCGCCATTGAATCGGATTCAAAAGTTCAATGCCGGTGACATTGATGAGATCCGGTATTACCGACTTGACATCTCCGTCGGTGTGATAGAATACGCGGATGCCGTAGCTCCTTGCCAGGTCAGCCATTTTCTTCTGTTTTGGAAGAATGTACCTCCGGATGTCATCGATGCTCATGAGGAGCCCACGCTGCCCGCCAAGATCTTCAGCGAGGTAAGCGATATCGATGGTGCCTTTGCCGATCTCGAACGCCCGCTGGTTCAGTTCATAATAATATAGGAAAATGTGGTCGAGAGCCGCATCGAGAACCTCAGGGTATTCCAGAAAATCCATCAATCCTTGTTCGAGTCCTCTCATAGCACAATAGAGGAGGAACGGCTCGTACTCGCCTGATCGCACAAAACGATGCCGTGGGACTTTGCTGATCATCTGGCGGAACGCAGCAAAATCGTGATCCGCTGCGCTTGGCCACTTGTACGCGTGAATTTCCTCCACTGTCGTGACACCTGCGAGCGGATGGGTATCGAACTCGTCGTATGAGCCTGCCCCGTAATCCATCTTTCGCCTGCGAAGGCCCCAGATATCCGCCTCTGGGTCGTCGGGATGATGCAGTGTGAGGCGGGGCGGCTCGATGCGCGTCACGCCGTCGATATTCAATTTGTTGTAGACGCCTTCGAGATCGCTGCACCGCAGCTCCCTCATCAGTCGATCCGTTACTTCATCAGTCGCCCAATAGTCTGTCGGCACACGATCCGGTTTCTCGCCGGCAAAGATGGCCAGCCATCGTTCACGGGGTGTCATAGTGGCTCCTCAGGACCGTTTACTGAGAACGGTTTGCTCGTAACGGTGAACTTCAGCGATCCACTCCTCACCGGTCAGCACGCCCGAGTTCATACAGTAATAATCCCATACAGCACCCAGAGGCAGGACGCGCGCTTCTTCGAGCAGCGCCAGGCGGCCAAAATTGTCGCCTTTGTTTTCGAAAGCCCGCAGTTTCCCCCTTGGTTCCAGCAGTGCTGCAAGGAGCGCTTTGAGTGTCGATCGGGCACCAATGACCCAGGCCCCGATTCTGTTCAGGCTCCCATCGAAGAAATCGAGGGCAATATTCACCCTGTTCAGGGCATTTGACCGGACGATTTCCTCGGCGAGACTGCGGACATCGTCGTTCAGAATAACGACATGGTCGCTGTCCCAGCGAACACCGCGACTAACGTGAAGAAGTATCTCGTCAAAGAACTGAAGCAGCGACGAGATCTTGTCTGAAACCGACTCTGTCGGATGGAAATGCCCCATGTCGATGCACACCATCTTCTTTCTCGAGAGCGCATACCCCATGTAGAATTCATGCGACCCAACAACAAACGCCTCGCTCCCGATGCCAAACAACTTACTTTCGACCGCGTCCTTCATTTCATTCGATGGATACGGTATGGCGAAGATCTTGTCCAACGAATCCAGCAGAAACGCTCTGTACGAAAACCGGTCAACTGAATGGTCCTTGCTTCCGTCGGGGATCCAGAGGTTGTGGATGCACGGGTCATGAAGCTCACGCCCCATCACGGCGCTGATCTCGCGGCAACGTTTCGAATGCTCAATCCAAAAATCGCGGATGCCCTTGTCCCGATGGCTCAGCGTGAAGCCGTCGTCGGCCTTCGGATGCGAGAAGCAAGTCGCATTGAAATCGAGCTTCAGCCTTCGCTGTTTTGCCCAGTCAATCCATCCGGCAAAGTGGGCAGGAGTGATCTGATCGCGGTCAATGAGCTTTCCCTGGAATTCTCCGTAGATTGCATGAAGATTCAGTCGATGTCGGCCAGGTATCAGACTGTACGCTTCCTTGAGATCAGCGCGCAATTCCTCGATTGAGCGCGCCTTGCCGGGATAGTTGCCCGTTACCTGGATGCCTCCTCCCGAGAGGGAAGCCGCGGGCTTCTCAAATCCACCGACATCATCCCCTTGCCAGCAATGGAGTGATAGCGAGACTTTTGACAAAGTTCTCATGATTTCTTCGGTATCGATGCCCAGCGCCTCATAGCGCTCCCGGGCCAGCTCATATGATTTCCGGATATTACTTTCGTTCGACATGCTGATTGTCCCTCGACATATTCTTAAAGACTCGTGGATGAAAGTTCTTTGTATCTCGCGTACGCCTGTTGCCACACTTCGGTTTCTTTCGGCTCGTAGGAGACCGGCTCAAATGATTTCCGCACGATGCTTCGTATTTCTTTCAGCGAATCAACACAGCCAGCCGCGAGCGCCTGAACCATGATGTTGCCGATCGCCGTGGCCTCGACTGGACCGGCAATGACGGTCGCACCGGTCGCGTTTGCAGCATACTGGCAGAGAAGGCCGTTCTTTGCTCCTCCTCCGATGACATGAATCCGCTTGATCCTCCGTCCTGTCAGCCGCTGGAGTTGGTCAAGCGTGGATCGATACTTCAAGGCGAGGCTTTCCAGGATACAGCGGACGTAATGGGAGTGCGTGGCGGGAATCGGCTGACTCGTTTTCTGGCAAAACAGCCGGATTGCGCCGGGCATGCTCACAGGGTTGAAGAACTCCGGGTAGTCCGGATCGAGCAATGATCGGAAAGGAGCCGCTTGCTCGGCGAGCTTCACCATCTCGTCATAGTCATACTGGACTTCTGCCGACCATTCCTTCCGGCATTG
>JACVXU010000123.1 GCA_015661185.1 Bacteroidota bacterium
TCCGACGATTTCAATGATGAAGTCGAGAGGAACTTTGCCGGAAGCTCCTCCGGGATGGTTCTCTTCGATCATAACTTGCACTGCGAACTTGTTACCAATTACCCGACCAGTCGTGTTCCAGGAAAGGACTCCCGATGGGCTCACGGCTAATGAACCTGATGGTCCACTTGCGACGGCAGGGATCTTCGATTCAGCAAATGTGGACATACGAACCGTGAACGGATCGCCATCGGGATCACCAATAGCAAGCGGCACGGTGTTCACTCCCCCGGCAACCATTTGGAGAATGACGGGAATGCTCGATACAGGAGAACCCTGATTGCCGCCCCTGAGGTCGATTATCATTTCCAGCCTCTCCGAAGCATCGCCGGCGTTTATCAGCGAGCTGATTCTGCAACAACTCTCAGCAGCTACGAGATAAGGACCGTCGGCCGTATAGGTATGGGTAACTTTACTCTGCTTGATCGTATAGCCCTCACCAGCGAGATCGCTGAGGGTTGCGATGGTTGTGTACGGACTTGAGACGAAACTCCCTGGACCATCTCCAAAACTATAACTAAGTGACGTTACTGCCGATGAGCGCCACGCCTCTGTGACAGTGATTTCCACCGTACGGCTCGTTGGCCCCCCCACGCGTCTCCAGGTCACGTGTCCATAACGGAAGTGAGTCGCTTGAGCAACTTCCGCGAACAGAATGCCTGCGAAGAGCGCAACACCAAGAAACAGGAAGATTCTCGTTATGATGTTCTTCATGTATGCTCCTTATGAAAATGGAATGATGTGTTGACGTGGATTTTATCTGCGTTCCGTTTTTCTCGAGCCACAAGGCGGCGCGTATGCTTGTTTCGCGAGAAGGATTTTTTGGAATGAACTGGAATAATCTATTTACGTGATTGAGGTCTTGTCAAATTTGGGAAATCGGACGACACTGAGGAATCCCAAAGATGGAGTTATTAATAGGAATCGTTGCGATGTTGTCAAAAACAGGAAGGTATCGGTTTTTGGTTCTCTGGGTTTCTTCTTCGAGAATCGAAGACTGCAGGAAAACGATTGGTTCAACCTACGCCAATGCATTGTCAAAAACAAGAACAATCTGATTTACACGCAAAAAATCACACTTTCGTGTTACATAGGGAGGCGGGGCCTGAACGGAGGGCTTCGATCCTCCAGCTTGAGGCAGTAGGTGGTAATCGCAAAAATTTGTGAACGCAAAGGTGGGTTTTAACGCTAGAGTGGGGTCTCTATCCTTCAGTCTTCTCACTCATTCAATCTGTCGTTGAGCTACAACTTCAACAATTTCAAACGAATTGTGCTCGCACCGCGGATATCGGAGCTGACGTTGGGCGGTAGCGGTTGAGGAAGAGGAGAGGCATGTCCTACTAAAGCAAACCGCCCGGCAGGCAGCCGGGCGGATTCAGCAGAATCAGCTTCCTGGTTTCCCTGAAGCTGCCCGCCTGGATCCGGTAGAGATACATTCCGCTCGCGAGTCCTTTGGCATCGAACTGCAATGAATACCGTCCACTGTTCATCTCCCGGTCAACAAGCACGGCCATTTCGCGCCCCGTCATATCGAAGACACTGATCTTGACCATTGCCGCATCGGGTAGGTCGAACTGTATCGTCGTTGACGGATTGAAAGGATTGGGGAATGCGTTGGCAAGTCGATAGACTGTTGGCAACGACTCATCCTCGGTCGCAATTTCTTCTAGGGCAGAAGCCGCAGCGACGCTGTTCGATTTCGGCAGTGCAGCAACGGCATTCTTCCACGCATTGCGGAAATGCTCCAGGCCGCTCTCGTACTTTGCTGTGCCGATGTCGCCATCGCCCGCAGCGAGCTCATCCTTCGCTTTGCTGATATCCCGGGGATTTCCTCCTTGTTGCACAGCTTCGTCGATGGCGGTGGTGACGAGAGTGCGGTCAATCTGAATAATCCGATCGATGAATCCCTGCAGTGTCGCATCGGCAATGAGACTCTTCTTGCCCTTGAGAAGGTTGCGCAGTTTGTTCACCGCGTTCTTCGTTTCGTCATAGACCTTTTCTCCCTGCTTGGCCTGAAGATGAGCGCCGTCAAACCAGTATGCTGAGCTCAGGGCTGTTCCTATCGATTTGATCACATCGTCGAGTGTTTTCGCATCGTCCTTGTCGCTCGTTGCATCACGGAGCGTGTTGAGATCCTGGAGGAGACTCTGCAGCAGCTGGAGCTCGGTTTTCTTGGTGAATGTGGCTGTGACGCTCTTGTCACCGTCCATGCTCAAGGTCGCAATGCCTGCCCCGGTGGCTGCACCGCTCCATCCCGCAAAAATCGAGTTTGCATCGGGTGTCGCAGTCAGCGTGACCACCGTTCCGCCATCAAAGGTTGCGCTGCACGTAGAACCACAGTAAATGCCCGCCGGAGTGCTCGTGACCACCCCGCCGCCGGTGCCGGCATGCGTGACATCGAGCGTGTAGGTTCTTTTCGTGAACGTCGCCGTCACGGACTTTGCAGCATCCATGCTCAAGGTCGCAGTGCCTGTCCCCGTGGCTGCACCACTCCATCCGGTAAAGATCGAGTTGGCATCGGGTGTCGCAGTTAACGTCACTATCGTCCCATCATCAAATGTCGCGCTGCACACTGCACCACAGTAAATACCTAACGGAGCACTCGTGACAGTCCCGCCCCCATTGCCCGCACGGGAAACATTGAGTAGGAATCTTGCTACGACATCGTCGTTGACAATGGTACCGGGTCCTATCGCGTTACCAAGGAATGCATTCGTTGGATTACTGATTGTCACGTCAAATTGCTCATCCGGTTCCAGTGTGAGGTCGCCATTGACGTTGACGGTAATCGTCTTTGAAAGATCACCGGGGGCAAAAGTCAGCGTCCCGTTGTGCTTGAAGTAGTCACCCAATCCCGGAATGATCGTTCCGGTGGCAATCCCATCGTTCACAGCATAATCGACGGTAATTGTTGACGTGCTCGAACTCGAGAGAGTGACGGTGAAAACGGCGCTCGTTGTGCCGCTATTCCCTTCGACGACGGAGATTGCTTTCGTAATGGACACAGATGCTGTGTCGTCGTTCAGGATGGTGACCGTTCCCTGAGTTCTGCCGAGTGTCGCAGTTCCGGAAGCTACACTGGTGAGATTGATGGTGAACGTCTCGTCCGATTCTATGTTTGTGTCGCCTTCGATCCCGACAGGGAATGTGCCGCTCATGATTGTGGTACCCGGGGAAAACGTCCTTGTTCCATTGTATCCCCGGTAGTCTCCATCCGGTGCTGTGGTCGCGTCCCAGTCAGTCGCTGTCACATCTCTCATCTCGTAATTGACCACAATCGTCTCATCGCTTGGATTTGAAAGTGTCAAGGAGAGGCGCGAGACACTCGTGGAATTGGGGTAGCCGAGATCGCCTTCCGTCACCGATGTGTCCCCAACGATCGAGATGACGGGAACGGAATCGTCATTGATGATGGTGCCAGTACCTTGACTGTTTCCCAGCACGGCAGAGGACGAGACACCGGAGAGATTCACATAGAAAACATCATCCCCCTCGTATGTCAGATCGCCATTGACATAGATGGTGATGGTTTTTGTCAGTTCGCCCGGAAGGAACCGGAGCCGAAGCGGCAGTATCGGGACAAAGTCGCCGAATTGGGTTGTTCCATGCGCTGCCATATAGGAGACGCTGACCGTGTCGGGGCTCGTCGCCGCAGCGACGCAAGATCTTGCGTTCGAATTCAAAATCAAGCAGCGAGAAATCCTCCATCCGTCCGCGACTTTGTTTCTCCAATCCCGTTATATCCCGGTGCTTCATTCCAACGTGAAGAGTCCCTTTCCTATACAATATCACTTTTTGGAAACGGCGCTGGTCTGAGGCGACCCATGTCAGCGGAGCAGCCATCTTGTTGAGATTGTTAAACTTAGGGCACTCCGCGTGCGTCGAAGATGGGATTACTCCAAAGCCCGGAACATTCCTCCTCCTATGACGAAAACGCTCTGCATAGTCCTGGCAAGTATGCTCGTGAGTGCGATGGCACTTGCGCAACATGCCAGGTTGTCTGCAACGGTGATCGATCTTGTTTCCCGCGCACCGATGGTCAGCGCAAATGTCTCCTTGGTCAGCGTCAGCGACACGTCAAACAAACGGTATGCAAGCACGAACCGGGAGGGGAAGTTTTTCTTCACGGACGTCGCGGAAGGGGCTTACAGTCTCAAAATCTCGTACGTGGGGTTCGGTGAGCTGTCGAGGAAAGTGACGGTGACGGGGAGCGGTGTCGATCTTGGGATTCTGACGTTGTCACAACGTTCAATTCTCATGGGTGAGGTGGTGGTAACGGGGGATGCTCCGCCGATTGTCCAGTTCGGCGATACCGTTCAATTCAACTCGAAGGCATTCAAAATGAACGTCGACGCGTCGGCGGAGGACCTGGTCTCGAAGTTGCCCGGAGTGACGATCGAAAATAACACGGTGAAAGCTCAGGGCGAAGATGTCGCACAGATTCTTGTCGATGGGAAGCGGTTCTTCGGGGACGATCCCATGATCGCTCTGAGAAATCTGCCCGCCGACGTGATCGAAAGGATACAGCTCTACGACAAGCTCAGCGACCAATCGGAATTGACGGGTTTCAACGACGGACAGACAGCGAGGACGATGAACATTATCACGCGGCCCGAGAGGAGAAGAGCGCAGTTTGGAAGGTTGGTGGGTGCGTACGGAGACGAAGGGAAGTACCAGGCAGTCGGGAACCTGAATTTCTTTTCGGGCACTCGCCGGGTCACCATCCTAACTCAGAGCAATAACATTAACCAGCAGAATTTCTCGATGCAGGATTTTCTCGGTGCGATGGGCGGCGGCGGTGTGTTTGGGGGAGGCGGCATCGGTGCAGCGATGAGGGGTGGCCCTGGCGGTGGTGGAGGTGGTCAACGTGGGGGCGGCGGCGCACCAGGGGGAGCTCTCAGGGGCATTGTAGCGACAGGCATGGCCCAGGCCATGCAGAGCAACTTCTCGATCGGGCAACAGAACGGTATCAACACGACGCACGCGCTGGGATTGAACTATTCGGACACCTGGCAGCCAGGAATGGAGGTCGAAGGGAACTACTTCTTCAATCTCACCGACAACGTGCGGGATCAGCTCACCAACCGGCAATACTTCCTCACGCCCGATACAAGTCAATACTATCGCCAGTCGAACCTGAGTGATGGGAGGAACTACAACCACCGGCTCAACATGCGGTTCGACTTCGCCATCGACTCCGTGAATCGCATCATCGTCTCACCCCGGCTCAACCTTCAGTCAAATGGCTCGACGAGCGATTACAGTGGCGCCAATACGCTGATGCAGACAATCCCGATCAGCCGGTCGGGGACGCACAATCGGACCGACGTCACCGGCTACACTTCAAACAATTCGATCGTCTTCAGACACAAGTTCGACATCCCGGGCAGAACGTTGTCGATCGAGGCAAACGCAAATCTCAACAACCGGAACAGCGACCGGTATCTCGAGTCGGAGAATTCGTACTATTACGGAACGCGCATCCAGACAGATTCGGTGGACCAGCTTGCCGATACAAAGACAAAGGGATACACATTGTCGGCGAACATCGCCTATACGGAGCCCCTGGCGGTCGGAGCGCTTGCACAATTCAACTACTCTCTTTCACGGTCGAACAATTCAACGGATAAAAAATCGTACAACTACGACGGCATTGATGGGACCTACGATCTCTTTGTCCCGTCGCTGAGCAACGAGATCGTGAGTGGATATCTGACACAGCGCGGAGGAGTAGGGCTGCAGTACCGCGTGCCTGATTTCGATCTGAATGCGAGCATCGGATTCCAGAGCGCGGCGTTGTCGGCAGACAGGACATTCCCGAAATCGGTGTCAACGGAGAAAACCTTTGCCAACGTTATTCCAGCGGTGACGATGTATTTTGGTCCGTCGCGGAGAAACAGTATCCAGGTTTTGTATCGGACTGCCACGAGTCCACCCTCCATCAGCCAGCTCGAGAACACTGTCAACAACTCCAATCCGCTTTTCCTGAGCGCCGGGAATCCAGACTTGCAGCAGTACTATACTCACACCGTAACGACGCGATATGTCACCACAAATCTCCAGACGATGGAAAGCTTTTTCGCGGTCATTTCAGGCTCGGTGACGAACGACTACATCGGCAACGCCCTTCTACTCGCTGCACGGGACACCGTGCTCGAAGGTGGGATTGTGTTGAAGCAAGGATCACAGTTCTCCAGGCCCGAAAACCTCGGAACGCAGCGCTCGCTGCGGGGATTGCTGACGTACGGCTTCCCGATCAAACTGATTCTGAGTAATTTCAACATCAATGCGGGCCTGTCGTACAATAGCACACCGTCGGTTCTGAACAGCAGCAGAAACACGGGAAACTCGTATGCGCTTTCGACCGGGCTCAGCATCGTCAGCAACATCAGCACCGAACTCGATTTCGCGATCTCGTACAACGCGAACTTCAACCAACTCCGGAACAGCATACAGTCGGATAACGACAACGACTACTTCTCCCACAACGCCAGCTTCCGGTTCAACTGGACGTTCTGGGAGGGATTCACTATCAGGACGGATGTGCGAAAC
The DNA here is from genome assembly GCA_015661185.1 of Bacteroidota bacterium. GTDB lineage: Bacteria > Bacteroidota > Ignavibacteria > UBA10030 > UBA10030 > UBA9647. Next base: position 6,592 of record JACVXU010000123.1, read on the forward strand.
CAGCTCTATACGCGCTCACAGACCGGCTACCGTCAGGAGTATACGCTCTGGAATGTAATCATCGGTAAGAAATTCTTCAGCGACAACAGAGCCGAGATATCGTTCCAGGGCTTCGATTTGCTCAATCAGAACACGAATGTCAATCAGACGGTGACGGACACCTATATCGAGGAGCAGCAGACGAAGAATTTGAACAGGTATTTTTTGCTGACGTTTAGCTACAGGCTGAACAATTTCTGAACCCTGCCTTTATGCCATGTTCGGATCTCTTGCAGATTTCCTCCTCCACCGGCCCCTCCTTGCATCGCCGGCTTTTTGCCCCGGATGTTTCATTTTACCCCTGTCAATAGCCGCGCAAACCACTTTCAGGCCTCATTTTTGGCTGTTTGAAAAATACCGAGTTCACGGTATTGTGCTTCTCCTCCCTCCATGATAGTATCTCTCAGCGGAGAAGATACGCCCCGGGAACCGGGCACAGTCCGCGACAACCAACTTTCCCATACATATCACTAAACGGAGGTAAGCGATGAAAACATATAGGTCAAAATTATTTACATTGATAGCAGTCGCGGCTCTAAGCTCTCTCGCGACGCTGCTCATCGTGTTTGGTACCAGCAACGTTGGCGCGAGCCAGCAAGATCAGTTGACTGGCAATGAGAATCATGTCATTACACTGGATCAGGCTGTGAAGCTGGTTCAGAACTATCAAACCTCCCCACGTGTTCCCTCCATCAAGGGCGGGTATTTTGGACGGAATATCTTTGACAAGATTCTCTCCCAAAGCGGTTGCGTGGGCGTCCGGTTCTACTATGCGCAGAAGGACGATGGTAGTTCGACAATGGTCCTCGTAGGTGTCGACAACATGTCTAACGACATGACTGGAGGGATCTTGGGTGACGTGATTATACCCTGCCCGCCATATTGCGGACCCAGTGTGCTCAACAAATAGGATGCAGATATGAAGCTTCCCATCATGGGTCAGATTGCTGCGTGGAGTACAGTCGTACCTGCCTTCTGGGGGGTATGGCGATACAGGCGGCTGGATAGACCAATGAAACTGTTTGCAGTATTCAGTATCGTCGGTGTCATCAATGTCGGCTCGGAATTCATTCTTGGCAGACTGGGCATCAACAACTACTTCCTTTCTGATTTGTACTTTCTACTCACAGTGCCGTTTCTTGGTTTCTTCTACCATCTCTCTATCTCCGCTCCGGGTGCCCGACGAATCATAAAAGCGTCCAGCATCCTGTTCGCATTGATCTGGATAATTCAGAAGCTTTTCTTTGCTGACCCGAACAAGATGAGCAACAATCTCGCCATGATCACGGCAATATTCCTCGTGGCTATGTCCATGGTTACGTTTCACGCATTTCTCAAAACGAGTACGTCCAGTCTCCAGCAACAACCTTTGTTTTGGGTGTTGACGGGTACGATCGTATATTACTCGGGAAGTTTTGCAGTCATGGGGTTGAGTAATGAACTCCTGAAGCTTGGCATGGACTATTTTGAGATTGCGTGGCACATTAACTGGATTCTTGTTACGGTTTCCATGTTGATGTATGCGAAAGGATTCTTGTGCAAGCCGCAGGTCTAGACATCCTTTGGGTCATACTGGGCGGAAGCTTTCTTCTGCTCGTATTTGCCGTCGGCTACATCGTTGTGACTGTCAGCAGCCACCAGCGCGTGGTCTTGGCGCAAAAGGCCAGGCTTGAAGAAGTTGTCCGGAGCGAAGAGAAATACCGGAGCCTGTTCGACAACGCATTGGCGGGTATCCTGAAGTTCTCAGTTGATGACTGGATTGTTCACGATGCGAATGAAGCCATTCAAACCTTGTTCAGATGCACCTCTGCGGAAGAGCTCCAGAGGTGCATCAAGGACTTGCCGGACCCGGCGCTGGAGTTGATCCGCCGGTCGTTGCTGACAAGCGGTTTCATCGCCGGGCTTGAGATCGAGGCAAAACGAAAAGACGGCGAGGAGATCTGGATCCTGTTTTCAGCCAAAACCACGAAGGGCGATAATCTCGCGCAAGCCGTCGTCGTTGATATCACGAAGCGGAAGCAGTTCGAAGAGAAGATCAAGGAACAAAGCGCACTCCTCGATCAAACACGTGATGCAATCCTGGTCGTCGATGATCGGGGGATTGTGACATTCTGGAACTCGGGTGCAGAGCTGATGTACGGGTGGTCAAAAGATGATATCGTCGGACACGGCATTAGCGAGCTTCTCTACAGCGATTCGAAGAACGAAGACTTCCATGCCGCGATGGAGGACATTCGCCAATTTCATGAGTGGTACGGCGAACACTATCATAAACGAAAGGACGGGAAGGAGATACTCGTCGAGAGTCGTTGGCGAACGGTCGAGAAGGTCTCTCGTGGCAGAAGTACCATCCTGATCGTGAACTCCGATATTACCGAGAAGAAACGGCTGGAGGCGCAGTTCATCCGGGCTCAGAAGATGGAGAGTATCGCGTTGTTGACGGGAGGAATGGCGCACGATCTGCAGAACATCCTTGCGCCGATCTCGATGTCAATTCCTCTCCTCAGAAAAAAACTGTCCGATGAATCGAGCCTGGCGATCCTCCAGGCGGTCGAAGAGAGCGCCCACAGCGGGCTTGACCTGGTGAAGAACATCATGACGTACGGCAGGGGGATAGCCGGTGAGCGGGTGACGCTGAGCGTCGATCAGATCCTCGACCAGGTATTGAACATGGTCAAACAGGGCTTGCCGGAGGGAATTGATCTTGAGCGAAGAACGAACGGGAGAAGTTCTCTCGTATCGGGGGATATGAATCAACTCAAGCAGGTGTTCCTCAACCTCTGCGTCAACGCCCGGGATTCGATGCCATCAGGAGGAACGCTGTCCCTTGACATTACGCACGGTGAATCGGATGATAGTCTGCTTGAGTTTTATCCGGAGGCCGAACCCGGCCCGTATGTCGTGGTAAAGGTCAGCGACACGGGGAAGGGAATTCCAGAGGAAGATCTGGATAAGATTTTCGAACCATTTTACACGACACGGGAACACGGCGAGGGTACGGGATTGGGTCTATCCATCGCCCAGGGCATTGTGAAAAGCCACAACGGATATATTACTGTCAACAGTGTCGACGGTCATGGAACAACGTTCCGTGTGTATCTTCCGGCACTTGATGATGCATAAGCGAACCTTGCGAAGGAGCGCAGAATGAGTGTTGGCGACCTTCGCACGGAGTCCAGCTCAATATCACGACTGAGAGTTTCTATGGTTCCAGCTCGAATTGAAAACAGCCGCATACCGGTTTGGATTATTGATGACAACAAGGTCTTCTGTTTGGTGCTTTCGGAAGCCCTGAACCAGAGCGAGACAGTCTCGTGTGTGAAGTGTTTCCACACCTGCAGGACTGCCGTCCAGGCCCTCTCGACGGAAGACTCTCCGCCGAGCGTGATTCTGCTCGACATCAAGATGCCTCGGTTGTCAGGTCTCGACGCGATTCCAACGATTCGGGAGATTACTCCGGCGACGCACATCATCATGCTGACGTCGTACGATCTTGATGAGAACATCCGGACGGCGATGAACCGCGGAGCTACGGGGTATCTTCTGAAATCATCCTCTCCGGCGGAGATCATCAGTGCGGTCGAAAATGTTCAGAGGGGGGGATCGCCTCTCGACGCGATGATCACCAAGCGAGTGATCGGAGCTTTCCTCGGGCAAACCGACGAGAACCGCTATCGGCTCACGAAGAGGGAGAGAGACATTCTGCAGTATGTTGCCGGGGGGATGACGACGCTCGAAACCGCGCGCAAACTCAACCTGAGTTACTACACGATCGATACCCATCTCAAGAATATCTTCCAGAAGCTCAACGTTCACAATCGGCATGGCCTCGTCACAAAGGCCAATAAAGAAAGGCTCGTCTAGCGTTTTTGTACCGTTCTGAGTCATTCCTCAATATACCGAGTTTACGGTATTGTGCCTGCCTGTCTCTCCTCTTACCTTTGGACCAGTGCCGCTTCCTCCGAAGGAGTCCTTCGGACAAAAAGTAGGATTGTGTTTGGGCAACGAGCCTACCAATGGAAGCGAGCACTAGCGCCTTTCTGAATACAAGATCTTTTATTAGAAGCGGCACTAGCAGGGTGCGGAAAAACTCAGTTTGAGATCAAGTTTTGGATCATGAAATGATTTTTGAACCAATGCAGGTGAGAAAGAGAGCGTCGCATAAGTCTTTGTGGACTTGTGAAGATCATCTTGCCGAGGCGCGCCGGGCGATGTTGACACGTTTTCCGCTGCGATCAACATGGTTCGGCCTCCAGATTCTTCATCCTGACCAAGTTGTAAACCGCCAACGCAAAGGTGAACATCCATCCCACACGCTGAGTCCCTTTGTGGCGTGTCTTGCGCATGAGTCCAATGGTCTTGAGCCAT
>JACVXU010000124.1 GCA_015661185.1 Bacteroidota bacterium
TGGTCACACCAATGAGGGTACACATCAGGTTCTAGGAGGATGCGGGAAAACCGCGTCTCCACGCCATCCGACTTGCCCCGCCACGCGGGGTAAACCCCGTTAACGCGGTAAATCGGACGGCTCGTTTTTCACGAAACCCGAAGGGTTTCGCATTTTCAAAAGACGTCCCCGCCAGCCTCAGAAGATACATCGAGGCGGGCTGGTCCGCCAGACCGACTTGGATCGCCGAAGTCGGGCTGGGACTTCAGTCGATGGCGTGCTTTTTGACCAACCTGCTAGTGTCGTGCATTGGAAGAACCTTCAATAAGTCCACACCAGGTCCGAGAAACCTAAGGGGTGTGTGCTTCTCTTTTCGACGTATCACCCGCTCTGTAGTTGACTCTTTCAAGTTATTTCCGGAACGCAACACTAGGTCGCTCCGCGTATACAGTCACGCTGAATATTCCAATGTGGTTTCTCTTGAATTCCCTCAATTGCTCTAATGACAGATAGTGTGAGAGAATTTCATTCGGAATTTCGATCTTCCTGTCCTTTTGCACCGAAATGTTCGTAAACCCTGCTTCCTTGATGAGGCTGAGATATTCGTCCTTCTGAACGGCTCCGGAAATGCATCCGGCGTACAATGCCGCTTCCGTGCGCAGATCTTCGGGGAGCTCCCCCTGCAAGACGATATCCGAGATGCTGAAATGCCCGCCGCGCTTTAGAATGCGGAAGGTCTCCGCGAACGCTTTCTGTTTGTTTGGAACGAGATTCATCACGCAGTTGCTCACGACAACATCCGCAGTATGCTCTTCGATCGGCATGTTGTCAATATCGCCGAGGCGGAACTCCACGTTCGTGAATCCAAGCTTCGAGGCGTTTGCGCGTGCTTTCTCGATCATAGCCGGGGTCATGTCGAGACCGATGACTCGTCCTTGTTCACCCGTGATCGAACGTGCGACGAAACAATCGTTGCCGGCGCCGGAACCGAGATCGACCACTGTGTCACCCGGTCTGATCTGTGCGAATTCGGTTGGCAACCCGCAACCCAATGCGAGATCCGCCTCCGGAACATAGCCGGGCAGTGTCGCGTAGTCCTCAGCCATGATCGACAAATCGGCATCCGAACATCCGCAGCTGCTGCCGCAGCATGAAGATTGGTTCTGTTGTTTTGACTGGTTGGCGATTGCGCCGTACTTCTCTTTCACCATCTCTTTGATTTCCTGTTCGTTGTTCATTGCTATCCTCCGTGTCCGTCTATTCGCAATAGTACGATGAAATGGGCGAAAAAATTCAACAACACTTCTTCACATCGCTGAGAAATTGCGAAAGCAACTGCTTCGCTTCATCCCAGGCCTTCTTATCGATGCAGTAACAGACCCGCGGTCCTTCAATCTCGCCACTGATGAGCCCGATGCGCTTCAATTCTGCAAGATGCTGGGAGACCGTGGCTTGTGAGAGCGGGAGTTCTTCAACGATATCGCCACAGACGCACGCGTTCTGGCCGGCAAGGAATTCCAGGATTGCAACGCGCGCCGGATGCGCCAGAGCTTTCGCAACCTCGGCGATCCGGTTCTGTTTCGCTGTGAACGATTCTGTCTTTGAGAGTCCCATAGATGTCTTATCGTAATATTACGATAAAAGTTTCATCCGGTCAAGAAGAAAATAAAAAAGGGCTGTCCCAAATGTAGTCTGGGACAGCCCTTCTAAAACGTCTACAGCAAGGAAACGGTCAGGTACCCGATGAGTAGTCGTTCAGGTATCTCTGTTGTGTCGGGGTCAGCTTATCGATCGCAAGCCCCATCGTTGCAAGCTTCAGCGTCGCAATCTCCTGATCCTGCTCCTTTGAGATGTCGTAGACCTTGTTCTCCAGGAGTTTTCCTTTTTTGTGAGCCTCCGCCAGGCGCAGCTGGGACATGAACTGATTTGCGAATGACATGTCCATGACTTCAGACGGATGCCCTTCGGCTGCCGCCAAATTAACCAACCGGCCTTGAGCGAGCAGATAAATGCGCCGACCATTTTTCAGCAAATACTCCTCGTTGTCAGCGCGAACTACCCGCACACTCTTCTTCAACTTGTTCAGATCGACGATATTCACTTCGCAATCGTAGTGACCGGTGTTGCAGACGATCGCCCCGTCTTTCATCGCTTTGAAATGCCGCTCAACGATGACGTCTTTGACGCCTGTTGCAGTTACGAAGATGTCGCCGACATTCGCCGCCTCGTCCATCTTCATGACCCGCAATCCCTCAAGCGTCGCTTTGAGGGCTGTTGTGGGACTCACCTCAGTGACGATGACGTTGGCGCCGAGGCCTTTCGCCCGTGTAGCAACCCCCCGGCCGCAGTGACCGTAGCCGGCTACCACGAAATTCTTTCCTGCGATCAATACGCTCGTTGCACGAAGAATGCCGTCGAGGGTTGACTGACCGGTGCCGTACACGTTGTCGAAGTCCCACTTTGTCTCAGCGTCGTTCACGGCGATAACGGGATACCGGAGCGCGCCGGCATCTGCCATTGAACGGAGCCGGTGGACGCCGGTTGTGGTCTCCTCGGTTCCGCCAATGATCGTCGGGATCAGCTCTGTGTGTTTGTTGTGGATGGTAAAGATCAGGTCCGCGCCGTCATCGAGCGTGAGGTTGGGTTTGAAGTGAAGGGACTCTTCGATGCACCAGTAAAACTCCTCCACGTTCATTCCATGCCACGCGTAGATCGAGATGCCGTCTGCTGCGAGAGCGGCGGCCACGTCATCCTGGGTCGAAAGAGGATTGCAGCCGCTCCAGCTCACATCCGCACCTGCAGCTACGAAGGTCTTCACGAGCACGGCCGTTTCCTTGGTCACATGGAGGCATCCGGCAATCCGGTATCCTTTGAGCGGTTTGGTCTTTTCCAGTCTCGAGTTTAGAGTTTGTGATTTTGCATTCCTGTGAAGAAAACGTCGGGATTCACTTAACTGCTTTGAGAAACGTCTGTACGAGGTCAAGCCGTTCCCACGTGAATTCCTTTTCGGTTCTGCCGAAATGACCGTACGCAGCAGTCTTACTGTAAATTGGTCGAAGGAGGTCGAGGCGTTTGATGATGCCTCGGGGCGTCATGTCAACTTCCTTCATGATGATCTTCGCAACTTCCTGGTCTGGGACAATCCCGGTTCCAAACGTCTGAACGTTGATGGAGATCGGCTCTTTCACACCGATAGCGTATGCAACCTGGATCTGACATTCGCTTGAGAATCCAGCGGCAACGATGTTCTTCGCGAGATGACGAGCGGCGTATGCGCCGCTCCGGTCGACCTTCGTCGGGTCTTTGCCGGAGAATGCGCCGCCGCCGTGCGGTGCGCGTCCGCCGTAGGTATCGACAATAATTTTGCGCCCCGTAAGCCCAGTATCGCCATGCGGTCCGCCGATTTCGAATCGTCCGGTCGGATTGACGAGGTAGCGGGTTCTTTTGTCCAGCAAATGCTCGGGGATGACATGCTTGACGACGTGTTCGATGACATCTTCACGGATCCGTTTCTGGCTCGCATCGGGGTCGTGTTGAGTGGAAACAAGGACGGTATCGATCCGTTTCACGCGTCTCCCATCGTACTCGACCGTGACCTGAGTCTTCCCGTCCGGTCGGAGGTAGGGCATGAGCTTCAGCTGCTTCTTGCGGATGTCTGCGAGACGGCGCGCCAGTTTGTGAGCGTACATGATAGGCATCGGCATCAACTCGGGGGTTTCGCTGCAAGCGTACCCGAACATCATTCCCTGGTCGCCGGCACCGCCGGTATCGACGCCCATGGCGATATCTGCTGACTGTGAATGAATCGCGGAGAGGACGGAGCAGGATTCTGCGTCGAAACGGTATTCGGCTTTTGTGTAGCCAATGTCACGGATCACCCGCCGGACAATTTCCTGCACTTCGATGTAGCCGTTTGTCGTGATTTCCCCGCCCACGAGTGCCAGGCCTGTGGTCACAAATGACTCGCAGGCGACGCGAGAGTTCTTGTCCTGGGCGAGGAGGGCATCAAGCACTGCGTCGGATATCTGGTCGCAGACCTTGTCCGGGTGCCCCTCGGATACAGACTCCGATGTAAACAGATAGTTCATGAAATCTTCCTTGTATAGGTTTTTAGGGTTCAGTCGAATTCGAGTTCAGGAGTACTTTGAGAACGGTATGTGTGTGGGGACGTAATCGGCTGCCAACGCCCGCAACGGGGATAATTGCTCGCATAGAAGAGAATGAGTACATCAAATGGACGTGCAACAAAGATAGGAAAGTATTGACTCAAAGCAAAGAGGTATGTTCCCACCTGTGTTGTCTCCACGCGGCCCAGCCTGGTGAGGCGTCCACGTTACCTTGATTCTGGCAGTGCATTTCAGTATTATGCCTTCAAATCTCGTGCGGCATGAAACCTCCTCGAATATCCTCACGCAAGCAAGAACATGTTGAGCTTACCATAGACCGGGACGTCTCGTTCCAAACGAAGACAACTGGCTTTGAACGGTGGGAGTTTCAGCACAATGCACTTCCGGAACTGGATTTCTCCGATGTCGATCCATCGACGCGATTCCTGGGAAAGACGCTCGCTTTGCCGTTCGTGATATCCAGCATGACCGGTGGATATGAAGATGCGATCCGGATCAATCGTCAACTGGCCGAAGTATGCGCTGAGAAACAACTTGCGATGGGAGTTGGAAGTCAGCGGCAGGCGATGGAGGAAACAAGATTTCACCGCTCGTTCAGCGTTGTTCGGGAGGTCGCACCCAATATCCCGATTTTTGGCAACATCGGCGCCGCAGAAGTGGCGAAGCTCAAGGATGCCTCCAAGATCAAGCGACTGGCGGATCTCATCAAGGCTGACGGCTTCGCTGTTCATCTTAATCCGCTTCAGGAGTTCTTGCAGCCGGAAGGGAATCCCGAGTTCCGCGGTGCGCTGAAGGGAATTGAGATGCTCGTGAAAGAGCTCCCGATTCCTGTCATCGTGAAAGAAATAGGAGCCGGAATTTCGCACTCGGTGGCGAAGCGGCTCCTTGATGTCGGTGTGACACTCATCGATGTCGCCGGTGCCGGAGGAACAAGCTGGGCAGGTGTGGAGATTCTCCGCCGCGCGAAGGGGAAAGGAAAACGGTCGAAGACTGCGGGTGATATAAAACGGTCCGCGCATGCGTTCTGGGACTGGGGAATCCCGACCGTCGATGCGCTTCGTCAGGTTTGCAGTTTGAAAACACAATCTCGCCCGCTGACTGTGATAGCGTCCGGCGGCGTATCGAACGGAATTGACATTGCCAAAGCCATCGCGTTCGGGGCGGACATGGCCGGCGCAGCCCGGCTCATGCTCAAAGAACTGGAAGCTGGAGGCACGAAAGCTCTACTTGCAGAAATCTCGGCGTGGGAAATGGAACTCAAGGGAGCAATGTTCCTGACGGGCTCCCGAACGATTACAGAGCTGCAAGCGCGGCAACTCGTACTCAAGGCGTGAATCCACTATGGACAGTGCAGGTACGCACGCACAACAATACGATCGATACAAAAGGCTTGTTGACAAAGCCCTGGATGGACTCGTCAAGGGGCAGTCACCCCGATCGCTGTACGAACCGCTGAGGTACGTGCTCGATGCTGGAGGAAAGAGAATTCGTCCCGTGGTCTTGCTCCTTTCTTGTGAGGCGGCCGGTGGGGATGCAACAAATGCGCTGCACGCGGGGGTGGCCATCGAGATCCTGCACAACTTCACGCTCGTGCACGATGACATTATGGACAATGCTGCGTCGCGACGCGGGAGGAAAACAGTACATACCAGGTGGGATACCAATGTCGCCATTCTCGTCGGCGACGAGCTTCTCGCGATGGCTTATCGCGCACTCCTGAAAACGAAGTCCCCTCAGATCCAGGAGATTGCGAAGATCTTTACGGAGGGAGTTGTAGAGGTTTGCGAGGGGCAGGCGTACGACAAGGAATTTGAAACGCGATCGACGGTGAGCGTCACCGAGTATCTCCTGATGATCGAAAAGAAGACTGCGAAGATGGTTGCAGTGTCGGCAGAAATTGGCGGCCTGGTGGGGAACGGCGATCGACCGGCAATTCAGGCACTCAGGCGGTACGGTGAGCACGTTGGCCGCGCATTCCAGATTCAGGACGATCTGCTGGATATCGTTGCCGATGAAAAAGAACTCGGGAAGGCAGTCGGAGGCGATTTGGTGGAAGGGAAGAAGACGTTCCTGTTGCTGGAAGCCCTGCGAACGGCCGGCGGCCGGGACAAGAAATTGCTAACCGACATCGTCAGGAACAAGGGAGGGAAGGCCGATCTCATTCCCGAGTACAGAAGGATTTATTTCGAGACAGGTGCTATTGCCTCGGCGCGACGCCGGGTTGGGAAAGACATCGCCCGGGCGAAGCGGGAGCTTCACCGGCTTCCTGTCTCCCGTGCCCAGGCAATGCTTGGGTGGTTTGCGGACATGTTGCTTAACCGGACATACTGAGGAAGAGGGCTCGGGGACGCATGATTCAATGCGAAGTGACGATTAAGAACAGAGCCGGACTCCACACGCGCCCGGCGGCCTTGCTCGTGAAGCTTGCCGCAAAGTACAAGGCGGAGTTCTTCATCGAGAAGGATGGAATTGAGATCAACGGAAAGAGCATCATCGGAGTCATGACGCTGGCTGCTGAACAGGGGTCGAAACTTCTGCTCCGGTTTTCGGGTGAGGGGGAGGAAGAAGCGTGTCAGGCCCTCGTGGATCTTTTCGGCCGTGGCTTTGACGAAAAATAGGCCAGAAAAATAGGGAAGAGGTGGGCGCACTCGTTTGATTGACCAATACGAAGCAGGTGGGAACAGCAGAGTCAAGTGAAAACAGAAAGTCCACATAACGAAGAGACGGTCCTCAAGGGTATCCCGGCATCCCCGGGCATCGCCATAGGTCCGGTCTTTGTCTTTCTCAGGCACGCTCCCGTCATCGAGGAACGCTCCATTCTGACGGAAGAGGTCGAGCGCGAGCTCGGCCGGTTGGAGCAGGCCATTGCCCGTTCCCACAAGGAGCTGCGGAAGATCCTTGAATTTGCGGAAAAGAAACTCGGTGAGGACAAGGTAAAAATCTTCGAAGCGCAGTTGATGTTTCTTGAAGATGCTGTACTCTTTGATGCCATTTATGCTCGCATCCGTTCTGAGCTGAAAAATCCCGAGTTTGTCGTCCATGATGAAATTGGGAAGTACCACAGGATCATGCTCGCTTCGAAGGATGAGTACACTCGCGAGCGTGCAAACGACGTGGAGGATGTACGTAACAGAATCCTGAGGAACCTCCAGGAGCAAAGAGCCATCTCACGTCTTGAGGGATCATCCGTCATCGTGTCACAGAATCTCACCGCTTCCGATACGGTGATCCTCAGTCGGAATGAGGTCCTTGGGTATGCGACCGATCTTGGGGGCATCACATCCCACACCGCTCTTCTTTCCAGAGCGTTGAAGATCCCGGCCGTCGTCGGTCTGAAGACGATCTCCCATACGGCGCGTGATGCCGAGCGAGTAGTACTCGACGGCTACAGCGGCGTTGTTGTCCTCAGCCCGACAGAAGAGACTGTGAAGCGGTATGAGGCCAAGCGGGCGAGTTATCATGAGTTTGAAGCCCGCCTCACGGGACTCCGTGATCTGCCCGCCGAGACGCTGGATCACCATCGAGTGGAACTGTCGGTCAATGTGGAGTTTGAGCAGGAGCTGGAATTCATCAAGCTCCAGGGCGCCGATGGAATCGGTCTCTACCGATCGGAGTACCTCATTGTCGGAAAAGAAGTCTTCCCTTCTGAAGAAGAACAGTTCAATCAGTACAAGCTTCTTGCAGAGACGATGTATCCAAAGCGGGTCATCATCCGCACGTTCGATATTGGCGGAGACAAAATGATGGCCGAGTCCGCCAAGGAGAACAACCCCTTCCTGGGATGGCGCGGGATCAGGGTTATGCTCGACAAACCGGATTTGTTCCTCGAACAACTCCGTGCGATTCTCCGGGCAAGCGCCCGAAAAAACGTCGCGCTGATGTTTCCCATGATCTCGAACCTAAAAGAAGTGCGGCGCGCGAGAAAGCTTCTCGATGAAGCAAAGCATCAGCTCCGCAAAGAGGGTATCCCGTATGATTCGCGGATCAAGGTGGGCGTGATGGTGGAGGTTCCGTCCGCCGCCGTTATCGCAGAGGACCTCGCCGAGGAAGTGGACTTCCTGTCGATCGGTACCAACGATCTCATCCAGTATCTTCTTGCTGTCGATCGCGGTAACGACGTCGTTTCAAGTCTCTATCAGGAGTTCAATCCGGCTGTCGTCCGGTTCCTGCGTCGCATCATCGATCGGGGAAAGAAGAAAGGGGTGTGGGTTGGGATGTGTGGCGAAATGGCAGGCGACCCTCTCGCTACGATTCTGCTTCTGGGTCTCGGGCTTGATGAGTTCAGCGTTGTGCCGAACATGCTGCCGGAAATCAAGAAGATCATCCGGGGTGTGAAATACTCTGAGGCACAAAAGATCGCCAGACACGTGCTGAAGATGAAGACGGAGGATGAGATCAAAGCGCATCTTAAATCGATGATGAAGAAGAAATTCCCGGATATCCCGATCGGCTGAGAATTCTCCCGTTCCGCAATAAACTCTGTACACCTCAAGCTATCATGCAATAGAGAACATTGAAGCTCACACTCAATACTATCAGGCGGATCGATCCGACCGCAATGTACAGCTGGCTCTCCGATTTCCCGGGACAAGTGGAGGAAGCCGTCCGTATTGGCACCCGATCACCCCTTGCACTCAACACCAAGGGGGTCAAAACCATCGTGGTAACAGGGATGGGAGGATCGGCAATTGGTGGCGATCTGGTCCGTTCGTATCTTTCCAACGAACTCGAGGTCCCTTTTTTTGTCAGTCGTTCCTACGCACTCCCCGCCTATGTCAACCGGCGCACCCTCGTTATTGTATCCAGTTATTCCGGCAACACTGAGGAGACTCTCTCGTCGTATCGAGATGCAATCCGGCGGGGGGCGAAAGTACTGTGCATAACCACTGGCGGTGAGGTGGAGCGTCTCGCCGGCAAGCACGGACACTCGTGCATCAAGGTCCCGCCCGGACTGCAACCGCGGGCCGCGCTGGGCTATTCCTTTTTTCCCCTCCTGATCGCTCTCTCGAGATTGGGATTCATCAAGCCACAACAACGTGAAATCAAAGAAACGGTTGGCGCTCTTAAATCCCGGTCGCTCGTCTATAGAAATCCGAAAGATCCAGGGAATCTTCCTCTTAAGATCGCAGAGCATCTGCACGGAAGGCTCCCGATTCTCTATTCAGCCTCCGACCATCTCGATGCCGTCAATGTCCGGTGGCGGGGCCAGATCAGTGAAAACGCCAAACAGCTCGCGTTCGGCCATGTGCTTCCTGAAATGAATCACAACGAGATCGTGGGGTGGAACGTGGATCGCTCACTCATGAAGAGGATGACGGTGGTGTTCCTCCGGGATCGCGGAACGCACCCCCGCGTTCAGTTGCGTGAAGAAATCACCAAAAAGATCGTCAAATCATTTGCTTCGGATGTCCTGGAGGTGCGAAGCGAAGGCAGATCGTTGCTTGCGAGAATCATGTCGCTCGTCTATCTTGGTGACTGGGTCAGCTATTACCTGGCGATCCTCAACCAACAAAACCCTACCCCCGTGAAGGCGATTGAGTATTTGAAGGGTGAGCTGGCCAAAACGAGAACGGTTAAATAGCGGTTATCTCGTGGTCGGTTAATTGGTGAATGGTAATTTGGCGGGCAGTTCCTTGTTAAGAGATTGTCTCAAGAGCCAATTAACCACTTAATAAATTGATCATTTAACCGATTTACCAACTAACGAATTCTCCATCCACGAAACTGAACTCCTAATTTCAATGTTTCACGTATTGTGATCGGCCGGCATCTCAAATATTCCCTTCTCCTCATTGTTCTCGTTCACACCGCTTCGGCCCAATTCTACTACTTCGGGCGGAATAAAGTCCAATACACACGCTTCGAGTGGAAGGTGTTGCGCACAGAACACTTCGACATCTATTACTACACCGAGATGAAGGAGCTGGCTGAGCGCGGAGCGTACTTGGCGGAAGAAAGCTACAAGATCCACGAGCAGCGGTTCAATCACAATATCGGCCATCGGATTCCACTGGTGTTTTACAGCTCCCATCTCCATTTCGAACAGACGAACATCACGTCGGGGTTCATTCCGGAAGGTGTCGGCGGATTCTTCGAATTCGTGAAAGGGCGTGTCGTTATTCCCTATGACGGTTCGATCCATCGATTCGAACATGTGATCCGCCACGAACTGGTGCACGTCTTCATGCACAGCAAGGTCAACCGCAACTTGCTGGATCACCGGATCTCGCTCGACCGGGAGCCTCCTCTCTGGTTTACTGAAGGACTGGCTGAGTTCTGGTCGAGCACGTGGGACACGCAGGCCGAGATGGTGATGCGGGACGCGGTTTTGAGCAACTATGTCGTACCTGTCACCGACATAGATCGGATCTACGGCTCCTATCTGATGTACAAGGAGGGGCAGAGCATTTTGGAGTTCATCGCCCAGCGCTTTGGTCCGGAGAAGATCCTGCTGCTGATGGAGAATTTCTGGAAAGCGAATTCGTTCAACGAGGTGATGAAGCTGACGATCGGCAAGACATACAAGGAGTTCGATGAAGAGTGGATGTACGCTCTCAAAAAGCGCTATTATCCAGTCCTAGCCGAGAATGATCTGCCGAGCGGTGTGGCAAAAAGCATCATCGACGTCGGGTTTAATTCAAAACCCCTGTTCTTCAAACGCGAAGGGAAGAGGGAGCTGTATTTCATCGGCAATCACACCGGATACAGCAGTATCTACCGTGTCGATCTTGACAAGGAGAAGCCCGAGCCCGAGATGGTGGTGCAGGGGGAAAATACATCCGAGTTTGAAGCTTTTCATCTCTTACAGAACAAACTTGATATTTCCAGAGATGGATTAATGGCTTTTGTCACCAAGAGTGGCGAGACGGATGTGCTCCATCTGTACGATTTGAAAAGCGACCGCCTTCGGGAAAGCCTCCGGTTTCTCGACCTTGTAGTCCTGGGTTCGCCGTCCTGGTCGCCCGACGGAAAACGCATTACCTTCTCGTCTGTCGATAAGGCGGGGAGAAGTGACCTCTACATTTTTGACATGAC
This sequence comes from Bacteroidota bacterium, assembly GCA_015661185.1. GTDB lineage: Bacteria > Bacteroidota > Ignavibacteria > UBA10030 > UBA10030 > UBA9647. Next base: position 11,142 of record JACVXU010000124.1, read on the forward strand.
AACCCGCTCGCTTGCCCGCCTGACGAATGACTTCTATGAAGACAGGGATCCAGCGTGGTCGCCGGATGGTGCGACGATCGTCTTCAGCTCCGATCGTAATCCATATGGAAAGCAAGGCTCTCTGAACCTCTTCACGTATGACCTGACGAGCGCTGAGATTGAGTATCTCACACTCGGCCGGGCGAATTTCACGGCGCCCGCGTGGTCGCCGGATGGAAAGCTCCTCACATTCACATCCGATATTGACGGCGCCAGGAATGTCTGGGTGATGGAGATGGACCGGCTGAAGCTCGGGCGAACCATGAAGAAGCTGACGCACTTCTCAACTGCTGCATTCGATCCGGGCTGGACCGATAACGACGAGATGGTGTTTGCGGCATTTGAAAACTTCAGTTTCCAGATCAAGAGAATCAAGGAGGTCTCATCTCTTCTGAATTCGGCGAAGATCACTCACGGCTTCCGGTATGATGTGACCAAAGAGCCGTGGGATGCCCCGAAAGTAGAGGCCTCTTCCGTTGTGGGTGAGTTCCACTACACCGGTGATTACAGACTCGATCTTGCTCAGAGTCAGATCTCGACGGATCCCGTCTTTGGAACCACCGGCGGAGCCGCCATTGCGATGAGCGATGTTCTCGGCAATGACCAGTACTACTTCTTGCTTTACAACACGGCCCAGGCACGATCGGAATTTCTTTCGAGCTTCAACCTTGCGATGTCCCACATTTCTCTCGGCAGACGGACCAACTATAATTATGGTATCTTTCACTTCGCCGGAGACCGGTACGATCTTACGGATCCGAATCTCTTCTATTACGAGCGCTCCTTTGGCGGGTACTTCGTCCTGAGTTACCCGCTCTCACAGCTACGCCGCATTGAAGCCGGACTGACGATCAGCAATTCCGACAAGGACATCTACGTCGAAACCGTCCCTCGTAAAGCGGTGCTCGTGTCGAGCTCGTTCTCGTTCACTTCGGACAACTCGCTCTGGGGTCCCACGGGGCCGATGGATGGAAGCCGTGCACGCCTGACGCTGGCCTACACGTCGGATATCCGCTACTCGAACGTGAACTACTACACTATCCTCGCTGATTACCGTAACTTAAGGAAGCCCGCCGGTTCTTCATGGGGGGGAGCTGGGATCTTCGGGGCTGGCCGAGATGGGAAATCCGCGGGCAAAAAATCTGGTTCACAAGCCACGAACTCAGGTTCCCCTTCGTCGATCAGCTCGGCATCCGATTCCCTTTCGGCGGGCTTGCATTCAATTCCATCCGGGGAGCTGTCTACGCAGATCTCGGGGGGGCATGGGACACAAAGTACAACGAGACGAAAGGGAGTGTAGGAGTAGGGATCAGGTTTAACCTCGGCGGCGTTCTCGTACTGCGCTATGACATCGGCAAACGCATCGAGAATAATCTCTCCAATTTCCAACAGGGTCTGTTCTATCAGTTCTTCTTCGGATGGGACTTTTGAGCCCAATCAGGAACATGCATTCGACAAAGGCAAAAGATCTTCTTTCGCAGGTTCAATCCAGGCACGGCGGATTGCTCCTTGCGCTCTCAGTATCCTCTCTGATCCTCGCCGGGTGTGCCGCAGGGTTTGACCTGAAACGGAGCCTTGCGACAAGGCCTTTCGATTGGCTCACGTATGGAGGGACCCCGGGCCGCATGAACCAGAGTCAATCTATTGTCTTGCCTCCGCTCAAGCCCGTCTGGGAATATGACGCAATTTCCGGAATAGCGGGAACACCTCTCGTCAAGGACAGCGTCATCTTCGTCGGGACGCTCAAGGGTGAGTTGCACGCGATCAGGTTGTCAGATGGAGAAGGGTACGGAACTGTGGTTCTCGAATCGGCCGTGGTTGGCACGCCGGTCGTGGATGGAAACTACGCATATGTCGCCAGCGCTCTGGGAAAGGAAACGCTGACGTGCGTGTTTCTCCGGGATGGGAAACGGCTATGGAGGGCGCAATACGGCGCCATCGAGACTTCGCCGCTTCTGATCGGCGAGTTCCTCTACATTACGACGCTCGATGGAACGCTCGTTTCTCTCAAGAAGGCAGATGGTGTGCAGTTCTGGAAGTACGAAACAGCGGCGAAGGAGCGGCGGAAGCCGATTCGGTCGTCACCTGCGTCCGACGGAGACCTCATTGTCTTCGGCTCGGATGATGGCGTGATCTATGCTGTTGAGCGTCTGACCGGATCCCCCCGTTGGAAGTACCAGACGGGTGCAAGCGTCTTTGCCACGCCCGTCCTTCAAGAGGGCCTGTGCATCGTGGGATCTCTCGACAGCGTTCTCTACGCGATTGATGCGCGGACGGGCAGGCTCCGGTGGAAGTACGAAACGGGGTCGCGGATCTATGCCCCTGCGTCGGCTTCTCAGAGCATGGTCTTTATCGGGAGCTCCGATGGCACAGTCGCGGCGTTGAGCATGGACTCAGGCAAGAAGGTTTGGAGTTTTTCAGCGAAGAGTGTCGTCAGTTGCGCTCCTCTCATCGCAGGGGATGTCCTGTATGTCGGCTCACAGGATCGCACACTTTACGCTCTGCGTCTCCAAACCGGAGAAAAAATCTGGGAGTATACTGTAGATGGGCGTATCAGAGTCTCACCCGTTATCTGGGGGGATGTTTTGTTGCTCACTTCAGAAGACAAGTACATTACCGCCCTGCGGCCAGGTGCGAAATGATGAGAGCATTCGTCATCGCAGGCGCCTTCTTGTGTTCCAGCCTTTTTGGTCAGTCCAAACCAACGGCGGATTCGGTCGGTACGGTGAGAATCATCACCGAGCCTTCCGGAGCCGATCTGTACATCGATTCGCTGTTTGTGGGAAAATCCCCACTTCAGAGTGTTGCCCTCGCGCCTGGGTCGCACACCATCAGAGCTTTCTACCCTTCCGTTTTTGCGTGGAATGCGATCGTGACACGCGAGCCTTTCGACATCTTCGGCGGAGATCACCTGGAGAAACGGTTGAGTGTGGGTCAAGTGATGCGCATTCAGTCGGATCCTCCGGGCGGGATTGTTCACTCTGACGGTTCTGTGATTGGCACGACCCCGCTATATGCACGTTCGCACCGCTCCAGTCCAGCGGACCTGATGATTCGGAAAGAAGGATTCGATTCTCTTCGCATCCCGTTGAGCGAGATCAAGGCAGGATTCGTCCGCGTCCAACTCTCTCCGAAGTCCGGGCTCGGAGGGGCGGTTCGTCCGGCAGATATTCTCGTTGGGAATGGTGCTGCTGCGACGGATCATTGGCTCACGTATGCTTCCGGTGCAGCCAGTATAGTCTCCGGTGTTGCGTCTGCGTACCTGAAGGATAGAGCCAACCGGAATTTTGACTCATACCTTCGAACGAACAACGCTGCCGATCTTTCGTCGACGAGAAGGCTGGACCGCGAAGCGGCCGCCGCCCTTATTATCAGCCAGATCAGTTTTGCACTCCTCGCGTATGTTCTTCTCTCTGAGTGATAGGGTAGTGTCCCCCTTTTAGTAGACCTTCATTCGCCTTCGTGCGTTCGTCCCCGCGTACATTTCTCCTTTGCCATCAAGCGCGAAAACTCAAAAGTGTCTCTCTCACAAAGAGGCATTTTCAAGTATACCGAGTTTACGGTATTGCGCTTCGCCCAAGATCGTAGTAGCCTGTCCTCGCACAGCAATTGCGATGAAGCGTGTTTTGCAAATTCGATTTACTTGACACTTCTTGGCGCAAAGTGTATGTTGCATCGCAGTTGATTGCGACTGCCCCCCCGCACCGTTTGACTGAATGAGGTACGGTATGCCACTACTCCCCAACCGTTGGCTCTTTAGAGCGATTATCCTCTCGACCATTCTTTATCCCTTCTCTCCATTGCAC
>JACVXU010000125.1 GCA_015661185.1 Bacteroidota bacterium
TGGGATGTGTCTGCCTGTTTCGCTTTCTGCCCTTGAAATGAAAAAGAATCCTCAAAGCTCCAACCGGTTTGAGGATTCCCGAGCAGGTCCAATATACGAAGAATCAAGAAAACAAAAAAGGTACGCTAGCGGGCGTTCTTCTGGAGTTCATTGAGCTTGTTGAGTAATTCCACTGCGTCAGTTCGGTAAGGATCGATCAGGATTGCCCGGTGGAAGTATTCTCGGGCCTTCTGGTAGTTTTTCGCAGTTTGGTGAGCGAGTCCAAGCTGAACGTCCGTTTCGTAGTTGTTCGGACTGAGCTCGAGTGCGCGGTCGAATTGCCTGATGGCGCGAGCAAGATCTCCATCGCCGAAGTACGCGAGGCCAAGGTTGAAGTTGATTTCCCAGAAATCATTTCCGCGCTCCAGGGCGCGTGTCAGCACATCGATCATCGCTTTGTAATTCCCCGATTTCCGGTACAGAATGTACGCTTGTCGATAGGCACTGATGTACATCGTGTCCGATTGGTACGCTCGTTCGAAAAACGTTTGTGCGCGAATCGGATCGCCCGTGCGGGCAAAGAAAAGCCCCCAGCGATACGTTGCATAGGCGAAATCCGGCGCAATCCGCATGGCCTCACGATAGTGTTCAGAAGCTGCGTCGTTATTGCCGGCGCTTTCTTCAGTCGCAGCTTGGGCGAGTACCTTCAATGCCTCGAACTTGCCACCGACCCGACGGGTGTCGAGGAGAATTCTCATTTGGTCAAATCGCGCCGTCAGTTCGGGTACATAGCACGAACGAAAGATATTCGTGATCTCGGTCTTTCCACTGTCGATTGTTCCGGCGTAGTAGTCGTTGACCGCCTGCAACATGGAGCAATAGGGCAGGAAAAACGATGCTGTGTCTTTGCGGAGGTTGGTCAGAAATTCCGGCGGAAACATTGGCAACCGCCGTTGAACACGGGCACTGCACTGGCGGACGAATGTCGCGTAGGACTCGTCGAGGTTTTCTTTCGTCAGGCGGGCCTGAATCTCGGGAGGAAGGACGAGCTTCTGCGGATTTACCGTGGTGTCGGAAAAGTCCATGGAAGAGAACGCGTACGCCAGAGTCTCGACCATATACTGGTACTGGCTTCCGTTTTTTCCCGTGGCAGAACCCTCGATAATCCAGCGAACATTCTGGTCATCGAGGGTCAGTTGAAGTGAGTCACGGACTGTCCGTATCCGGTTGGTCGCTGTCGTTGCATAGTCGAGTAACCGTTTGACCGCCGAGTCAGCAGCGGTGATGTCAAGTTGGGGGTTTGGCAAAGAATCCAGGACAAATTGAAATGTCTTTTTGACCTCATCGAGCTGGCCGATCCTCTCTTTCAACGGCTTTTTGTCTGAAGAGATTACTTCGACGAGAGTGGAGATGCCCTGATTGTGAAAACTTTCGAACGTCTGGGTACGGCGACCGCGAAACTGAGTCACTTGAGGGAAGATCAGGAATGCTTCTGTCCGGAGAGCCTGCTCGCAACCTCCGATTGCGTCGGGGTACCGCTTTTCTTCAATTGCACGTTCAGTCGACTTCAATGCCTCCGTAAGGAGCGAATAACCGGGCCAGTACTCCTGAGGGATGACAAATCCTGCCTCAATGGTCGAGTCGGGCAACCGGAACAGTGCAGAGAAGGGGAGGTGAAGTTTCAACTCTTTGGGGAAACCCAAGCAGACGAGCGTGCTCGTCGAGTCGCTCATGATCTCGCCCGCAGAAGCAATCGAGTAAGTCTCTTCGTTCTGTCGGAGGACCAGTCGGGGGATCTCTTCCTTAACGAAGTCCGCATCAACATTCCAGTCACCGGCCGGCCGAAAAACAAAATAGTAGAATTGACCCCCGTTCACATTTTCGCTCGTGAGCGGAGTGATGCGATTCTGGTTGGAGAGTTCAAGTTTTGCAAAACGCTCTCCACTGAGTCCGAACAAACGCGTTTCGCGCACCTTGAATTGCACAGAGAGAGCTTGTGCGGAAAGAGCCGCCGGGAGAAGCCATGCGATAACGGTAAGAAAAAGAAGCTTGCGAATTTGCATGCCGTGTCGATGTTCCTTCAAGGTGGGAATTACCTCCAAAGACGCAGAAAATATAGGAAATCCGATGCCTAGAAGCAACAATGTGCATGCTTGACATTCAGTCAAAAAATTTGGAACATCGTACAATCACCATGCACCGTCGTATCAACCTATCGATAGTTCTTCTCGTTCTCTCCTGCTCTCTGGGGCGCGCACAGGGCGACATCTACCTTGACCCCTTGAAAGCAGTGACCGCTTTCCCGTCAGCGGTTCGAGCGGGGACAGGATCTTCACCTGAACAACTCATTGCTGTCTTCTCTCAGGAGAAGATTATCAAGCTCTACAATGCGAATGACCTCACGGAGCGGGCAGCCCTGCCCGCAGGGAATGCGTTGATCACGTGCGTACTTCTCAGCAAGCAAAGCTCTCTTCTGTTTTCTGCGGGTGTTACCGGACAGATCGATCGATGGGATATCTCGAAGAAAACTGTCGTTGGAGGATTCAAGAATCCCTCCGGCACAATTCTCTCCATGGTTGAGTTACCAGAGCAGCGCCTCCTGGTTGCCGGAATTGACAAGACCCTCAGCCTTATTGATGCCGTGTCGGGAAAAAAGCTCTCGTCCGTGGGACCCTTGGATGATGATATTGTCGCAATCGGTGTGGACTCGTCAGGGACGAAGGCTGTTGCAGCCACTGCAAACGGGTCAGTCCGATACTACACTCTACCTGAATTGAATCAGATAAAGCAATCCGAGAGTCAGATCCGCGTACTGCGTGCAGCCTTCAGTCATGACGGAAAATGGATCGCCCTCGGATCAGCGGAGGGGAAAATTAAGTTGTGGGACGTGGATGCCTCAATGGTCCAGGCCTCGTTCGATGAATCACGAAAGCCGATCACATCGCTCGCATTTGATCTGAAAGGGCGGTGGTTTGTCTCAGCTGCTGCTGACAGCTCGGTGCGCGTGTATGATCTCCCCCATCGCTCTTTTATCAAGTCATTCACCATAGGGGAAGGGTATGCAAGCGCAGTGTCGTTTGTAGGTCCGGATCTTCTCTGTATGGGGACGACGACGGGAATCCTGAGAACCTGGATTGCCCGGGAGACGCCACGGGATACGACGCCGCCGGTGATCACAGTAACCTCGCCCGGGGAGCCGAACAAGGTCTTCGGTACGCTCGTTCTCATTAAGGGCCTGATTCGGGATCAGAACAAAATCACTGCAATCGAGCTCGAAAAAGGCGGAGGGAAACTCCAGACCACTGATGCTCAGGAAAAGGACCGTGTGCAAGGTCTAACCACGATGGGATTCACGCTGGACGGCGAGCTCGAGAAGCTGGGTGACAACACATTCGTTGTCCGGGCTGCCGATGTGTCCGGAAATGAGTCACGCAGTTCGATTACCATTCAACGGCTCTCCGCCGATCAGGCGTTGGAAATAACGTACCCACCGAACAACTTCGAAGCGGACAAAGTATCGGTCAACCTCCAATTCAAACTTTGGTGTGAGGCAGCATCGTATCGGCTGACCGCAAATCTTTTAGAAATTGCCGAGAAGACAAACCTCCAGCAGAAACTAATTGGACAGGAATTCTCAGAAGAGATACCGCTTTACATGGGCTACAACCAGATCCAGTTGACCGTAGTGACCAGAAAAGGTGAGAAGATTGTCAAGTCCTGGGGGGTAAGCAGGAAAGTGTACGGCAATGTCACTGTCGCCGCTCCGGCGACGAAGCAAGTGCTAACTCCAAAGGAGCGGGGCGTGGAGCCGCAACTGTGGGCTGTTGTCGTGGGAGTTTCTGAATACGCTAACAAGGCTATTCCTTCTCTCCGATTAGCGGATCAGGACGCGCTGGCGTTTGCAGACTTCCTCCAGAAACCGGAAGGTGGAGGTTACCAACGCGATCACATGCGAGTGCTGGTAAACAAGGACGCGACGTTGGCGAACCTCAAAGAGGCTCTCATTGAATTCCTGTCGCAAGCGATCGACAAAGACCTCGTGATGATCTTTTTTGCGGGGCATGGGGCACCTGATCCGGCCCGACCTACGAACCTTTTCATGCTCACGTACGACACTGATCCCGCCCGCCTTGGCACAACGGCGTACCCGATGTGGGATATCCAGACACTCTTGATGCGGCAGCTCTCCGCGAAAAGAATTGTGATGTTTTCTGATGCCTGCCACAGCGGAGGCATTTCCGTGGACTTTGCGGCACGAGGTGTCAATCCTACGCAGTCGAACCTTATTAACCAGTATCTGGGGGACCTTGCGCGAAGCAAAGAGGGAATCGCCATATTCACGGCGAGTGCCGCCGGCGAAGTCTCGCAGGAGTATCCCGAGCTCGGTCACGGTGTGTTCACGTACTACCTCCTCGAGGGAATGAAAGGGGAGGCGGATCTCAACAACGACTACACCGTGACGATCAACGAACTGATGCAGTACGTCGAAGATCAGGTGAAACGCAAAACCAAAGGCGCGCAGAATCCAACCCGCAGCCAGACAATGTTCGACAAGGACCTCACCATCTCAAAGATCGCCCATTAGCTGAGAGGGGAATGCTCATGCTCCGCATGATCGTGTTCACCGCATTGTTCCTTTGTTGTTTCGGCTTCGCCCAGGATAAACCCAACGTGAGCTTCGAGTGGTCGTTCGCTACGTTGACCCAAGCCGACAAGGATTGGAATCTTGTACCCATCACGCGGGATACCGCGCTGCAGACAGGCGACCAGCTCAAAATGATGGTGCGCTTGAAACGGGAGTGCTTCGTCTATGTTCTTCACGAAGGTCCGGAGGGCGAAATCTCCCTGAGATTTCCCTACGGTCTGAAACAATTCAGCTCGGACTACAAAGTCGGGGTGAACTATTACATCCCAAAGGGCCGCGCATGGTTCAAGCTCGATAGTACGGTGGGTCGGGAGACAATCCACCTGCTTGCCTCAGCAGAGCGGTTGCTCGACCTTGAGGCGCTCGTCGCCAAATACAACGACGCTCAGGCTTCCAAGAAACCTGAGATTTCCAAGAGCATCGTGGCGGAGATCCGAAACGTCAGGAGGTACTACAAGACCTTTACCACGATTGCAGAGCGCCCGATTTCCATCGGGGGCAACGTCCGGGGCATGACGAAGGAGGCATCGAGCTCGTTCCCCGATGTCGCGCGGATTGCGACCGAGATAACAGCGAAGAACTTCTACGGCAAGACAGTTACCATTGACCACAAGTAGCGAGCGATCGGCATGGGCCGCGGTCGGTTTAACGGTGGCCTCGTTTGCTCTCATCCGCCTGCTTTTCTGGATCCTCCCTAACGTGTTTGAGCTCTGGAACGCTCAAACCGTCGATACGTTTTTCGTTCTTCGCTCCAATGTCCCCTCGCTCCGTCCTGCGTATGATAGCACGATTGTGCACGTCGATATTTCCGATCGTACGTTTGATGAACTGGAGAATTCGTATCTGAACCGCTATCAGTATTCCCAGGTCATCCGAAACCTCGCCGATATGGGGGCATCGCTCCAACTGTGGGATTTCATCTTTCCGGCGAAAACGAACCGGCTCGAGGACAGCGTCTTCGTCACATCCGTGAGCTATGCGAAGAATGCGTTCTTTGGTCTTGGGTTCAACATTGCCAAAGATTTCGAGCAAGCCCCGAAGCCAATGCAAACCCCTCGCACCCTCAACTACTTGGCTGCGACGAAGTGGAATATCCGTGTCGAAGGAGACGCAGATGACATCCCTGTTGCCTATCACGCGAAGATCACGTTTCCCGATCTGGCGGCGGCCTCGCGAGGTTCGGGTTTTCTCAATGTTGTCTTTGATCGTGATGGAGTATACCGCAGATCGCCTCTGCTGTATCGGTATGATGATGCATACTATCCGAGTTTTGCATTCCTTGCCACGTGTCAATACCTTGGTGTAACGCCAGACCGCGTCACATTGAGGCCGGGCAAGAGCATCACACTCAAGGATGCACGCCGTCCCGGCGGCAAACTGCATGACGTCGTGATCCCCATCGATCGATCTGGAAACCTGCTGGTGAATTATCTCGGGCCTGTCAGGAGAGCTGATAACACATCCCCAATGTTGCATCTTGAATTCGCGAAAGTCCTCAAGGCCTCGGATGACCGGACAGAAATGGAACTTGGGAGTGAAGACCTGGGGGGGAAAATCGCGGTCGTTTCGGAGGTTGCCACAGGTGCATCGGATGTCGGACCCGTGCCAACCGACAACCAGTTCCCGCTCAGCGGCGTTCACTCGAACGTCATAAATACTATCCTGACCGAGAATTTTCTCCTTGAGGCAGATTGGCTTGAGATGCTGTTGGTGGAACTGCTTGTTCTTTTCATTGTTGCCATGCTGGCGTTGAGGTTCTCTCCGCGGAATTTTTCTGTCGGTGCACTCGAACTCATCCTGGGATATGCTATCGTTGCGCTGGCTGCTTTCCTGTATGCCGGCATCGTGCTTCACGTGCTTCGTCCCATTTTGGAAATCGCATTCGCCTCATTCACGGTTGTTTCGTACCGCTATGTCGGCGAGCAAAGAGCCAAGGAGGTCTTGAAACGATCGTTCGAGGCGTACTTCCCGCCCGCGGTGGTAAAGAAATTGATGGCAAATCCGGAGTTGGTGACCGCGGGAGGTCAGAAGAAAGAGCTCACAATCTTATTCAGCGATATCAAGAGCTTCACAACTCATTCCGCTTCGCTCGCGCCGGATGAAATCCAAAAACTGCTGAACGAGTATTTCGCGGCGATGGTTGAAATTCTGTTCAAACATGAAGGGACCGTTGACAAATTCATTGGTGACGGGCTGATGGTGTTCTTTGGCGATCCCGAGCCTCAAAGCGACCACGCGTTGCGATGCGTCCGGGCCGCGATAGAAATGCAGAAAAAGTGTCGGGAATTGAAGAAGAGTTGGGTGGAGCAGGGGAGATTCCCTCTTATGGTACGCGTGGGAATCAACACCGGGTGGGTTGTCGTGGGCAATATGGGATATGCCAGGCGGCTCTCCTACACTGCGCTGGGTGCGGACGTCAATCTGGCCCAACGCCTGGAAGCGAACGCACCGGTCGAAGGAATCCTCATCTCCCACAGTACCTACGAGCAAATTAAGAATTCAATCAAAGCCACTCGCCTGGAACCTATCAAAGTCAAAGGAATCGACGAACCCATAAGAGTGTACGAAGTTCCGGTGGAATAGGAGATGCGGAATGGATAGCATTCCTTGCCATCGCAGTGGAGGGGCTCCGTGCTGACCTCGGCTTGCTTTTCGCTTCTTGAATACCCATATTCCTACGCGTTTTGAGGCAGGAAAGATCCTCTCACGGGTATTCCCATCGCCTCCAGAGTTCCGAATCATCCGGATGATTATCCGCTCTTCTATGCTGACACGTGATCTCAAAAGGGTTGCACGCAGGACGTGGACAGGTCCGCAGGCATTTCAATTCTGCGAGCGCCTGACGCGTGACCACTATGAGAATTTCCCCGTAGCGTCTTTCCTTGTTCCGAAAGAAAAGCGCCTTCACATCTGCTCGATCTACTCCTTTGCACGCATTGCAGACGATTTCGCAGATGAACCGGGACTGACGACTGCAGAACGGATTGACAGCCTCACGGAATGGGAAGAGCAACTCGTCGACGCGTACCGCGGGCACGCGCATCACCCGGTGTTTATCGCGTTGCGGGAGACGATCGATCGCTTCGAGATGCCCATCGACCTCTTCCAGAACCTGTTGCGGGCATTTCGTTCAGACGTCACAACACATCGGTACGAGACATTCGATGAAGTGCTTGAATATTGCGAGAATTCAGCCAATCCAATCGGCAGGCTGTTGTTGCTGCTCTTCAATTATCGCAGCGAGACGACCCTGGAACTATCGGATTTCATCTGTACGGGCCTGCAATTGACGAATTTCTGGCAGGATGTTTCAGTTGACTTGCAGAAGGATCGGGTGTACATTCCATTGGACGACATCCGGGAATTTGGATATTCTGAAGAAGAACTGTTCCAGCGGTCCTTCACTCCCGCGTTCAAGGATCTGATGTGTTACCAGGTCGACCGGACCCGTCAGATGTTCAATGAGGGAAGACCGCTTCTGGCCGAAGTCGGAAAGGACCTGAGAATGGAGCTCCGGCTCACTTGGAAGGGTGGTACACGGATTCTGCAGAAGATCGAACAGAGAGAATACGACGTGCTCTCCCATCGTCCGTCGTTGTCGCTCTTCGATAAAACCTCGCTCCTCATTTCATCATTGTTTGGATAGCTAACTGTGGCAGCGCATACCGTCGACATCCTTCACCCGGAACTGGGCGCAACGCGGAAAAGCAATTTCCTGCTGCCCATTCTCTTTCTGCCTCCGCCAAAACGCGAAGCGATTGAGACCATTTATGCGTTCTGCCGGTACTCCGACGACATCGTCGATGAAGAGATTGATGTCAAAGAGAAGTCCCGCCGTCTGTTGTTGTGGACCAACGAACTGCAGCGAGCGCTTCAGGGCGTCTCGCGATTCGCCATCCTGAACAAGCTTGTCAGTGTCATCCAGAAGTTCAACATCCCGACCCACCATTTCCTCGATCTCCTCAAAGGGATGGAGATGGATCTGACGAAGAACCGGTACGAGAGCTTCGGCGAGCTTCAACAGTACTGCTACCGGGCTGCGTCCACGGTTGGATTGATCTGTGCGGAGGTCTTTGGGTATCATCACGCACGGACCAAGCAGTATGCCGCCAACCTGGGGATCGCGCTTCAATTGACCAACATCCTGAGGGACATCAAAGCCGACGCGAAGAAGGGACGCATCTATCTGCCGAAGGAGGATTTGCTGCGGTTCGGTTACACTGAAGACGAGTTGATGAGCTCCATCTACAACGATCAGTTTCGGGCGTTGATGAAGTTTGAGTGCGAACGGACACACGAGTACTATCGCAAAGCGAAAAGCTACCTCGCCGAAGATGACAAGCCCCTGTTTACGGCTGCCCGCGCAATGGGAAACATCTATTACCTCTTGCTGCTTCGAATTGAACGGTCGAATTACGACGTCTTCTCGAAACGTATACGCCTGGCGTCGCCGGTCAAGTTTCTTGTGGCCATGATTCTTCGCCTGCGGAATAAGCTCCCGAAGAATTTCCACCGGTACATCCGCACGGAACTGCCCGCCTAGTGAATTGCGAATCTCGGACTCGTGGTGAGCGCCTGCCCGCCTTTGTGAATTCTCGATGGCAGGCGGGAAGCCGAACCATTGTCAATTTCGAATTGTGAAATTCGGGTAACGACCAATTCGCGTTCTTTATCTCGCATTCGAAAGCCTCAGATGGGGTATAGAATGAATCCTGAAGACTTGAAAAAGCGAACGAAAGAATTCGGTCTTCGTTGGGGAACATGAACATCCTTGAACCCTCTCAAAACACTTTTCAAGCAAAAGCTGTCATTCCCGCACGCCTGCGTGCCTGCCTGCGCTGCCGCTTCGGCAGACAGGCCGAAACGCCGCACTTCGGCGTGCAGGCACGTCTTAGGCGGCCAGCCCGCCATGCGTTCTGGCGGGGAATCCAGACAGCGCATTCTGGACTC
>JACVXU010000370.1 GCA_015661185.1 Bacteroidota bacterium
CAAAGTTTCATTTCTCATCGCCACAATTGTTCTGGTTTTCTGGGTCGCATCGTTCTTCCCGGACCTCGTTCTTGCCCTGATCATTTCGGCTCTTGCCGCATTCATATTGCGTCCCTTCGTCTCAGCGATCGAGGGCAAATTCGGTATGAGACGGGTCCCCGCGATCTTGACTACATTCATTACAGTTGGCGGTGCTCTAGTCTACTTGTTTTCATTGCTTGTCCCGATCCTCCTTGACCGGCTCATCATAATCCACGGGCAGATCAGACAATTCCCATTTGAATCGAAGCTCCTGGAATTGACCAAAGGACTCGAAACCGCACTTCCGTTTATCGACACCGTATCGCTCGCCCAATCGATTGTGAGCCTTATCGAGCGAAGCGCTGACGCGGCAGGTTCCTCTATCCAGAATGCGCTCGGGACCATTGTTACCCTCGTCATTGTCCCTTTTGTTACGTACTTTATTCTCGCCGATGGCCCGCGGGCGTTTACTACGTTGATTGAGCATGTTCCGAACCGATATTTTGAGATGACGTTGAACGTCATGCAGAAGATCCGTCGACAGCTTGTCGGATATCTCAAGGGATGGCTCCTCGATTCGATGATCATCGGCCTACTAAGCATCGTCGGTCTCTCCATTCTGGGAATTCAGTACTCAATCATTATCGGCGTCTTCGCCGGCATCGCAAACCTTGTCCCCTACCTCGGACCTATCGTCGGAGCAAGCTTGGCAATCCTGGTTTCTCTGACTCAGGTGGGAGATTTCGGGATGGTCGGACCGATCCTCATAATGACCGTCATCATACGTATGCTAGATGATTTTGTCGTCCAGCCATTGTGCTTCGCAAAGTCGGTTGATATGCACCCGCTCACAGTCATCCTGCTTCTTCTCATTGGCCATGAAATGCTGGGCGTCGGCGGAATGCTTCTCGCCATTCCGCTGGCTACAATTCTTAAGGTCTCCGCGGTCGAGACATTCTGGGGCCTCAAAAACTATCGCATTACAGCGTGAGGGTGAAAACCGTAAACAGAGAAGCCACTCCTTGACTCACATGACGATCCACCGAGCATCCTGATGCTGATCTCCTATACCACTCGCCCAATTCTCAGAGTCGCTTTCCTGCTGGGAATACTCCTTACGTGTTTCTCGATTGCGTGCCTCTTCCCCGCGCTGCTTGTTGCTCTCATTCTCTCTCTGCTCCTGGCATTCATTCTTCGCCCTCTTGTGAGGTATTTTGAAATCCACGTGGGTCTGAGCCGGACAATCTCGGTCGCATGCGTCTTTCTCAGTCTCGGCCTGATCCTGCTCTTCAGTGCCACGAAGGGAATTCCCGTTCTGTTGGATCATCTCAGCGGGCTGTACGCGGGGTTCCGGGGCTTTCCCCTCGATCAAAAACTTGACGACCTTGTACGGGATGTCGCGAAAGGTCTGCCGCTCATCAATGCTCAGACAGCATCGCACAAGCTCCGGGCAATGATGGACGACAGCTTCCGATCGATCGGACAGAACGTCGCATCCGCGGCAGGATCGGCGATCAGTTTCCTCATCGTTCCATTCGTTACATATTTTGCTCTCGCAGAAGGTGACAGAGCAGCAAAGCGCTTTCTCGAGCGCGTCCCCAACAAGTACTTCGAAATGACACTCAACGTGTTCGACAAAATCCAGAAAGACCTCGTGGGGTACTTGAAAGGATGGATTCTCGACTCAGTCATCGTCGGAATTCTGAATGTGGTCGGGTTCTATCTGATCGGGGTCAAGTCCCCCATCCTGATGGGTGTCATCGCCGGAGTTTCGAATCTCATCCCTTATGTAGGCCCATTCGTGGGGGTAATTCCGGTCTTTCTGATTTCAGTGACACAAACCGGGGATCTGAGTATGGTCCTTCCGATAGCCGTGTTGACGCTTGTTATCCAGGCCATCGACAACATCATTGTGCAACCTCTGTGTTTCGCTAAGAATGTTGATATGCATCCGCTCACTGTCATCGTCGTGCTCATTGTCGGGGGCCAGTTGATGGGTGTCCTTGGCATGCTCCTCGCTATACCGCTCTACACAATCCTGAAAGTGACCGCTGTGGAAACGCACTGGGGACTGAAGGAATATCGCATTACTATTTGAGAATTCTCTATGTCACGAGTTGTGATCGACATCGAGACTCTCGGCTTCCCTTTTGAGTCATTCGACGAAGTCCGGCAAGAGTATTTGTTGAAATTTGCCGAAACGGACGCGGAACGCGAGGAGGCCGTTCAGAGGCTCAGTCTGTATCCAACGACCGCACAGATCATCGCGATCGGGATGCTGAATCCTGACACAAACCATGGAAAGGTTGTTTTTCAGGCCGAGGAACGGATCGATACTTTTTCGGAGGACGAGCAGGTCCATTTCGTTTCGTGCTCTGAGGAGGAAATCCTCGGTCAATTCTGGAACGATGTGACCAGGTATGACCAGTTCGTCACGTTCAATGGCCGCGGATTCGATTGTCCCTTTCTGTTACTCCGCTCGGCCATCCTCCGGATCAAGCCCTCGCGAAACCTGATGCCCTATCGCTACGACCCTTCTATCCACTGCGATCTCCTCGATCAGCTGACATTTTATGGGGCTACACGCAAATTCAGTCTGGATTTCTACTGTAAGTCGTTTGGCATCGAAAGCCCGAAATCACACGGCATCACCGGACTCGATCTCGGACGACTATTCGACGAGAAGAGATTTCAGGATATCGCAGACTATTGTCTGGGTGACGTGAGAGCTACTGCCGAGCTCTTTCGGCGGTGGGAAGAGAATCTGAAGTTCTAGCGAAGAAGGCCTTGCGAAGGGTGCATCTGCGCATGGGATCCTCCGTTGATGTCAAAGGCATATCAGTTCAATGAGAGCGTGTTGACAATAATCCCGAAATCGTCATCCAGATCCCAATTTCCTTTGAAGAGAACTCATTTGACGATAAGGGGATGCCCGGTGTAAGAGCATCCTCAGAGTAGAGCTTTTCAGTCATTTCAGCAAGATTGCCCGATTCGTCTCCGCCGAGCCGGCAGCTGTGAGCCTGAAGAGGCGTCACTTAGTGGCCCCGGCGATGGCATAGCCAAATACAACAGAAATTCTGTTGCCTGCGGGGCTCGTAGCAAAACCAAGATTTATCGGGATGCTGACCCCACCGTAATTGAACGACTTTCCAAGCCCGCCGACGATCACATTTGGACCCAGCCCAAATTCGATCCCTTCCGGCAATCGGATACCCATTGCAAGCGTAAGGCTGGGTATGACCGTCCCATACTCGACGCCGCCAACGAACGGAACCGCCTGGATCACGAACTGCGGTCCGCCCCCTTCAGGGATGATCTGATATTCGAAGTGCCAACCGAATTGGCTGATCGTCGTGCCGATACCTTTGTCCCTCAGCTTGCGTACCAACTCTCCGTTCCCTCCCCCCATGACGTAGGTAACGCCGAGCCGCGGACCTCCGAGATTCCGTTCCGCAAAAGCGACACCTTGCTGCACATCCTTCAGTTGACCTCTTGCTGCCTGATGGACCAG
>JACVXU010000371.1 GCA_015661185.1 Bacteroidota bacterium
TTCGCGGGACAGGAGCGAACGAGACCACCGTCCTCACTTGGGAAGTCAGAGATTCTCTCGGCTTTCCGGTCACCCTTGCAAACAAAGTGACGGTGCGATTTTCTATTCTTGGTGGGCCGGGAGGTGGAGAGTATCTCCTTCCGAATTCGGTGGATTCTGATTCAAAGGGCCGCGTTTCGACGCGTTTGAACAGCGGAATAACAGCCGGTGTAGTGCAGGTGTACGCCTCGACTCGAGGAGATACTGTCCAATCGGGGCCAACAAAGATCACGATCACAACTGGTTTGCCCGATCAGGCGCATTTCTCGATGACAGCAAGCAAAGTAAACTTGCCGGGGGGAACGGGGCTTCCCAACGGAGATAACCAGAAAACGAGCTTTAACATTCTTGCAGGAGACAGGTTTGGTAATCCTGCACAAGCTGGAACGGCCATCTATTTCACGACAACCGGCGGTGTGGTTCAACCCACCGCGACGACAGGCTCTTCGGGCACGGCAACCGCCGAATTGAGCACGGGAAACCCAAGGCCTGCTGGAGGCATAGCAACAGTGACGGCAAGGACGGTTGGAGATAGCGGTGCTGTTATCACGGCAAGTTTACCAATTGTGTTTTCAGGTGCGACAAGAATCCTCGCGCCAACATCTATCTTTGTTGTTCCTGACAGCGGCTCAACTTCGATTTCATATCAGGTCCAGGATCAGAATGGCAACCCGCTGTCGGGAGGCACTACCATCAAAGCCTCAGTGGGCGGGGTTGGCTCAGGTGGTTTGAAACTGGAACAAGATGCGAGCGTTACGCTCCCTGATACGCGAGATACCAACTTCACGAATTTCTTCGTAAAAGTCGTAAAGGGTGCACGTGGAGGCGCGAGTGGTGTTGTCTCTTTAAGGATCGAGGTAACGGGCCCCAATAATTCCACCGGAGCTCTCGAGTTCGTGGAAATCCAGGGAATTGTGCTCAAAACAGGAACCAGTGTACCGGGCCCCGGAGGACCAAATCTGAATCCCACGGCAGATAAAATGGAGTTTGTAGGGGCTTCGAGAACTTCGATTATTGTGAATGACGGGGCAAACCAGGACAAATCCAAGACGACGGTGACGTTTCTCGTCAAGGACTCAGTTGGGAACCCGTTGATTAATCTGATTAATCCGAGCCTTGGTAAAGTGTATGTGACGTTCAACGTGTTCCCTTCAGACGGGATTACAGGCGGCGAAGCATTGACGATCGCGGCCGACTCAACAAACGAGTTCTCGCAGGCGAGCACAACCCTCCTTGCGGGAACCAAGTCGGGAATCTTTCGCGTTGTGGCATCGACTTTTGTACCGGGCAAGGGCTTGATTCAGGCAGAAGGACAGATCATCATTAAATCCGGATCCCCTCATGTGGCTCATTTCGGGGCTGGCGCTGCCACGTTCAACTTTCCCGGACTCGACATACTCTCGGACGCTGTGAAGGATCAGATTGTTGTGGCCATCGGCGACAAATTCGGTAACCCTGTCGAATCCGGAACCCGAGTGTATTTTAATACGTCTCACGGTTTTGTCGAGCCTGAAGCAGCGACGGATGGGAACGGATTCTTGAGGGTTAGTCTGATAGCGGCCCTTCCAAAGCCGACCGGCGCCAATGTAACTCATCCCTCCGGCGCTGGTTGGGGAGTTGTAAGAGCATTTACCTTTGCCGATAGTAGTGATCAACTGAAAGACTCGGTGAACATTCTTTGGTCTGGAGACATCGTGTTGGTGAAAACTGGGGGACCAGCGAGTTACACGATCGGGAATGGTGGAAGTGCCGGACCCTGGACTTTCACCGTTCTTGACAGATTGGTTCATCCGTTGTCTAAGGGGACGTCCATTTCTGTTTCAGCGCCCGGTGGCTCAGTGAGCGGAAATGCGAACATCACGCTACCAGATGAGTTGACTACCGGTGCGGGAATTACATCCTTCAGTATTTCCCTTCAGGACTCAGATCCAGCGACAGCGAATGTTCCACCCCTTATCGGAGATCTTGACGTGACGGTTACTCATCCGGTTTACGGCACGAAGGTGCTCACCCTCGCCTCCGGGACCATCCAGTAATCCGGGAGTTGGCTTCACAAACACAAAACCCCGCGTGCAGCGGGGTTTTGTGTTTTTTTAGGTGATGAATTAAAGAAATCCCTTTCCCCGGTACCAATCGAATGTCTTTGCGATGGCCTCTCTGAACGGAGTTATGTTGTACCCCAGTTCACGGCGGGCTTTCTCTGAGCTAAACCAGTTTCGCACTTCCATCCCTGCGACCAGCTCTCGAGAAACCCAGGGACGCCTTCCCGTCAAGGTTGAAACGGCCTCGGCAGCCGCGGCGATGAGTCTGGCCACGGGAATCGGCAGCCTGATGAATGGCCGGATGCCGCCGACAATTTCGGCCGTCGTCGTGAAAACCTGCTGGTATGTGAGATTTTCCCCAGCGAGGATGTAACGTTCGCCGATTCTTCCCCTGTCAAGGGCCGCAAGGTGGCCAGAGATAACATCGTCGATATAGACAATGTTCATGCCGCCGTCCGTATAGTAGAAGATCCTCTTTCTGAACACGTCTCGAATGATTTGCCCGCCATGGAAATGCATATCGCGTGGCCCAATGACCGTGGATGGATTCAAAATAACCGCGGGGAGGCCTCTCTTGATGCCATTCCAAACCTCTTGTTCAGCTCGAAATTTTGATATTCTGTAACCGATGTCGTAAGGATCCCAGTTATACTCCGTTGTTTCATCGGCCAGTTTGCCGTCGGAGCGGAAACCGATCGCCGAGACAGAACTTGTGTAAACGAGTTTCTGGATGCCAAGTTCCTCACACGCCTCCACCACGTTCCTTGTCCCGGTAATGTTTGTTTCAAACATGAGCTCTCGTTCTCTGCGCCAGTGAGAAATGACGGCAGCGGTGTGAAAGACAACACTGCATCCAGAGATCGCCTTCCTGAGGGACTCTCGATCCCGAACATCTCCTATACAATGATTGACGCTTGTGCTACCGATGGCCCGCAGGTCAGAATGCTCTCTCCTGAGAATACGAACGTCATGACCTTTTTGGTGAAGAGCGATGGCAAGAGAGGAGCCTATGAAGCCCGTTCCACCCGTCACGAGAATGGCGGACATACCATGATCTTATTGCTGTTCTGGCGGGTATGAGGCGG
>JACVXU010000372.1 GCA_015661185.1 Bacteroidota bacterium
TAGGTAGCATGGAACACTGTAGACCTGTCAGGTTTTCTCGGTAACACGAAGGCAAACCTGACAGGTCTGCCATGTACCTGCTCTTCTTTAGTTAGTTTCTAAAGCCAACAATGACCAAAGCTGTCAGTCCACTTCTCATTGCCGCGCGGGACATCTCCGTTCGCTTCGGAGAACAGGTCGTCCTGAAGAGTGCGACCGTGAGCATTCATCAAAGCGACAGGATCGGACTGATCGGAAACAACGGCTCTGGAAAAACAACGCTGCTGAAGATCATTGCCGGGGTTATGCAGCCCGATTCAGGCTCGATCGAGAGACGGCGGGACATCGTCGTGGGGTACCTCTCCCAGGATTTTCAGCTCGATCAGACGAAATCGGTTTATGATAACATTGTGGACGGAGCACACGATGTCATCGATATTCTGAGAGAATATGAATCGCTGCCGTACACATCGGAGAGACGTCACCTTCTTGAAGAGCAGATCCATCATCGGGACGGCTGGAACCTCGAGAACAGAATTGAGACTGCGATGCACTCGTTGAATGCTCCCGAGAAGAACCGCGATATCCAGACGCTTTCCGGCGGAGAGAAACGGCGCGTGGCGTTGTGCAAGGCAATCATCGCGAGGCCCGATCTCCTCATCCTCGACGAACCGACGAACCATCTCGACACCCGGTCTATTGAGTGGATGGAAGAGTTTCTTGCAGCATTTTTCGGCGCGTGTCTCTTTGTAACACACGATCGGTATTTTCTGGATTCGATCGCGAACAGGACTGTCGAGCTCTCCAACGGTGTATGCCATTCGCACGATGGCAACTACACTGACTTCCTCATCGACAAAACAGAGCGCGAAGCACAGCTCGAGGTTGAAGAGAGAAAGAAGAACAGCTTTCTTCGGCGCGAGCTTGCATGGGTCCGCCGGGGCCCACGGGCCAGAAGAACAAAGGCGAAAAGCAGGCTCAAGAGTTACTTCGAAACGGTAGCAGAAGAAGGGTACGAGGCTGAAGCCGAAGTCGATCTGATCATCCCCCCTGCCCCTCCATTCGGATCGAGGGTGTTGAATTTGAAGAATCTGGGAATCGAATTGGGTGGAAGGAGACTGTTTTCCGGACTGGAATTCAATTTCGAGAAGAAGAGAAAGTTGGGAATTATTGGTCGGAACGGTCTCGGTAAGACGACATTGCTGCGAATCATCCTCGGAGAAGTTCAAGCCGGTGAAGGGCACACGGATGTTGGTGACAAAACGCTTTTCAATTACGTCGATCAATCGCGTGTGGCATTGAACGACGAGAACACTGTCCTACAGGAAATCGGTGACGGTCGGGAATGGATCCTCTTCGGTGAAGAACGCCTTACCGTCTGGAAGTATCTTCGGCGGTTTCTTTTTACCGACGACAGGATCAGCACAAAAGTGGGCAAACTCTCTGGCGGAGAGCGAAGCAGACTCCTGCTTGCCAAAATTCTCATGAATGGCGGCAACTTCCTGATTCTGGATGAACCTACCAACGACCTGGACTTGGCAACCCTCCGCCTCCTTGAAGAGGCGCTGGTGGCATTCGACGGTTGTGTCATCGCGGTCAGTCATGATCGGTATTTCCTGAACCGTGTCTGCAATGGGATCCTTGCATTTGAAGGGGACGGGAATGTGTATTTCAGCGAAGGGGACTACGATTACTATCTCGAGAAGCGGGACGCACGGGGAGCGGAGGCCGCGGTACAAACTGTCGCGCCAAAGAGTCAGGAGGCGCGCGTAAAGATTCAGACAACCAAGCTTACATGGAGAGAAGCCAAAGAGCTCGAGACAATCGAAGCCGACATCATGAGTACGGAGGCAGAAGTGGAGCGCATCGAAGCGGTTTTCTCAGCGTCCGACTTCTACGAGAAGCGTGGAGAAGAAACTGCCCGATTGACCGAAGAGCTTGCCGTAGCGAGAGCAACGGTAGATCGTCTCTATGCACGATGGAATGAGCTTGAAGGGCTGAAATCCGGGCCGGGTTGAGGTTTCATTGCAGACCTGTCAGGTTTCCTCGGTGACACGGCAGACCCGTCAGGTCTGATTGGTACCGCGATGGCAGACCTGACGGGTCTACCTGGTTACGCGCGCACCGCGTCAACAAACGCCAGGACATTTTCCCATGGCACCTCGGGCTCAAGAATGTGCGACGGGGCTATCAGCAACCCGCCGCCTTTGCCAAGTTGTAACTGAACCTCTTTTACCTTCTCCCTGACTTCCTGCGGTTTCCCGTACGGCATGGTGGTCTGGGTGCCGATGCCTCCCCAGAACGATATCCTGTCCCCATAACGCCGGCCGATCTCAGTCAGATCGTTGCACTCAGGCTGGACCGGATTCAGGATGTCCACACCAATGTCGATGTAATCCGGGATGAAATCCATAATTGCACCGTCTGAGTGCATGAAGACCAAAATGTCCTTCTTCACCGCCTTGGCTGCGGTAATGATGCGGCGTGTGCGCTCTTTCAGGAATTTCCGGTAGAGATCGGGGCTTATCATCGGACCTGTTTGCGTCGCGATGTCATCGCCAAGGCGGAGGACATCCACTCCGGCTTCCGCATATTTGACTGCCTGCCGAATGCGCAACGCGGTCAGCTGTTCACAGAGGGCATGCGCCAGATCCTCGTGGTGATAGAAATCGGTGAGCAGATTTTCCATGCCTCGCATCAGCCACGCGGTTTCGAAAATCGTCAGGTAGAGTTCGCCGGTGACCGCATATCCGCGTTCATGGAAGCGGCGAACCTCGACGGCGACTCCGTCAAACCGCTCGTCAGCATCGACATCGGGCCAGTCGAACGCCATCACATCGTCGGACGTCTCGCACTCCGCAAGAGGATGATACCGGTATTCGACGAAATGCTCCATCGATCCCTGGACCATCCCATAGCCCCACTCATCCCAGATGACATCGGGAGGCGGCGGAACCGAAAACCACTTTGAGAAATCTTTTTTCTTGTTCGTCGGGTTGATATTGAGTGAGCGGGTGTCGAAATCGAAGTACTCGGCTGGGTCCAATTGAGATCCGGTGCGTTCGCGGTAGACTCTCATCAAACCGGGGGTAAATGCCCCCCAGCTGATCTCGAACGGCACACGGTCGGGCTTGCCGGTCCGGCGCATTGCGGTGAGGACGCGTTCACGGGGAGTCATAGGCATGGTAGGTGCCACGCACCTCGCATCGGGTTCGCTGTAAGGTGCGTGGCACCTCACGGGGCCCGCTTTTCCTCGGTCATCCCTAGAACAACTTCGACATATTGATCTTCTCCGGCTCACTCCCGCTCGAAGCGCCGAGGATTTCCTCATCAATCTTTGCTGCAAGTGAGCCAGCAGTCCTGTAGAGCGCCAGAATGTTCTCCAGCGGAGATCCGACCTGGATAGCGTGAGATGGACCGAGAAAAAGCCCCCCCTGTGG
>JACVXU010000373.1 GCA_015661185.1 Bacteroidota bacterium
CGATCGACGGTGCGCTCGAGGAAGCTGCATTTCAGTTGATCGATACCACAAGTGTTTCAGAGCCCGTCCGTTCGAAGCTGTTTGGCACGGTGGTGATCGCAATGCTCGCAGATGTGCCGAGCCCAGAGTCGGCGGGAAAGTCGGCTGCCGAACAACAAAAAGTCGTGCGTGACATACTGCGCGAGCGGCAAGAGACGGCCCGTGTGCGAAATCTCACCGATCAATTGTTGCGTGGCCAGCGCATGGAAGCCGATAGCAGCCTGTTTCGTGTCCTGGCGAGGCGGCTTTGGGAACTGATGCGGGCAGACACCGTCGCTCGTCAAATTCCCGGTGGTTTCAGGTACATTCCCGAGGATGTCTCCCGCCTCTTGCGAGAATTCCGATCCCAATTGGAGATCCCACTCGTTCGGGGCAGCTTTGGGACGTTTCGAGTGGGAGAGTTCCTGGAGAATCTGTTTTATTATGATCATACCTTTCCCTCTGTACGTCCTCGTTCTTTTTCTGTTTCATTCTTTCAAGTACTGCGTGCAATGACTGAGGCGGACATTATAGCTCAGGAGGGTCTGCGGCGTGGTTATCAGAACAGCGCCGTTGTCCTGCAAGACGTCTCCAGGTGGATGGATTACTGGAAGTCGCGGTCAGAAGAATCTGCGTATACCGAAACGGCCACGGTGAGCGAATGGGAACCGTTCTACTCGCTGTGGAGATACAATGCAGCTGTGGTCGAAAGTACTTGCGTGTTGAGTGTGCAAGAGATTTTGCGTCCCGATTCGTTGAGTGCTTCCGCACTGCTGCTATTGATCAACGATGGATTGGATATGGATTCTCTAGCCCGTGCACATTCGATACGTTTGGAGTGGCAGGCGGCCGGTGGACGATCGGGGTGGTTTCGGTTTCGAGATAGAGAAGAAATCGCTGGTACAATGATGATGGCCGATGTCGGAGAAACGAAAGGGCCCTTGATTCTCCACGAGGGCTACTCAATAGTGCGTCTTCTCGGCAGAAGATTCGATGCCGATTCTATTATGATTGACTCGCTCTTGGCGCGTGAGTACAAACGGGTTCGCATGGCCCATCGGCAAGCCGCGATCAATCAAGCGGTTGCTCGTTTGGCACTCGCCCGCAAAGTCGAGATCTACTACGATCGCATCGAGGCAGTCGATCTTTCGAATGTCAATATGTTTACACGGCGCGTCATTGGATTCGGAGGGAGGATGAATGCCGCTCCCGTTCTCATGCCTCAATGGCAGTGGCTGGAAGAATGGAAGAAGATGCGGACACTCATGCAATGAAATCTTTGTGGCCGAAGGGGAACCCCGACACAAGACGTCGAGACTTCATCCAGTTGATAGTGCAACCTCTCCTCAGCTTAACGTTAGGTTTCGCAGGTCAGAAAAAAAGCGAAGAGGCATTCCCGGCTACCTGGAATTGCCTCTTTTGTTTTTGATAGAGGAGATATGTAGCAGGGAAGTGCTGTCAAAATGCCAATTGAAAGTTTTCAAGAATCAATTGGCAAAAATGTGTAGCCCTAAAGGGATCCTCGAGCACCATGTAAATGCATACATCGTGATCGCTTTGGAACTTGAATGAACGAAATATCGCAAGAACTCTCATAATCTTTAACGTTCTTCCTGTTTTTTCACCATTCCAAAACTGGTCAAATCTTCACTCAGGCTGGATCCCAAACGGGGAGCACTCCAGCCATTGCCACCACCCGCAATTCATCCTTGAAGAGGGATTAACTCCTTTTTCATCCTTTTGGGCTATTTCCGATTCTCAAACTCATCGGTATTGTCTCAACACGCGGGTTCAGAAAGAAGTATTTCGTGCTCGAAGGAGGACGGCATACCCTTTCTCGGACAAGCGGGCGAAGAATTGGGGCCAATTTGTTCTGATTCGTCCTAAACGAGGTGCTTGCCGTGGAGCCCGGCAAACAAAAGACTTGACTCTGATTGGAC
This sequence comes from Bacteroidota bacterium, assembly GCA_015661185.1. Taxonomy (GTDB): domain Bacteria; phylum Bacteroidota; class Ignavibacteria; order UBA10030; family UBA10030; genus UBA9647. The sequence goes on from JACVXU010000373.1 coordinate 1,959, forward strand.
ATCTGGCTACTATTGTAACGGTTCGAGTTGTAATCCCAGCCTACACGAAAACCACACTTTTCTTCCAGAATTTCGGCATATCCTTATAAAACGTTTTTATAATAAGATGTCCAACCGCCGACCTACCATACGAGATGTCGCTCGAAAATCAGGACTGTCGGTCTCGACTGTTTCCCTGGTGCTAAATGAGAAGTCGAATGTTGCCAAGGAGACGCGACAAAAAGTTCAGAAAGTCATCGCTGAGCTCAGCTATCACCCCCAGAGAAGCGCACGCGGTCTCGCATCGCAGTCGAGCGGCAACATCGGTCTTATTCTCACCGACGATCACTTCAATGTCGCCGAGCCTTTCTACACAAAAGTCTTCCTAGGAACCGAGTTCGAAGCTCGGAAACACAACTACTACGTTCTTCTCACTACCGTCGCTCCTACGGTTCGCGGGACCAAAGAGATGCCGCGGTTTCTGCTCGAACACAATGTCGACGGCGTCATCATCGCGGGAAAGATCGGCACCCCCTGGATCGAATACGTCCGTGAACGAAACCTTCCGATCGTACTCGTCGATTATGAAATCCCGCGCCATCGGCTGTCGACAGTCACAATGGATAATCGCGGCGGCGCGCGTCTTGTTGTAGAACATCTCCTTGCACTTGGTCACACGAAGATCGGATTCATCGGCGGTGACCTCGAGCACCCGAGTATTGCCGAACGGTACCATGCATACTGTGATACTCTGCAATCTCATGGAGTTGAGATCGCCTCCTCTTGGAAGAGTATCAATGAGCCGGACACACGCGTGGAGAATGGCTACCGTGCCGCGAAACGGCTTCTGTCAACCGCTACGAAGCGGCCCACCGCGGTCTTCGCGGCAAACGATGCGATGGCGCTTGGTTGTATGAAGTACTGTAAGGAAGCCGGACTCTCCGTCCCGGAATCAGTCGCCATTGTGGGCTTCGATAACATCGAGGCGGGATTGCTCGTGGAACCGCGGTTGACGACCGTTAATGTGCATCGCGAGGAAATGGGAGCGATGGCGGTGCGGCGTCTCGTCGAAATGATGCGCTACAAAGCCGATGTCATGGTCACCACAACAACGCCGGTCGAGCTGGTGATCCGTGAATCGAGCGGCGCGAAGCGAGACCTGCACTCTGAGACACCACCACACTTCGTGCCTGACGCGGAAACAAGCATTCACCACCACACTTCGTGCCTGACGCGGAAACAAGCATTATCGTACCATCATAGAGCTGCGGTAACAATCTTTGTTTCAAGAACGTTTCACGATCATCTACACAATCATCACACTAAGTAAGGAGGTCAACCATGAGTTGGCACACGCGTATACTTCTAGTTGGTGCTGCTCTCCTAGTGGGCAGTATGCCTATGTTGGCGCAGACATCCAGTCTGTGGAACATTGGAGGTTTGGAGGGGACATTGCCGTCGTATTGGAACATGGGGAATCAGCCGGGCGGGTCGACGCTGACGTGGGCGACGGATCAATTCCGGTCGATGGGACACTCGTTGAAGATCACGAAGACCGCGACGAGCGACACGGCTGCGTGGGTGTCGGACAATATGTGCGACATCTGGTCGTCAAAGATCTCAAAGAACGTGGACATTCTGGTGGGAGCGTATGTGAAGACGTCGGGAGTGAACATAAACCCGGCGACCAACGACCAGAGGTGGTATATCGCATATACGTTCTATGATAGTGCCGGAGCGTTGATAGGCCAAACGAAGCTGCCGATCAATCAGAGCGTGGCGAGCAGCAGCGGATGGGTAGCGGACACGAATCAGGCGGGTCAGACGATATTGCCGAAGGATGCGTGGAAGCTGATCATATCGTTTGTA
>JACVXU010000126.1 GCA_015661185.1 Bacteroidota bacterium
CGGCCCCGCCACACGCCCTCCTCCCACTCGTCGCGCGGGATCAGACCCAGGGCCGTGTCGCTGACGTTGGCCACACCGCGGCCGGTCGCCAGACGCCGCCCTGGTCGAGGCTGATCTCGCAGAGTACCTCGGTCAGGTCCGGCGCCCCGGCCGGCACCGAGTACGAGAGCCGCACGTACCGGCTGACCGGGTCGATGCGGTAGGAGAGTGACACCGACATCCTCTGGCTGCGCTCAGGCCGCCGGCACCCGCACCTTGACCACGGCCTTTTTCACCGGTTGCGGCGCGCCGACGGCCAGGCTCGGCATGTGGGCGTCCTGCGGCGCCAGGATCGCGAAGCTGCCCTCTCGCAGCACGAAGAAATCGCCCTCACCCTCCAGCGCCAGGAAATCGCGCTCCGGGTCGTACTCGCCGGCCCGCAGGTGCGCGGTGCTGGCGAAGCCGAACGACTCGGCACCCGAGACCACGTATTGGACGTCCAGGTACTGCCGGTGGGCTTCCCAGAATCCCTTTTCCTTGGGCTTGCCCTCGTATTCCTGGACGATCACGAACAGGTCCTTGCCCTCCAGCTCGTACCGACCGGGCGCCAGCTTCGCCAGGTCGGTGGTCTGCAGGTAGCGCAGCGCCTTCTCCAGGCCCGGTCCCATGCCGTAGTACTGGGACGCATTCCGCAACTGATCGACGACCATCGGTTCCTCCTCTTAGGGGCCAAAGACTCGGTGCATCTGCTCGCAGTAATACTGGACGTTCTCCCACCTGGCGTCGCCGGCGATGCGGTGGTCCGGGCAGGGCAGGTACCCGCCCAGCTCGACCAGCCGGCGAAGCCGATCCACTTCGGCGTCGACCGCGGCGCGGTCACGCGCGAACACCCGCTTGTCCATGCCGCCTACCCCGAGCACGCCCCGGCCGTACTGCTGCCGCCAGGGCCGCAGGTCCGCACCCCAGGTGCCCACCTCGATGGGGAACATGACGTCGACGCCGCGCTCCAGCCAGACCGGCACCAGCGTGTCGATGGAGCCGTCGCAGTCCAGGGACACGTGCTGGATCCCGTGGCGGTGCAGCAGGTCTACGATGCGCTGGTAGTGCGGCCCGGTCTTGCTGGCCAGGACCGCCGGATTCACCAGAGGCCCGTTCTTGCAGGCGATGTCCTCCCAGAAATGGCCGATGTCGAAGGACACGCCGCTGGCCAGGGCCGCCTGGGTGCACTGGTAGCACAACTCGGCATTGACCTCGATCATCTCGTCCACCAGGGCCTCGTCGTCGGCCAGCAGGTAGCACAGATTCTCGATGCCCACGTAGTCGCGCAGGACCCCGTACAGGCTGCCGCAGTGCAGCAGGATGTGGGTGGCGCGGTCCGGGCGCAGCAGGTATTCGCGCCCGCCTTCGGCGAAGCCGGCCATGCGGCCGCCGCAGTTGACCGAGACCTCCTGAACTCGGCGATCCGAGAACCGCAGCCGGTCGCGGAAGGTCTCGTCCCACTCCTTGCGGCCCTTGAGCACGTGGTCGACGTGGGCGGGAATGCTCTCGTTATCGTCGTTGTCCAGGACGATCGCGCCGCTGCCGGTTAGCACCTTGCGGAACCCGCCGGGCAGCTCCTCCAGCACCTTGGTCTCGAAGTGCGGGTCGATGCGGGTATTGGGGCCGAACACGCGATGGTAGTTGCAGTCGAATCCGAGCCGACGACTCAGCTCGTCCTCGTCGGGCGTGGCGTCGCCGATGGCGGGTAGCTGCGCCAGGTCGATGTGCCCTTCGCGCTCCCACTTCTGCAGGGTTGCGCCCAGGAAACCGAAATGCAGCACCGGCAACCGGTCGTATTCCTGGTAGTTGAGCACTGCCAGAATGCGCTGGCGGTCGTTCATCCGCGGTCTCCTGTCAGGTTTGCCATCGTGTCACCGAGGAAACCCGACAGGTCTACAGTGTTCCATGCTACCTACGTAACACTCCCGGTTCCACGAGTTCTCGAACTTATCGCCATGCCGCCTCCGCCGATCAACAGCATGATGAGAGCTTGAATCAGGGTCTTGTAGGCAACGTCGGGACCGCCAAAAACGGATGCGTAGAGGAACCACGCGCCGACAAGGAGGATGAGAAGATACACGCCGATCATGATCCTGCGTGCACGCGCGTTCGTTTCCGGCGTTTCGATAGCGAAGGCCCTGTTGTAGAACATCAAGCCAACTACGGCAGCGATATCCAATCCGGCGAACATGAACCAGAACATGCGCGTAGTTCCGGCTGCATCAGGTTGTCCGACGATCGGTTTCAAGATTGCCTCGTAGAGCGCGCCACCGAGATTCGAGCCGACCAGGCTTCCGATGACACCGTAGAGAAATGCGTATCCCATGTAGACTGCTTTCTTGTCTGCCGGGGCAACGAGACCGACATAGCTGTAGTATTTTGGATGTGCTGTCATTTCTCCGATTGAAAAGACCACGATGCCCGCGATGAAGATCCAGACATTGGAAGAAAATGCCAGGAGGATAAATCCGATACATCCCAGGAACATGCCCGTGATCATGGTGGGAAGCGGTTTGGCGTTCTTCACAATCCGGCTGACGAAAACCTGCAACAAGATAATGGTGCCTGCATTGACGATGGTGACATACTCGGGACCGAATTTCAGCGGGATGCCGATCGAGGAGAACAGTTGATCAACAGGCCCTGTCGCGATGAAATCCCGCATGTACCACAACACAGAACCAAAATTTTGGAAGTACAAAATCCAGAAGCCCGAGTAGACTACGATCATGAGCATAAAGCGCGCGTCTCCAAGAACCATCGCTGCGCTACTCAAGACATCTTTGAGAGATCTCGTGTTCTCCGGCTTCGGCGGATCCTTGAACATGAAGAGGGTGGGGATCAGCATCGCGGCGCAATAGATCGAAGAGGCTGTGAACACATACGTCCAGGAGAAGTCTTTAAGATAGCTGACAACAAAAGGAGCGAGGAACGCACCAAGATTGATCATCCAATAATAGATGCCAAATCCGAAACCAGAATTCCCCTCATTGGTGCTGCGTGCAATCGTCCCGCTGATGATCGGCTTGAAGAGTCCAGCGCCGGTGGCCATCACGAGCAAGCTCGCAAACACAGCGCCGTAGGTCGACATATGTCCCGTGGCAAAGTACCCTGTCGTAAGGAATGAGAACGCTACCAGCAGCATGCGCCGGTATCCGTACCGGTCCGCGAGTGCTCCGCCAAGGATTGGGAGGACATAGGTACATGCATAAATCAGTCCCTGCAGAAACCCGACCGATTGTTCCGAGAACCCCAGACCGCCGGTGTCGATGGAATTGGTGAGGTAGATCGCAAGAACGGAGTTCATACCGTAGTACGCTGCGCGTTCGAACAATTCCATTGTGTTCGCGATCCAAAAGACCCGCGGGAACGATTTCAACAAACCCGATGCAGACGAAGTCATAACGATCCCTTTCTTGATGAAAGATTGATGCGTGGTCAATGGAGAGTGGGAGTGAGCATCATTGGCTGGGTCCAGGCCGTTTGGTTCTGATCGTTCGCGATCTCCGCTCGTACATATCCCTCGTTGCCGCGCACGCGGTATGTCCCTTCGGCGGCGTTGATGGTCGACAGTAGTTGTCCGCCCTTCCCAACAAATCGAATTCTTGACCCATTTGCGCTCTTGACGTAGAGATGGTCTTTCGCATAGCCGATCGTATCCAGCACGATGCCATTACTTGCATAGAAATCTCCCCTCCGGATTGCTTCAACGAGTACGTTCTGCTCCCGCGACGAAGCGTAGACGCAAATCCATGCCTTCCCTTGATTCGAGGGCTTGTGTGAGTCGTCGGAGGCAACGCCGTACATGATTCTTCCCGTTGTCAGGACGCTATCCCAGAATGACGTATCGAACGTTGTCGGGGAATCAGTGACGCCGTTATAGACTTCAAGATGCGAGAGGTTCTCTTTCATCTCCTCGATCAGCTGCAGCGCGGAAAGCGGAATCGTTGACCAGCGTGGGTGGTTCAGAAATGGAATGCCCCCCTCCGACACAATAGCGTCTATCAATTGCTGAAATGTTTTTCCCCTCCCGGAAATATTGCTCATCGTTCCCATCGCGGTGAAGTGCCCTTTGTACCCTCCGGAAAGCCCTGCTTCCGAGCCGTTGATGACAGTAAAATCCGGTGTCGACATCCCGCTCGCGTTCCAGTAGTTGACGTGATCGGTGAAGAGAAGGAAGTCATATCCTCTGGCTTTGTAGTCTGCCACAACTCGCTCGCCGCTATAGGCTGTGTCTCTAACATCGGAGCTTTTCGGATAGCAGTGGGTGTGAGTATTTCCTTTATAGTAACGTTTCTGCGCGTCGACGACCGTTACGGCCAGAAGGAGCAATAAAAGTATGGCATGTGTTCGCATTCTCATTTCCTTTGAGAGAAGACTCCATGAATGCGTGCCCGTTGCACGATTGTGGACCCAAAGTACATTCCATTGTGAAGAGATGCAATCGGACATCTCTGGCAGAATTTCGACTGGAACTAGGTCTCGGCAATACCTATCTTGAGTGCACCGAGAACATGCGGAAAAACCGTTTCGCCTCGCCATCCGATAAATCGGACGGCTTGTTTTTCACGAAACCCGAAGGGTTTCGCGTTTTCGAAGACGTCGACTTCAGTGCTTTTTCTGCAACCACCTGGTCGCATCAGCCACGTCCCCGCAGATGGAGCTCACTGTCGCTCGGTGGGACTGATTGTTGTCTTAGTGTACGCAGTCTGCGCCTACAATGTCCTCACCACAAAGGAATCTTTATGGAAACAGATAGACTGTACAAGGTTCTGTTCTATATCGGGAGCGGATGGAATTTTGTCATCTCCGCCGCCCTTTTTGTGCTAACAGGCTCGCTCCCCTCCATCATCGGCATCGAACCTCCGCGCTACCCAATCTTCATTCACTTCAACTTGACGTCGATCTTCTTCTTCGGCTGCATTCAGTGGATTCTTGCCCGCGATCTGCACGGCCACCGGAGCTTCGTCAAAATGCTCATGTGGGCGAAGCTGGCGATGGGACCAGTCTTTCTCTACTCAATCGTGCTCGGCTCGTCACCCAAAGAACTAATAGGATTTCTTGCTCCCGGCATGGCGCTTGACGTGATCTTTGGATTGATCTTCTGGAGGTTCCTGGTTTTCAGCCGCCCGAAGGTTGCCGTCTGATTCTCCGACGTAGCGGAATTGTATGTTCGCTTTTGGTCGAAAGAAGTGATGCCACCAAGACACAAAGTCACTAAGGCTCTTGATAGTGGAGAGAATTCAGGATCAGAAGAGCATTCAAAGATTTTCTTCGTGCCTTGGTGACTTCGTGGCAAAGTTGATCTTTTCGACCGGGCTTCTAGGAAAATAAGGAACGTTACCAATGCAAGAGGAAGTCTACAGACGGCTGGCTCAAAGACTGGATGCGCTCCCTAATCGTTTCCCGGCATCTCAGAGCGGCATAGAAATCCGGCTATTGGCAAAGCTGTTCACTCTGCCAGAAGCCACGCTCGCCTGCGTAATGCGCCTCGAAGCTATGCCGGCAGCCGACATCGCCAGCCATGCAGGCACAGATCCCAAAGTAACCCGCGATACTCTTAAGCGCATGGTGGGAAAAGGGCTGATCGATATCAAGAAAGGCGAAGCAGAATTTGCCTACGCGTTGAGACCTTTCGTTGTCGGTTTCTATGAAGGCCAGCTGCCGCGCATGGATCTGGAAATGGCGGAACTGTTCGAACAATACTATCGTGAGACGCAGGGAGGCATTTTACGAGAGACTCCGTCCCTGCACCGGATAATCCCTGTCGGGGCGGCAATTCCGCTCCAGGTGGAAATTCATCCTTACGAACGCGCAACCGAATTGCTGGAAGGGGCGATGTCGTGGGGGGTGCGTGACTGCATTTGTCGCGTCCAGCAAAAGCTTCTGGGCAAAGGTTGTGATCACCCGCTTGAGACCTGTCTGGTGTTTGCGCCGGTCAAAAACGCATTTGACCGTAGCAAAGTGGATCGCGCCATCACAAAAGAGGAAGCGTTGCGAATTCTGCGCGAGACTGAAGAATCGGGGCTGGTGCATTCATCGGGCAACTATCGCGACGGCATCGAGTATACCTGCAATTGCTGCACTTGCTGTTGTGGAATCATGCGCGGCATAGCCGAATTTGGAATCATGAGTGCTGTCGCCCGCTCAGATTTTCAGATCGCGATAGATGACAAGTTGTGTTCCGGTTGCTGTGAGTGCGTCGAGCGATGTCACTTTCATGCCCTTTCGGTCCCAGACGGAATTGTCGTCGCGGACTACAACCAATGCATGGGGTGCGGATTGTGTGTTCTCGTTTGTCCCACAGATGGACTTCATCTGATTCGTCGCCGGGCAGGCGAAGTTCTCTTGCCACCGGCTAACATCAAAGAATGGAGAAGACAGCGCTCTTCCGCGCATGGTACATCAAGCAGCGATGTTCTCTAGAAACGCGGCCGACAAGTCCTGCCACCCCCGAATAGGAAACTTCCCGATCAAAATCATCGGGACAAGTCGGGGCAGGCAAGACACTGAGCCAAAGGCTCATGCGCCTCTGGCGCAGAAGACGCAAAGCACCACAAAAACTGAAAGAATTCAAATCTTTTCCTTGGTGGCTTGCCAGCCCGCTGCGCGTTCTGGCGGGGTGCCTTTGTGGTCCCACTCCTGGATTCCGCTCATAAGCGGGATTCAGAGAGCGGAACAAATAATGGGTTTTCGTCTGTGTCTCTAGCGGCGATTCCAAAAGGACTGCCTCCTTTCATAACACATTCAATAGCGCCTTCTAGAAGAAGGAAAACAGTGTTCCGGTAGAATATGTGGTGTACCCCACGAAGGCCATGGTTTCGTCAAGAAAGAGAACGAGATCAAAGGATATGGGGCGATTCTCGCGTTCCTTGACAAGTATTTGAAAGAGGGCGGAGGTGAGACAGGTATAAAGTGAACTTTTGAAGCGGCCGCCATACTCTGCTGTTGTGGTTCCCTGGTGAACCGCAATTACTGACACGGTCCAAAAGAAAGGAGAATTAGTCATGATAACAAGGCTGTGGGTGCGACCACCGGAGCGTGGTTTGAATTGGACCAGGATAGCCTCAACGCAATTCTCGAGAAACAGCAGTGAGGGTGATGACGGAGGAAGAACATCTGCGCAGCATCTACGGTGAGGAGTATGAGCGCTACTGCGAACGCGTTCCCCGGTATCTTGGTTTCCCGCGGTCCTTGCGATACAAGCCGGGGAATTAGGTGCACTATTCATGAGGTGAGAGGATGAAGGTCATCGACTTAGAGGAACATCACCTGCCAACCTACTTTGTTTGTCTCGAGGACTGGTCCGACGAGATCAAGGAAGCGGGCAACCACAAGGAGGTCTGGTACTCCCGGATGAAAGAAAAAGGCCTCCGCGTTAAACTGGCTGTCGATGACGAGGGGACTATTGGAGGGATGATTCAGTACGTCCCAATCGAGTACTCGACGGTAGAAGGAAAGGACCTTCACTTCATCTATTGCATCTGGGTCCATGGCCACAAGCAAGGCCGTGGCGATTTCCGGAGGCAAGGGATGGGGAAAGCGCTCCTCCAAGCTGCAGAAGACGATGCGAGGGCCCTGGGCTCGAAGGGCATAGTTGCATGGGGGCTGCGGCTGCCGATATGGATGAAAGCATCGTGGTTCAAGAAGTATGGTTACAAGGTTGTCGACAAGGAAGGTATGCAGGCCCTGCTGTGGAAGCCGTTTACCACCGGTGCTGTGCCGCCGAAATGGGTTAGGCAGGTCAAATCACCATCCCCCGTTCCAGGGAAAGTTGCGATCACTTCATTTCACACCGGGTGGTGTCCAGCACAAAACGTTGTTGTTGAACGCGCAAAGAGACTCGCGCTGGACAGTGAGCTCAAAGACAAGGTGGCGTTTCGGGAGATCGACACATTCGACCCCGTTGTGTTCCGCGAATGGGGAATCGCCGATGCTCTCTTCGTCGATAGTAAGCAGGTACGTACCGGTCCACCACCTTCCTATGAGAAGATACGCAAGCTTGTCGTCAAGCGAACGAAGTGATTGTGAGCACAGCGAGGGTCAAGAAGCGTTCTCAGATGGCACAAGAGTACCATCCGATATCAGAGCGAATCAAATTCGAACACAAGAGCGTTTCTCATCAAGAAAGGTACTCACCATGGACCGCGTATCCACTCAAACAATCGTGTGCTCGCTTTTTTTCATGTTCGTTAGTCTGAGCTCGGCCCGGCAGCAGACACAGCCGCCGAGACAGCAACCTCCTCCTCTCGCTGTGCAAAACGTCAAGGGGAACATTTATCAGGTCACAGGTGGAGCCGGAGCCAACACCAGCTTCTTTGTGGGAGACAAGGAAGTGGTCGCCATCGACGCGAAGATGACCGAAGATGCAGCCAGGCTGACGATTGCGGAGATCAAGAAAGTGAGTCCCAACCCGATCACCAAAGTGATCCTTACCCACAGCGACGGCGACCACGTCAATGGCCTTGTGGGCTTCCCGCAAGGGATAGACATCATCGCACACGAGAACACCCGGGTTCACATGTCCAAAGCCTTTCAGACTGACCAGCAGCGGGCGTACCTCCCCGGGACTACCTTCTCGGACAAGCTAAGTTTCTATGTTGGCAGTGGGCAGAAAGTCACGCGTATCGATCTCCTCTACTTCGGGCCCGCGCACACGAATGGCGACGCTGTTGTGTTCTTTCCCGAAGAAAAGGTGGCGTTCATCGGAGATCTACTCTTTCTTGGAAGGGACCCGCTCATCCACCGCGCGAAAAATGGGACTTCCATTGGACTGGTGAAGGTTCTGAATGCGCTGATCGGCCTCGACGCAGAATCATACATCAGCGGCCATAACGAGCTGACCACGAAGAAAGAGATTCGCACTATGATGCAGAGTATCGAAGAGCAACAGGCCAGGATCCAGACGATGGTACAAGAAGGAAAAACACTGGAACAGGTGAAGAAGGCGTTCAACATCGAAACACCGGCAGGTGGATCGCGATGGCCAAGCCTTGTTGAAGTAATCTACCTCGACCTGACTGAGAAGAAATAAGCAAACCGCGACCGAACAGTTCATCGCACTCTGGAGAGACATATGAAAGCGACACTTTTGCTGACGTTACTCACGCTCCTCTGCTCGATCCTTTTCGCTGGCTGCGTGCCCGGTGGAGGCCATTATGACAAAGAACTACAGGCCGGACTCCTCGCAGGAATCTGGCACGGCTGGATTGCGCCATTTTCCCTCATCGTGGGGATTTTTGATAGTGATGTCCGAATCTACGAACCGAACAACGTAGGATGGCTCTACGACCTCGGATTCTATATCGCAATTATTGGAGGGTTTGGAGGAATCAACCTGACACGCCGCAAGCTCAAGAGTAGAACGAGACAGGAAGGATAAGCACTGAAATTGGGAACGTTGCCTGGAACGTTGCCTCCGCATTTGTGGTTCATTCAGTGGTTAGTTGAAAGGAGAAACTCATGGAAGTGATGTGGGGTGGCTTCGTTGTAATGATTCTCGTGTTACTGGCTCTCGATCTCGGCGTATTACATCGCAAGGCCCATGTGGTGTCCGTGAAGGAGGCTTTGGGACTCTCAGCGGTCTGGATCGCGTTCGGGCTTTCGTTTGCAGTCTTTGTATACTACGGCTATGAGAACCACTGGCTTGGACTTGGGGCAAGCGTCGATTCTGTGGACGGCACGATCAACGACGGACAATCGGCAACGCTCAAGTACCTCACGGGGTACATCGTCGAGAAATCCCTCAGCGTCGACAACATCTTCGTCATCGCTCTTTTGTTCGGCTTCTTTGCTGTTCCGGAACTGTACCAGCATCGTGTTCTGTTTTGGGGCATCCTTGGCGCGTTGGTCATGCGCGCAATGATGATCCTGATCGGCGCGACCCTGATCGCTCAGTTCCACTGGATCCTCTATGTGTTTGGGGCATTCCTCATTGTGACCGCGATCAAGATGTTTTTCCTGAAGTCCGACAACACGGACCCGAATCAGACCATCGTCGTCCGATTGACCCGCCGACTCTTTCCCGTTACCTCGCGCTATCACGGAGAGCACTTCCTGGTTCGTGCTGGCTCCTCCGCCTCCAAGGAGAGCGAGCTCCCGGGTGCTCCCGAAGAGCGCGACGAGGCTGTAGTGGCTGCGAAACCCGGCACGTTGATGATTACCCCTCTCGCCCTTTCGCTTGTGATGGTCGAATCAACCGATCTTATCTTCGCTGTCGATTCGATACCGGCGATCTTCGCGATCACTGCGGACCCGTTTCTGGTTTTCACCAGCAACGTGTTTGCCATTCTCGGCCTCCGATCGCTGTATTTCGCCCTGGCGGGGATGATCACGAAATTCAGGTTCTTGAAGCCGGCACTTGCGATCGTTTTGCTCGTCGTTGGCGTAAAAATGCTTGTCCCGGAAACCCTGCGCGAGCTTTTCGGCGAGCACTTCAATTTCTATCTCCTCGCCGTTGTACTGTTGATCCTGGCCATCGGGATAGTTGCCTCGGTCATGGACAACGCACGCCTGCGGAAGGTTGCGTGATATTGGTCTCAGTGGGAGGTCAAGATGGCAATTGAGTACATTCTCCTCGTCGGATCGATTCTGATCCTCATCAGCATCGCCATCGCGAGGTTCTCCGACAACCTCGGCGTACCCACGATGCTGCTGTTTCTCGGCATCGGAATGCTCGCCGGTTCCGAAGGTCCGGGAGGCATTTACTTCGATGACCCTGCATTAGCTCAGTCGATCGGTATCATCGCCCTCGTCTTCATCCTGTTCGCCGGCGGCCTCGATACCAACTGGTCGCAAGTGCGCCCCGCCTTATGGCAGGCCTCCAGCCTGGCGACACTGGGAGTGTTCCTGACAACTCTCGCCGCTGGAGCGTTTCTCTCCATTCTTCTCGACTTCTCCCTGATGAACGGACTGCTCCTCGGGGCCATTGTCTCTTCGACAGATGCTGCCGCCGTTTTTTCTGCCCTCCGTTCCAGAAACATCAGTTTGCGGGGACAACTCAAGCCTTTGCTTGAGCTTGAATCGGGCAGCAACGATCCAACGGCCATCTTCCTCACCATTGGCTTAATCCAACTGATCACCGACGCAGGCTCTTCCATTGGGTCGCTTGTGCTCCTCTTCGTTGTTCAGATGGGACTCGGTGCTGCCTTCGGGTACGGTCTGGGGAAGGCGATGGTCTTTTTTCTGAACCGCCTGAAGCTCGCCTACGAAGGAATATACCCTGTGTTCTCTCTGGCATTCGCTGCACTTGTGTACGGGGCCACTGCGAGCATCGGCGGGAGCGGATTCCTTGCGGTCTACATCGCCGGACTGGTCGCCAGCAATTCCGAATTTGTCCATAAGAAGAGCCTCCTACGATTCTTCGATGGACTCGCCTGGCTCAGCCAGATCACAATGTTCGTCACACTCGGGCTGCTCGTGTTCCCCTCTCAAATCATACCGATTATGGGGTTGGGCTTGCTCGTGTCAGGTTTTCTTATGCTCGTCGCACGCCCCCTCAGCGTGTTCATTTCACTTTCACTCTCGAAGTTTCGGTGGAGAGAGAAGGCGTTCATATCGTGGGTGGGCCTGCGCGGTGCTGTCCCTATCGTGCTTGCGACATTTCCGCTCCTGGCCGGACTTCCCGATGCACGATTGATGTTCAACGTTGTTTTCTTTATCGTTCTGACATCCGCGTTGCTGCAAGGGTGGTCGATTCCGGTTGCGGCGCGCGTGTTCAAGGTCGATGCACCACCGGAGCTCAAGCGGCGGTATCCTCTGGAATTTTCCCCCGTCCAGGGAGTTGACACCGAACTCGTCGATCTTATCGTTCCGTACAATTCGCCGGCAGCAGGGAAGCCGATCGTTGAGCTCGGCATGCCGCCGGACAGCCTTATTGTGCTTGTCAGTCGGGACGAGAGTTTTCTGGTTCCCAGCGGCGGCACGGTGCTCCAGGAAGGCGACACAGTTCT
>JACVXU010000374.1 GCA_015661185.1 Bacteroidota bacterium
GACCAAGTCGTTCGGGCGGGCCGCATGGCGGGCTGGTGCGGTCTCGGCGTCTCCGCGATGAAAACTACAAGATGTCTTATTTGAAATGGCACTAATGGCATGAAGATGTCCGAACGACGTCGTATGATGAAATCGGTTTTTCCTTTGGCAGTGTGCCTCCTGTCGTTGTCTGCTCCCCTCGCCGCGCAGGATCGAGACAGCGCGAGGATTGGCATACACCAATCAGAAGCTGAATCGCATCGTTGGGATGTTCTGAAGACGCATTCTTCGGTTCCACAGCTGCAAAAGGGGACCGAACTCGCCAGGCAGGGAAACATCAAAGGTGCAATTCGCGCGTTTCAAGCGGCCGCGCCCGGAAGAAGATCGCTCGCTTATTTCAACCTCGGCGTCGTCTATTTCGAAACGGGTAACCTGCACCAGGCGCTGCGGTATCTCCAGCTCTCTTACAGTGCCCGGAGGGATTCAGTCTGCCTGGAATATCTTCAAAACACCCGTCGCCTTATCAAGGAACGAAAACAACGGCAATGAAGTCTCTTTCTCTTGCACTGCTCTTACCGGTGCTGGCGCTCGCGCAGCAAGAAGCTGGGCACAAGAGCATCCATCAGCTGGAATCCGAGCTTCATCGTAACGATCCGGTTACGGTGACCGAAGAACCTCCAGTGGTTGTTCCTTTCCTTCCCAAGGCAGGAGGAGCTTCCGCCCTCGCCAGAAAAGTCTATGGCTGGCATCCGTACTGGGCATCATCAGGTGCGTATCAATCGTATGACTATGGCGCGTTGTCCCATATTGCGTATTTCAGTTATGAGACCGACACGGCAACCGGAGGCTACACGACAATTCGAAGCTGGAACACGACTCCGATTATCGCCTATGCGCATCAACGGGGTGTGAAGGTCGCACTCACAGTGACGAATTTCGGTTACGACCAGAACGACAAACTCCTGAGCGATACTGTCAAGCAGGAGAGAATGATCACCACACTCATCTCATTGCTCAAGTCGAGGAGTGGAGATGGAGTCAATTTCGATCTTGAGCTGGTCCTTAACACCCAGCGGGCAAACCTGGTTTCCTTCATGCGTCGTGCCTCGACGCGCATCAAGGCAGAGATTCCCCTTGCCGAAATCTCGATGGCCACGCCGGCCGTGGATTGGTCAGGGTCATGGGATTTCGCGCAGCTTGCGCAAGTCTGCGATTACCTTATCGTTATGGGATACGCCTACTACTATGGCGGGTCTTCGACGGCCGGTCCCGTTGCGCCTCTCGCCGGAGAGAACTACAACATCACTCGAACCATTGACACGTATCTTGCCGTCGGCGTCCCACCCCAGAAGCTCTATCTTGGCGTGCCGTGGTATGGATATGACTGGCCCGTGGAGAGTAGTGTCCGCATGGCTAAGACCACGGGCGCAGGATCTTCGAGAACGTATGCCGCGGCAGAACCGATGGCGGCACTCTACGGAAAGGTCTTTGATCAGGCAACCAAGGTCCCGTGGTTTGCATACCACGACGGCGCGAGTTGGCGCCAGGTGTGGTATGATGACAGCGCGAGCCTGGCGATGAAATACGGTTTGGTGAATGCAAGAAATCTGGGCGGAATCGGGATCTGGGCTCTGAGCTACGATGGTGGTCGGCCGGAAATATGGAGCGGCATTAAGTCTGCGTTCACGCCGACGGGTGTTGAGACATTTGTGGGGGACGTGCCGCAACGGCTCGAGCTTCTGCAGAACTATCCAAATCCGTTTAATCCGACAACAAAAATCGAATTTCGGATTTCGAATTTCTCCGCCAAAGGCGGATCCGCCTCCGGCGGAGGATTTGTATCGTTAAGAGTATTTGATGTTCTCGGGAGAGAGGTTGCCACTCTCGTGGACGAAATGCGACAGCCGGGCTTCTACACAGTGCAATGGGATGCTTCATTGTTGCCCAGCGGTGTCTATCTGTATCGCCTCTGCGCTGGGGAGACTTCGATTGGGACAGGACGGAGTTTCATCGAAACGAAAAGAATGACCTTACTCAGATGATCACCCCTAGAAGCTCGGACGAAAACCCATTGTTTGTTCCGCTCTCTGAATCCCGCTTATGAGCGGAATCCAAGAGCGGGACCACAAAGGCACCCCGCCAGAACGCGTAGCGGGCTGGCAAGCCACGAAGGAAAAGATTTGATTTCTTTGAGTTCTTGTGGTGCTTTGCGTCTTCTGCGCCAGAGGCGCATGAGCCTTTGGCTCAGTGTCTTGCCTGCCCCGAAGTTTCCTTTTCGGGGGTGGCGGGACTTGTCGGCCGTGTTTCTAGAAGCCAGGAGACGCTGAATGCCACATGAGTTGAGCAAATCGTTCATGAGATCTGTCCCCTCGGTTCTCATCATCCTCCTCGCTTTTGCCACACGTGTATTCCCGCAGGAAAAAAACCTCCTCAGCGGGCCCTTCACAGCAGAACTTCTGAAGACATCTATTCTGGCGGCAAAAGACTGGCATCCGTATCCCAAACAATTCGAGAGGGGAGCGTGGTCTCAGTTGCCCGAAGCGGTGAGAAACACCTCGATAGCCAGAGCGGAAAAACTTTTGCACGGGAGCTGGCAAGTTCCCAAAGCGACTGATTTTCTCGAATACAAGCGAAACGGGAACAGATCGCGGTATGAAGCCATCTCCTTTGGTCGCCGTGAGCAGTTGGCGGCACTCGTTCTGGGGGAATGTGTGGAGGGGAAGGGGCGTTTCCTTGACGACATCATGAACGGGGTTTGGACGATCTGCGAAGAAACGTATTGGGGCGTTCCGGCTCACGTTGGTCTCCAGAAAAGCGGACCCGGTTTGCCTGACGTCGCCGAACCTACGGTGGACCTCTTTGCCGCTGAAACCGGGATGCTTATCGCCTGGACGTATTATCTCGTTGGAGAAGAGCTGAACAAGATCTCCCCGCTGATCACCGAGCGCATGCGATATGAAGTGCAGCGTCGTGTCATCTCCGTGAACCTGGATCGCGATGATTTCTGGTGGATGGGATTCAGCCGCACCGTCAACAACTGGAATCCGTGGATCTGTTCAAACTGGTTGACGGCTGTCCTCGTGTTTGAGGAAGATCCGGCACGGAGAGCAGCTTCCGTCCACAAGATCATGCGCTGCCTGGATAATTTCCTGAACCCG
>JACVXU010000375.1 GCA_015661185.1 Bacteroidota bacterium
CATCAGCAGAAACGGAACTTCTTGAAGCCTGGCATCATTGCGGACACGCTGATAAAATTCGATTCCCGTCAGACGGCCCTCACCGAAGAGAAGATCAGCCACGATAATGGCGGGTATTGAATGCTGGAGGAGATCGAGAGCTTTCTCGACACTCTCGGCAGTAATTACCTCATATCCGTGGCTCCGCAGCTTTGTCGCCAGCGTGAGCAGCACTGTTGGCTCGTCGTCTGCGAGGAGGATCGATTTAGCCCGCAGGGCATTTTTCGCCCAGAGAATTTTCGCCTCCGCGCTCAGGTGTTCTTCCATGCTGATGTTGAACTTGTCCCGCATCATCACCAGTACGTCGTTCTCATTCTGCGTGATCGCACCATCTCTCCACGCGATACGGAGCGCTTCGACATAGGCATCGATGTGGACCTGTTTTTCGAGTTCCGCGTGCTCTTCATCGCTGATCTTGAAAATGTCTCTGACTTTCTTAAGTTCACTTGCTTCCCCCTCCTTGATTTTCCCATCGAACCACATTTCCTTCAGCAGTTCGCGGTACATCGCCACGCTGGCCCGTACACCCGGAGTCCACTGGGGCGCGCGAGGATCCGGCGGAGGCGGAGGTGTCTGCGGTTTCTGTGCCTGAGATTGGGAAGCCTTCACAGGAGGTAGAGAACTTGCTTTCGGTTCTTTTTCGACAATCGTGGCGATTTTCTCGGCGTACGATTTTGCGTAGTAGTTCTGCGGATCGATAGCAAAGACCTTCTCCACCTGTTGGCGGGCCAGTTTATAGCTTTTGGCCGCTATAAGCTGGTCTGCCGTCCGCAGGAGAAGGCTGATTTGCTCGATCTTTTGATCTTCCCCCGAAGGTTTTGACTGTTCAGGTGCTGCGGCAGGTTTTGGCGTTTTGCTAAGCTGAATCCGCACGCGATCAAGGAATGAACGGGCGTAGTAGCTCTTCGGGTCAATCTCCAGCGCTCGCTCAATCTGGTTGATTGCCTCGGCGAGGTTTCCTTCCTTCACCAGAATATCCGCTGCGCGGAGGTGACGAGCCACAAGTTCCTTGACGGAATCAACGGAGGGATTCTTTTTTGCGTCCATGGCATCTCCACACCGTGTCGGTGCATGTGCGAGCAAAACTATCCATTTCCCCGTTGAAATGCAATGAGTTGCGTCAAGCTTGCCCAATATGCACCGGTTGATTCCTTGGGCTTTTTTGGTATATTCATCACACCTTGAGGCGGGCACGCTCCGCTTCGAGGCCACACCCAACCGACACAATCCAATTTCTCAATTCTGCGGAGCATTCATGAGAGTCCTGCTTTTATCCCTCGCGCTGAGCCTTTCGCTCGGTCAGGCCCAACAGACAATCCCAACACCGGAATCGTTTTTCGGATTCACCGTCGGAGATCTTCATCTGAGGCCGGACCAGATCGTCGATTACATGAAAGCTCTGGCCGGGTCGTCTCCGCGTTCCACCATCGAGCAGTACGGTGAAACGTACGAGAAGCGGCCGCTGATTCTTTTGACCATCACCTCTCCCGAAAACCACAAGAACCTGCAATCGCTCAAGGAACAACACCGTTCTTTGGGCGATCCGGCAACATCAAGCTCAATCAATCTAGAATCGATGCCTGCGGTGGTCTGGCTTGGGTACAGCGTCCATGGAAACGAGGCGAGCGGGAGCAATGCGGCCGTACTCGTGGCCCATCACCTGGCAAGTGCACAGGGACCGGAGATCGAGGAGCTTCTCAAACGAACGATCATCCTTCTCGACCCGATGATCAATCCCGACGGTCAGGGCCGTTTTTCACAATGGGTAAATTCCAACCGCGGCAAGACGCTTACCGCGGATCCCGGCACACGCGAGCACGCAGAGGCGTGGCCCGGAGGCAGATCCAATCACTACTGGTTCGACCTGAACCGCGATTACGTGCCGTTGCAGCATCCTGAAAGCCGCGGCCGGATGGTAAAATACTACGAGTGGCTGCCGAATGTTCTGAACGATCATCACGAAATGGGAACCAATTCAACATTCTTCTTCCAGCCGGGGGCTCCGGGCCGCACGAATCCGAATGTTCCCAAGCGGCTTGAAGAACTCACCAAGGCCATTGCGCAATTTC
This sequence comes from Bacteroidota bacterium, assembly GCA_015661185.1. Lineage (GTDB taxonomy): Bacteria > Bacteroidota > Ignavibacteria > UBA10030 > UBA10030 > UBA9647. The sequence continues at coordinate 2,109 of JACVXU010000375.1, forward strand.
ACGCCAAAGCGTTGGACGAGATCGGTTCGCTCTATTACACGCGCGAACAATACGACGATTTCTACGTCGGCAAAGGCTCGTCGTACCCCGACGTGACCGGATCCCTCGGTATTCTCTATGAACAGGCAAGCTCCCGGGGCAGCGTCCAAGAAAGCGTCCATGGCAACCTCACGTTTGCAGCAACGATCCGGAACCAATACACCACCTCCCTTTCGGTACTGAAAGCCGCACAATCGCTCCGAACCGAGCTGCTGTCCTACCAGCGCGACTTCTTTACCTCAGCGTTGAAAGAGGCCGAGCTCTTCCCCATCAAAGGTTATGTGTTTGGCTCTCCGACAGATCCAGCAAGGAACTACTACCTGCTGGACATCCTCCGACGGCACCAGATCGACGTGTACGAGCTCGGCAAGCCGGTTCAGGAAGGGGGCAGAACGTTCGATCCCTCCACTTCCTACATCGTTCCCATGAGCCAGAAGCAATTTCGGCTCATCAACGCCCTGTTCGAAAAGCGCACAACATTCGCCGACAGCCTCTTCTACGATATTTCATCCTGGACGCTCCCGCTGGCGTTCAATTTGCCGCATGCGGAGCTCAAAGCCCCGGTGCGTGATCTTTTAGGCAGAAAGATTGACCGTCCGGTCTTCCCGAAGGGAACTATCGTGGGAGGCGCCAACCCCGTTGCATATGCGTTCGAGTGGAAGCATTACTATGCTCCGCGCGCACTTTACCGTCTCCAGAAAGCCGGCATCAAAGCGCGCGTGGCCACCAAACAGTTTGAAGCAACCACACCGAACGGCAAGCAACGCTTTGACTACGGGACGATCATGGTTCCGGTCGGGATTCAGCGTGAGAAGGCGGAACTGATCGCGAAAACATTCCAGACAATCGCGCAGGAAGACGGCGTTCAATGCACCGTGCTCTCGACCGGCCTGAGCATCGATGGAATCGATCTCGGAAGTTCAGCTTTTGAGTCTCTCGAGCTACCGCGTGTCATGCTTGTCGTCGGGCAGGGAGTGGCCTCTACAG
>JACVXU010000127.1 GCA_015661185.1 Bacteroidota bacterium
ATTCCCACCGCTCAGAGTTGAGACTTCCGCTTCCTCCGAGGAGGATTTTATTGAGAGCTGCCCGGAGGTTGTGCGCGCAAGGTTCGTTTCCGATGAGCCGTTGATGAACCCGGCGCGCGAAAGAAGCCTTAGGCCCGTCAACGAGATATTGTGCTTCACTGATTGTGTGGAGATTAACCCCTCCCCTTTCCGGTCCTCCGGCACGAAGGAGATTCCCCGCCGTATCGCATCCTCCGGGCATCTGATGTCCACGGGCACACCATCAATATGCACACTGCCGGCATCTATCCGGTGCAACCCAAAAATAGATCTGGCAACTTCACTGCGCCCCGAGCCGACCAATCCGGCCAGGGCAACAATTTCGCCCGTTCGCACGTTGAGCGAGATATTCCTGATGCGTACGGGGGACTCGCTGACGCTCATTCCCCGGACTTCCAGTTTCAAGTCGGTGGCTTCTTCTCCTCTTTGACTGACGTGCATTTCTCTGATTTCTCGTCCCACCATCATGCTGATGATTTCACGTTCATTCGTATTCTCCACTTCAACCGTCCCTACATATGTTCCATCCCGCAGAACGCTGGCTCGATGACAGAGTTCAAAAATCTCCTTGAGCCGGTGTGAGACGTAGACGATCGTCAGTCCGCCGGCGTTCAGTCTCTTTAACCGATCAAAGAGAATTTTGGTCTCGTGCTCGGTGATCGATGCAGTTGGCTCATCGAGGACAAGGATCTTTGTGGAAAATGCAATCGCCCTCGCGATCTGGACAAGCTGAACTTCGGCGGGACTCAGAACTGCCAACTGTGTCGTCGGAGAGATTGTCAGTTCGAGCTGTGCAAGAATCTCCCTGGTGCGCGCGTTCAGCGTGTTGAAATCCACAAATCCGAGCCTCCCCGTCGGTTCCCGCCCGAGGAAGATGTTCTCGGCGACGGTCATGTGCGGCACGAGGTGTGGCTCCTGATAGACCGTGCTGATTCCTTCACGCTGAGCGTCAACAGCTGTCCGAAACACAATTTCTCTTCCGGCAACAAAGATGCGTCCGGAATCCTTCGGGAGAACCCCTGAGAGGATTCCCATTAGTGTCGATTTGCCGGCGCCGTTTTCACCGATGACAGCGTGAATTTCCCCCTCCTGTATGGAGAAACTCACATTGTCGAGGGCGGTTGTTCCACCAAACCTTTTGGATATATTGTCAAATTGAACGAAAATCGCCATATCTTTCCCGCTATTCACCATCGACGATTAGCGCGTAACACGGCGCAGACAGACAACAGCATCCTTTTCTTATCTTCCTCATTTGGCGGGCTACTATCTCACAGGACTCGTTTCAATGGCTCAAGCCAGCGATCGTATGCTTCGAAATAATGGGCTTCATTCGTTTCTGGTTCAACACTTTGGACGAGAGAGAGTCCACGAAATGCCTCCTTCGCCGACGGAACGAGTCCCGCACCAACCGCTGCTGCCCGCGCTGCTCCCTGCGCGCCGTCTGTGTTATATAATTCAATCTTTACGTCAGCCACGGTCGCCAATGTCCTGCAGAATATGGGACTCAGGAACATGTTTGCCGCGCCGGCCCTCAGGACGTTCGGCTGGATACCCAACGATTGCATGATTTCAATGCCATACTTGAACGCAAACGCCACTCCCTCCTGCACTGCCCTGAACATCTCGGCTTTCGAATGAATGTTGAAATTTAATCCGTGGACCGATGCACCAAGATCCTTGTCACGGAACATCCGCTCTGCCCCGTTGCCAAACGGCAGGATTGAAAGTCCCCTTGAACCAACAGGAACTGCCGCTGCAAGCTGGTTCATTTTCTCATAGGTGAGATCCGCCTCACCCGTCAGCTTTCGAATCCAGCTATTTGATATCCCGGTGCCATTGATGCACATGAGAATACCAACCCGCGGGGTTTGAGGCGTGTGATTGACATGCGCGAATGCATTGACGCGGGACTGGGGATCGCAGTTCAGCGACCCGCTGACGGCATAGACGACACCCGAGGTGCCGGCCGTCGCTGCAATTTCCCCCGGCTCGAGGACGTTGAGCGAGAAGGCATTGTTCGGCTGATCACCCGCCCGATATGCAATAGGTATCCCCGCTTTCAGTCCGAGTTCGCGCGCGGCTTGATCGGTGAGCGATCCTTGAAATCCCATGGAGGGGGCACGCTCCGCCAGAAGGTCTTTCCTCAACCCATAGTGAGAGAGGACTCTCTCCGAAACATCGTTAGCAGAAAAGTTCCAGAAGATGCCCTCCGACAAACCAGAGATTGTGGTTTTGAAGTCGCCCGTCAACCGCAGAGCCACGTATTCTCCAGGGAGAAGCATCTTGTACGCTTTGTCGTAGACTTGTGGTTCGTGCTTTTTGACCCAATGCAGCTTCGAAGCGGTGAAGTTGCCGGGCGAGTTGAGCATTTCCTTCAGACACACGGACTCACCGATTTCGGAAAATGCCTTTCGACCGATTTCCGTCGCCCTGCTGTCACACCAGATGATCGACGGACGCAAGGGACGGCCATCGCGATCAACGAGCACGAGTCCGTGCATCTGATACGACACTCCGATCGTTCGGATGTCCTGCAGGGAGATCGAGGCTCGTGACGCAGCAAGACGTGTCGCACCAACCACAGCGTTCCACCATGATTCCGGATCCTGCTCCGCCCATCCGGCGACAGGAGAATTGATAACCATCTCCTTGTCCGGATATGAACCAGACGCGACAACATTGCCATGCTCGACATCGACAATTGCCACTTTGATAAATGAACTTCCTACGTCATAACCGAGAGCGTACATTACAGATAACCCCCTCTTTCATCGTAAGAAGTCTGACTTCTCAGTAGCATGCACATGCAGAAGTCAGACTTCTACCATGTTATCCCTTCCAGGCAGTCCGCGTGCCTTCCAGGACGCGGTCTATTTCCTCAAATGAATTGTAGATATGTGTCGAAATCCGAAGCCCATTCACGCCCCCCTCACTCACACCACGCGTCCGAAGTTTGAATTTATTGAGATGGTTTTGGAGATCCAGGTACGGGAGTTTCTCGTGCTGCATCGTGATAAGTGCGCTCCGATCGGCATCATGCGCAGGAGACAACACCTTGACGTACGGAATTTCCTGCAGACCTTTGAAAAGCCGCGTTGAAAGCGCCCGATCTCTTTTCCATACATTCTCCATGCCGATCCGTTGCATGAATTTGATTGCTGTCCCGAGCCCGAACCGGAGCGGGATGCTTACCGTTCCGAATTCGTAACGCTGGGCGGTCGGGTGAAATTTCAATGTCCCCTTCGCCAGGTCAAAGCCGTCGTCAGAATAAGCCCCCGCGAATTTCGGCTGAATAACATCAAGCATGTCCTTGCGAACGTACAGCAAGCCAGTCTCCTTCGGTCCCAGCAGCCACTTGTGACCGCTGGTCGCATAGGCGTCGCAGCCAAGTTCATGAACGTTGAATGGAAACATTCCTGCGGTCTGCGCACCATCAACAAAGAGCCAGATGTTTTTGGACCTTGCAAGCTCCGAGAGTGACTTGATGGGAAGAATAAGACCCGTTGTCGTCGTCGCATGGGGAACGCTGATAAGTCGAGTCCGTTTCGTAACGAGCTTCGCAATCCGGTCAACATTCTCCTGCGCGGAATCAACCGACGGTTCGAAGAGCTTGATCACAATTCCCTCGCGCTGAAGCAACGCAAGCCAGGGAACGGCGTTTCCGACATGCTCATGCGTGGTGGTAATCATCTCGTCGCCACGCTTCAACGGCAGCCCGTTGCAGACGATATTGATACTTTCCGTTGCGTTGCGCGTGAACGCCAGCTCCTCGGTTTCACACCCAAACAGAAGTGAAGCCGCCGTCTTGATGTCTTTCCAGAGCTCTTCGGTATGACCGGTTTCTGAAACCTTCTCCAGCTCATCCATCTTCGCCTTTACCGCATCAATGACGACATACGGGGAAGCGCCGAGGCCTCCTGTGTTCAGGTACGCGCGCTCATCGGTGAGCGGAAACTGCGCACGCAGAACCTTCCAGAATTGTTCATCATCCGGATTGGCCGTTGGCCACGACGGTACTGAGTTGTTGTCACCGGTGCTCATTCTGGTGAATCCCGGAATATTTGCGACCGCAAATGTTCCCAACACGGTTTTGAAAAACTCGTTTCGTTTCATCATCTAACCTGTCACATTGAATTCGATTGTGAGTGACCCTTTGCGAGGGTAAGGAATTGCGATAGAACCGTTTTCGATCGTAACCTCTTTTCCGTTGACGGTAGCAACGCTTTTCTCTTTTGCCCGGTGGATGTGTATCGATACTTTTGTTCTTCGCACGATATGCGTCGAGCGGATGTCATCAAGTCCCTTGATCAGTCGCGGACGAACAACCAATCTGTCCAGTTCCGGCCTGAGTCCGACAATCTGATGAACATAGAGCGCCATAATTTCATACCAGATCCACCCCACAATACCGACTGGCGGCGCGGGGGGCGTGATGCTGTGTCCCAGATGCTCGAACCAGGAACCTGACTTTCCGGTCGGCAGGTTCGTGAGCCAGTCAAGCACACGCCAGACCTTGTCGTCATTGCCTGCTTCGGCATGCGCCCGGGCAACCATAACCGAGTTAAATGACCATGCAGCCGGTGGATCGGGCTCGCTGTGCGTGTTATAGCGTCCGTAACCACCTTCTTGCCACTGCTGACTCCAGAGTGTATCAACCCACTCGAGAGTTTTGAGTGACAGATCGCTCTTCGGATCGATCATTCCATAAATGATCGGGAACGCCACGACTGTGTCCGGATCCAACGCGGGATTCTCATCCGTCGCGAGCGGCGAACCGGGAGGCATTGCACCACGATCAGGAGGAATGCTCAGCTTCTGCCATTCTCCATTTCTCTTTCTTCTCTTGATGAGACGGCCGTTCTCGATCATCTTGAATGTGGGATCGGTGAACATTGACTCTTTCATCTCACGCGCTGTTTGTCGCCATCTGCGGGCGGTAGCACGATCATTAATGGCGTCGGCGATCTCCGCTCCTTTTTCCAATCCCATAATAACCCAGAACTGGTACGCCATCTCGAATCCATCTTCGATGCCATGGGGATCGCTACGCTCCCAGAATTCTCTCTTGTTATGCACCATTCTTGCACGCTTGTCGAAGAAGACTTCCTTGAGCGGAAATTCAGCACAGAGCTTGATTTTGTCCCAGTACTTCTTCACCAGGGCGTAATCTCCTGTCCAGCAGAGATATTCCCACACGCTGTGAACGAGGCTGCCGTTCTGATTCAGCTCGGTATAATCGTAGCCGAACCAGCGACTCGATTCAATCGTGCGCCCGTCGAAGCCGATGCCGTTTTTGAGATTGTTTTCAACAAGGACCCGCGCTTCATCCACAAACCCGGACCGCAGAAATCCAATCGCCGCCCACATGTGGTCAATCACCCACTCCATGCAATATTCCCATACGCCGGCGTCCATGCGCGCGTTGTTGCCCATAACAGCCCGCAAGCCCGTCTTAGACACTTTCCAGAGATCGTCGAACTCTTTATTGCCAGTTTCAAGGATGCCCTTTTCACTCCAGTAACGCACTGTGTTCTTCCAGAGGACGGCGAACTGTTTCTTCTTGAAAATTGTCTCACCGTCGTTGATGCAGTAGACATATGTCGCTTGTCGTGACTCACCCGGTGGAATTGATCCCACGTCGACGCGGACATCATAACGCCCGCTGACTGTCACTTGTTTTTCCAGCGAGAATAGTTTCATCTTCGCCAGGCCGCGGGCAAAGGCCGCCTTCTCTTTCTCATCCACGTAGATTTGATCAAAAAGCCCGAAGTTCGCATAGAGTGACAAGCCAAGACGCGCGTGAAGCTGTCTGCTTGACGAGTTCTTTACTAGTACTCGTCTGAAGAGAACCGACCCTTCTGTGGGCGCAAAGAACTCCTCCTCAATCTCACACTCTCCAGCCATCCACCGAAGCGAGACAATTGGAACATTCTCTGTGTATTTCCATTGAATGGATGTAAAGCTCTCGGGTGTGACGGCATATCCCTTTACGCCAGAGTACATCCCCTCTTTCCTGGCACCGCCCGCTTCGCCCTCTTCAATCGTGACACCGAGGCGCGTGTTCGTAAATCCCCGCTCGGGATGATAGAGGTAAGTGCTCCATTTTCTGCTGAAGATCCCAGGATTCATGATGGTGAATCCAAGAAACGTGCCGCTGCTATCCTTCGGGCAGTGCTGAACCACACCCGTGATGTCACCGTTACCGAAGAAGAAATACTCGACACCGGGCAGGCATGTGATGAAATCTGAATGCATGCGCTGCAGATTTTCCGGCTTCGCCTGATCCTGAGGGGGTGGCGACAATTCTTCTTTTGGAGAAGCTTCTCCAAATTGCAGGCTGCTGGTGAGAAGTGCCCCGGCGGCTGCCGGAGCTTTGAGAAAGTCTCTTCTTTTCATGATGGGGATTCCTATCGATATTGGATTTTAACGACAGCGTTTTTCTTCACTTCAATGTCTGTGTCAACATACGAACTGTCTTCGACTGCCTTGTTGGTGAATTGAACTTTCTTCCCGTTCATGGTGACCGCTGTAGCTTTTGTTCCGCGCGGAAGGAGCTCGTGAAGCTGCACTGACGACTTCCCGCGCAGGTCCAGCTCAATGGTTTTCGTCGAGGCATCATGTCCAAATGAATATTCAAACGATGATCCAGACGCTCCATAGGATGCACACACCGATGCTTCATTCCTTCCCGCGGCGATCCATCGGGGGGAGAGGCGGACCTTTTGAAAGAGCTTGTGCTGATCCACGATTCCCGCCAACCCCTCCATCAAGGCATACAACATTGCCGAGGAACCCCAGCCATCCGTTGGTGAGGCGTCCGGACTTGTGCTGGTCTCTTTTGTCGACTGCCTTCCGTCCGGGAAGTACCACAGGTACGTCTCGTTGTTCTTTGTCAGGCTCTCATATTTCAGCAATTGCTCGACGCCATATTCCTCAAACCCATGTTCAAAAGCAGCCCGTGCAAGCTCACCGCCAACGAGGGGAAGAAGTCCGCCGTTACAGTAGGCGCCTGCTACGAGTTTCTCATCGCCATAAATCCCGTCCGGCATCGGCGGATCGATGCTAAACCAATCTGCGAACGCCGATAATGCCTTCCCTCTCTTCTGATACTCTTTGATGATACTCACTGCCATTGCGTGCGTCGCAAGTCCGCGGTTGATGTTCATCGGGTTGCTGAGACTGATTTGCTCCGCTTCATCGACCCCGGCGATCTCGACCGGAACGAGGTGCACGTGATGTGTATAGAATCGCCCGTTGAATGAGACCTTGTTTGCGCGTCGCCGGAACGCCTCGGCGAAGGCCTTCCAGTACAAAGCCCGCTTCCGAACACCAAGTGTCGCGTACAATGATGCGACCTGCGAGAACGCTTCGTAGTAGCCCGAGCTGTCACCGTGCATGATGCCCCAGTACGTGTCATCATTCACCTGGAAATTAAGCCACGGATGTCGCCCGGCCGTGTAGTCAAAATCCCACGTGTCTATCGTATAAGCGCGCTTGACGAGCTTCGTATTCTTGTCCCATCGCCAGTCATCCGTTAGAACATACTGCAGCGCTTTTTCCATTGTCGGGAGAAGATGCTTCACCCACGCATCATTTCCTGTGGCTTGCCAGGCAAGGTAAATTGCTTTGATGAAACGAAATTCAACGTCCGCCTCGACCGGCACGCGCACATATTTCGCCCAGTTCTCTTTTTCGCACGGCACTTTCTCCGGCGTCATGGTAAAGTAGTCGAAGATCCAGCCTTTCGCCGACTGCGTTTCCGCAAAATGGTTTACGAGACTCTGCATGTCAGTTTCCCAATACCTGAAGCCGCGCATCATATCCGAGTAATCGCGTATCCAGAGACTGGGGGTGTCGGGTGTGCGATATCCCCGGACCTTCGCTCCGAACATATCGTATTCGGTGACATCGCTCATGAGAAACTTCTTTATCCGCGGATAGAGTGCATCAAGCTGCGGGTGACCACAATGGAGGGCTGTTTCTTTCATCGAAGGATGTTCTCTTCTCAGGTCAGGTATGTATTTGACGTTTATTCACCGGGGCGCCAAACCTCGCGCTTGTTTTTCTGATCGCTTCAAGATTGGAGATTGGAGAGGCGGGCACCACGTTGAATCCATCGCCCAAAATGATTCCGCCGGAGTTGGCAAGAACCTCCAGGATTCTGCTCGTTTCCTGTTCGACATCGTGCTCCGAGCCTTGATACAATGTCATCGGATCGACGTTCCCATGCAGGAGAACCTTCCCCGCCAACAGGCTCATTTCTTCGGGGGCGTTGCCCGATCCATACCCCGTCAACTGGGTAATATGAAGATCATTCAGAAGCGCCTCGTGGAGATGCACGTTTCTGCCGCACAGATGCATCATTCTTCCGTCATGCCGGTCGTTTCCGAACATGTCGTACAGCCGCTTGCCGACAGGCACACAGAACTCCCGGTACTGCTCCAGCGAAACCACCTGGGCCGAATCGTCTGAGTAGCATAAACCATCGTGTGCGGGCCGGCCCGAGATTTTCCGAAACTCGGTTTCCACTTCGATAAAGCGATCCGTGATCTTTTGCAGGAACGAAAGACACTCCTCGGGAGCCTCAAGTATCCAGTTGTAAAAATTCGAGTCTACCAGGTCGATAGCTGTCATGAACGGGCTGTCGGCGTTGATTCCAATCGTTACATGGATCGGGACGCGCTCACCGTTTAGTGAGACATGCACTTCCTCTACAAGTTGCTTCATCTCAAAAAACCATCCGAGTTTTTTTCCCCACAGCGTGCCACGCCAATCCGGCAGTGTATAGGCGACCAGCTCATCAAAGGTGGTGATACACTGGATCGCCTGCGGTGTCTCGCTGTCCTGCCAGTAGATGTCCGCTCCACAGCCGTTGGCGTTGGTGACGTTCTGAAAATCGGGAGAGATCGTAATCACGGGCCGCGTGAACCAGTCATCCGGAATGTTCTCGATGCGCCACTTAAGGTTTTCGAGCTGGTGAATGAGCTGTGTCTTGGGATCCGAAAAGTACTCCGTGAACGTTACACCGCGCTCGTGCAGCAAATAGCGCGCCTCAATCCCCAATAAAACCGGCGCCCTGTCAAACCACTCGAACCTGTAGGCGGCCTCCATCCTCTTCCTGCTTTTCTCCATCTCGCTGGTCGGATACTGAATATCTATGCGATGGAGCACGATGGTTCTCCCGGGTTAGGACAAGCAAACCGCAAACAGTAAACTGTAAATGGCTGGCAACTAGCGGTTAGCCATTAGCTGTTGGCTGTTAGAACTTGAAACCTCAAGCCTGAAACTAGAAACTCAAAACTTGAAACTCTCAACTCAAAACCATCTTTACGCCATTCTCCACATATCATCGATGTGCTGCTGCATCAACGTGATCTTCCGGCGTACGTGATCGCCGAAGTTTTCGGCATACATGTGGAGCGACTCAACCGTCCGCGAGATCGGCATCCAATCGACATCGCTTTCGTTCCACAGCTTCAGCAGATTCTTAGCGTTCTCAAGCTCGCTTGTGACCATTGCCCGACAGAGCCACCGGCACCGTTCTTTCTCGCTCACGGATTGCGCTTCCAGGTACCCATGCACGGATTCAGTCCACGCCAGACTGTTTCGCATCGTCATAAAGAAACACCGCGCGGCACGGAGGCGATCGCGTACATCCTCAAAGACCTTCCGGCTAGGTTCGGTCCGACTTAATCCCTGCAGCGGTTTTGCCGCAGCCTCGAGCGCTTCGTTCATGGGAGGAATGACGGTTCGATCAATCGCATTTTTTTTCTCTCCGGCCTCTTTCACCGTGAGGAAATTCCACATCATATCGTTGTTGAGATCTACACGGGCCGGATTGTTGAATGTCGCAAGAAGATTCCGTTCATAGTACGAACGGTCGGATTCCGGAATAGCATCGATATTCGGGACGAAGGGCCGGATCCAGAGTCGGAACCACGGAAAAGCGAATGTGCTGTACGGGATGGCAGGCGGGTAAGCCCGGACACCTGCGTCAGAAAGTCTCCAGAGTTTCACGAGATCCTGGACAAACGACGGGGAAACCCATCGTTCTGCGGCTTCAGTGAGAATTGTGTCGAGAGGTTTTGTCGGATTCAGCTGGAATGATCGGAGGACTTCACCGTTGATATCGTACGGCGCCAGAGACTGAGGTGTCGCACTCACAAGTAAACAGGTCACTCCGCGGTTTGATGCCCACTGGAGTCGTTCAAACACCAGCACCGGATACGGCACACCCAAAACGTTGTTGTCGCCAAGATCGAGCTTGTTGTGAACAAGTGCACCGGCCTTCTTCAACATCTCATGCTCTTCCTGGCTTTCAGTTCCTTCAAAGCTACCGAACGCCCCGGCATCGAGCCCATCA
>JACVXU010000128.1 GCA_015661185.1 Bacteroidota bacterium
TCTGCTTCTGATCATATAGGGACAAAAAAAGAAGAGGAACCAAAAGAGCCTAAAGAAGAAGGGGATAAGGTTTTGATAGAGTATCGAGAAGAGCCAAAGCCAAAGGAAGCAGAAGACGAAGAAATCCAATTCAGAAGAGAGAAAATTCAAGAAGCGTCAAGCGAACCGATTGATGATGAAGAAATTAACGTTAAAGAAGACGAGGAGATCGGAACTGTTCGCGAAAAAGAAGAAGCGCCAAAAGCAGAAGAGCAAAAACCAGTCTCGATTTCATTCAACGATCTCCCATTTGGTGGTAGATGAGGTGGTGGTCTAACGGAAAACTTTCACTGGCCGTAAAACTCTGTTGACTCAAGAAACCGTCGTAGGGTGGATTGCTGAAAATGGGAAAATACGAAGCTGGCGAGGCCAATATATGGTTGCCAAGTACTCAACATTTGTGCCGTACATGTATAGAGAAATTGTGCAATATCGAGCGCTAGACTTCAACCATGGATGCAAACTCGGAACAGGTATTAGTTTGCATTCCTATTATTGGCAGAACACTCATTCCAGATTCCGACTTCTGCCAAAAGGACGACCATATTTGGTGGGAACAATGCTCTTTCCGCAAAAAAACGGAGGGATGCTCCGCCCTTCAATCGGCGATGCATCCCTCCGGGAAATCTGACCTCTAAGAACCAACCGAGCACCTGGTCTCTGAGACCACCTGAGGCCTGGGTCAGTCGGATTACTTCATCAACACCATCTTCTTCGTGGCGCTGAATCCGTCTGCCTGGATGTGGTAGAAATACACACCGCTGGAGACGGTCTTGCCAGCCTGGTCTTGGCCGTTCCACATGATGCGGTGAGCACCGACACTCATGTTTTGGTCAACCAGCGTGGAGATTATGCGGCCCATGATGTCGTACACCACCATCTTGACATTGGACGCCTTGGGGAGCTCAAACCGGATCTCGGTCGTTGGGTTGAACGGATTCGGGTAGTTCTGGCTCAGCTCAAACGTCTTCGGGATCGGGATTGGATCGATTTCGACACCCGTCACGAGACCGAGGGACGCCCTGAGCAATGCGACCGCATACTTCGTGTTGTGTACGCCTATGCTCATGTCGTGTGACACATAGTTGTAATTCCACAACGAAGCAATCATTGACTGGTAGTTCAGCTTGTTCGTTGTCGCGAAGTTCTTCACGATCATGGAATCGGTGTTCATCGTCACGGGTTCGCCGGTCGCATCGAGCGGAAGCTTTGCTCTCAGCTTTGCCATGAGTCCTTCCACTTCAACTGTGGCGCCTTCAAGCACCCCATCCATGTCGTAGTCGAACGATGCCCTGATATCGGAGAACTTCGTGATTGCGCCGTGGCACTCAACGCAGGCCTCGACCTTGTCGACGCCGTTTTCCGCCATTGCGGTATTATGATCAGACTGGAGCTTCGTGTACGTCGGCGTGACTTTCCGTTCGGACATATGGCACGTCACGCAGCCGTCTTTGAGCCCGGTGTGCGTTGTCAATCCCTGAAGGTTCAGACCGAACTCCCACCCTTGTGTTCCAAAGAGCATGTCAGCCTGTGAGCTGTAGTGCGGATAGAATCGGCTATTGAATCGCCCAAACTGGGTTTTCACCGTATTGACGTAGTTTGACCGCCCTCGGTGACAGTTCATGCAAAGCTGACCTTTTCCTCCGACGCCCGTCGGGACTTTGAATCCGTTGGCTAGGGTGTCGATTTTCGTATAGCGCAACCAGTATTCATTCGAGTTGCCGTGCGGATCATGGCAAACCGCGCAAGAGATCGATTTGAAATTCGGATCCACCTTTGCGGAGTCTGCAGTGGTCGTCTTACGGCCGGCACCCCACGCGTTTGTGAACGCGATGAACGCAGAACCGTTATGGCACGGCCAGCACCCAGAGCGGTTCGATTCGCTGGCGCTAAGCTTCATGTTCGAGTGGACCCCTTCTCTCCAATAGTAACCAATGCTGTGAGACCTTGGCGATTCGTGGCACTGATTGCAGATTCCTGCATCAGCCGTGACGCTGATCTTCTTCTTGTCAGCGGTCATCGAATGGTCATCTGCCGGACCGTGGCAGCTCTCACAGCCGATATTGCCGACCGCCAGCATTGGGGGCGTGAGCTTCTTGTACAGTGTTGAATCCTGGTAGGGGATCAAATAGTCGCCGCCTTCTAGTGGAAGACCCTTCCACCAGGTGGAGTCAAAAGAAGTTGGAGGTACAGACGTGGCACCTGCATTTGCCAGGTAGCCAAAGTTCCCGTTGTTCGTCAAAGATTCCCAGCCCGTTGTGTGGCAGCGGAAGCAACTTTTCGTGTACACACCTTTGTAATGGGTTTCTTCTGAATTCTCAAGCTTACCCGTCATCCCTCGCGTGAAGATCGTCGCGTGCTTTGACGTCTTCCAGTTGTTGTATGAATCCTGGAAGGTCGGGTTGGCAGAATGGCAAACGCAGGACTGCGTCAAGGTCGTGATACCGCGGTACGTGCTTGCGGTGATCGTGTCGACGTGTGTCTTGGCGGCGCCATTGACAGCAACCTGGATGATGTACTGACCGGTGACATCCGGAATGAACGTCACGGAGTCCTTGGCGGCATCGCTGAACGCTGCCGCGGAACCCGTTGGCCTGGCAACAAACGTCCACGCATAACTCGTTACTTTTATCGCACCTGAGCCAGCTGTATCTGCTTTCAGGTATACCTTCATGCCTTTTCCAACAGTCCTGAGTCCCGTGGAGACATAATTGGGCGTACCTGCAGCTGGAGAAGAGAAGTTCGGATAGCCGCTGCTCCTGAGACCGGGTGACATGGCCACGACCTTCAGGTCCACTGCCTGAGAATAAGCGTCCGTAAACGCAAGGCAGACCAGAAGGACAACCGCACAGACTGAGAGCAAACGCTTCATGACTGAGCCCTTTCAATTTGGAAATGGATGGTGAAAACATCGCCACATGTCGCACATTATTCTTGTGCACTTGCTGAATAATTCAGCAAAGGCGCACCACATCTGCGATGATTGCCAATGATTTCAAGAAGTGTGCCCATTATTTCCTGTACATAGCTATGTCAGAATTGCAGAAAGTGGAGAGATTTGCGACAATGTCCGCTGGATCCAAATTCTCAATTACTACACTTGCCTCCAACGACGTTTTGGTATTCCGATGGTAAGAATTGAGAAAATGCATCTGAAAAGTTGTCAGATGGAAAGCAATTACATGCAGTCGGAAGAAGATCAGAAAAGTCCAACTCGAACCAGGACGGATACTCACTCGGAGGTTTTGACAATGCACGCGATCGACTAAAGACGAGGACTTTGACAAGGCGGATTATCCGCACCTGCCCAATCGTGAAGACGCTAGCAGTGAGGTCGAAGCAGAAGGGGGGATAGGAGTTGATAGAAAATGAATCTTTTGGTTGGAACAGTCTTATTGCGGCTTACTGCTTGACCCATTCGTGTGTCGCCTCGCGCAGTTTTTCCATGGCAAGCAGGACCGATTCGCCGGCATCGGAAGGCAGGAGATCGATGATATCCCGATGAACGCTTACGTACATCTCCTTGAGCTGGTCTCGCGTCTCCAAGCCGAAGGGGGTCAGTTGAACATCGACCACACGGCGATCTTTGCATCCCACATCCTTCCTGACCATCTTTTTCTTTACGAGGCCATCGATAATCCTTGTGATGCGGCTGCCCGAAAGCCCGAGTCGCTTTGCGAGACCTCCAGCGGACAATTTTTCTCCGTCTTGAATCGAACGAAGAAGCTTGAACTCGGCCACGGTGAGATTGAGTTTGTGCGCCGTGCGCTCGATCTTGATCTGGCAGTTCTCCAGAAGCTCGTAGGTAAGATCCGCCATGTGCTCTGCCAGTTGGTTTTTGCCCGCTTCCATAGTTCCTCGCTTCGGGACTCCGGTTAATGTTCGTCGAATACCATCATTCAGGATTGACAGCCGCCAATTCGCACGCGCTCAGAGACCTTGCCCTAGCATGTGCACATCGGGATAGCGCACATGAGAGATCCTCTGGCCGATCTGTCAAAAAAAAGCCCACAGGCGCCAATGCTTTCAAGCAAATGCGTGGCATACCTGTGGGCAGACTTTTTTTCTTCCGCTGCTTCGTGAATAGATTCTCCTCTCCTGCACAAGATTGCAGGAGCCCGAACTGATTCTCACTTTCAATTGCTCGCCCCTCCCTGGGGCGATGGGAAAGACGGGAATCAGAAAATAAAATTCACGCCATCGAATTCATCTGCTGGCATCTCAGGCGGGAACGCTCCCAGGTTCTTCAATGCATGATCGTCATCAACGAAATGGAGACATCCCCCCTCATTCCCCCCAAAACGACGAAGATATAGCAAGGTTCCCCCCACGGCGATTGCAGCAAGAATTCCGGCAACCCACCAGCCCGGTTTCATAGACTCTGGTCCTTCCATTGCATGGTGATGCACCTACAACTTTCCCCTTGAACAGCGGCGCATCATTGAATCGAACAGCTTAGTCCTAATTCATGGCAGCAGTAAGCTCGGTTGCGTGCTCGCCTTCGTGACCTTCCTCCAGATCTTCTATCGAAAGCTCACGCAGCTTCCGGTACAACGACGAGAGACTGATTCCAAGCAGTTTAGATACTTTGCGCTTGTCATTACCGTTGACTCGCAATGCGTCGATGATCAATGCACGTTCATACGTGCGTACAGAATCCTTCAGATTACCCGCAACCAGCCCTTCTGACGATCCTTGCGATTGCATTCTAGCTCGCTCCATTGCATCCTCCTGTTTTCTAATCGGGTATCAACCACGGTGCTAGGATGGTGTCTTTTCCTGTGCGCGAAAGTGCAAGGAGCGTGCCAATGGGAAAGGCATATTGAACGGCCATTGAAGTGCGAATTTTCGCAGAAATGGCCATAAGGATTGAAGGGCGAACGTGCTTTTGCTTATTATTGGGAACGAGGCGGGAACGGGATTCTCAAAGATTAGAAGAGTCGAAAAAAGTACTGAAAGCTTGCCAAAGAGCAACTATTGGGCGTCTTTCAAACACGCTGAATTTCCTTCACCTCGTCGGGATTTCGAGCTCTTCCATCTTCCTATAGAGCGACGAGAGGCTAACGCCGAGTGCTTGGGCTGTTGCTTCCTTGTTGCGTTCGTGTTGTGCAAGCACCTGTTCGATATATGTTCGCTCAAATGCCTTGACCGCATCCCGAAGCATCTGGTGCCCGCCCGCGAGCAACGACGAATGCTGCGATGTCATCTGCCGGAAATAGTCCGGCAAATGCTCGAGTCCGATGAACTCCTTGTCACAGAATATCACAGCTCGCTCAATGACATTCTCGAGCTCCCGGACCTCGCCTTTCCACTGGTACTGCATCATGGCACTCATTGCCTCATTCGAAAAACCATGAATGGGTCGGCCCATGTGCTTTCTGAAGGCTTCGAGGAAATGCTGACACAGGAGCGGAATATCTTCCTTTCTCCCTGCCAGTGACGGCAGATCGATTTCCACCACATTGAGCCGATAGAACAGATCCTCTCTGAATTTTCCGTTCTCGACCTCCAGGCGGAGATCCCTGTTTGTCGCGGCGATGATCCGCACATCGATCGTGATCGGGTCCGTGTATCCGACCGGGATGACTTCCTTTTGCTCGATTGCCCGAAGGAGCTTGACCTGAAGGTGCAGAGGGATCTCGCTCACTTCATCGAGGAAGACGCTCCCGCCATCGGCCACTTTGAAGAGCCCTTCCTTGTCCGTTGTCGCACCGGTGAAGGATCCTTTCTTGTGTCCAAACAGCTCGCTTTCGAAGAGGGTCTCGACGATTGCGCCACAATTGATCGCCACGAATCGCTTCAGCTTCCGTTTGCTATTGTAGTGGAGCGCCCTGGCAACCAGTTCTTTCCCGGTTCCGCTTTTTCCGGTGATCAGGACAGTACCATCGCTTTCTGCGACAGTCTTGATGATCTGAAAAACATTCTTCATGCTCTGGCTCTGACCGATAATCTGGTCGAAGTCGAACGTTCTGTTGATCTCCTGGCGGAGCAAAGAGTTCTCGAGCGACAAAGCACGATGGTCCAGCAGTTTCCGGAGCCGGTGCAGGATGTCGTCAAAGTCGATTGGTTTCAAGACGTAATCATACGCCCCCTTGCGCAAGGCCGCTATCGCTGTTTCGATCGATGCGAAGGCAGTGATCATGATGACGAACGTCTGCGGCGTCCGCTTCGTAATGTGCTCGAGCAATTCCATCCCTCGCATCTCGGGCATTTCAATATCGGAGATGACCACATCAAACGGACGGGCTTCCTGTTTTGCCAAAGCTTCCTTCCCGTTCGGTGCCTCCTCAACCTGGTATCCTTCTTTCTTCAGGACGAACCCGAGCGATTCGCGAATAATCTGTTCATCATCAACAACAAGTATGCGCTCTGCCATCGACTCTCTCACTCTCCTTCTAACGGTAGCTTGATCTTGAATGTGCTCCCTCTTCCCAAATCACTTTCCAATTCGATGTCACCGCCGAAGCTCTCTACGATTCCATAGCTGACCCAAAGCCCAAGCCCCGTCCCCTGTCCAACAGTTTTTGTCGTGAAGAACGGCTCGAAGATTTTCTCGCGATCCCCCGGATCAATGCCTTTTCCCGTGTCTTTCACGACCACTTCGACGTGCTCTGCATTTGAACGGGACTGGATCCAGATCGAGCCGGGTTTTCCTTCGAGGGAATCAACAGCGTTCATCAGGATGTTTATGAAGACCTGAGCGAGCTGGTCCGGAACGACCGAGAGGCTGGGCAGGTCGTCCGCGAGCTCGAGGGTAAAGGCGATGTCTTTCACCTTCTTACCGTACTGAACAATATTTAACGCCTCACGCACAACCTTGTTTACATCCGTCGGCTTTATGACATACGCAGATGGCCGGGAGAAATCGACCAGGTCACGGATAATCCGCGCGATCCGGTTTATCTGATCTTTGATGAGCCCCAGCTTGTCCTTTGCGAATTCATCAGCCGTCGTGCGTTGGATGACCTGGACGAGCGAGGAAATCGAGGTCAGCGGATTTCCCACCTCGTGGGCGATACCGGCGGCCAGAGTTCCTATGCTTTCCATTTTTTGAGAACGGACGAGTTGCTGCTCGAGAATCCGCTGCTCGGTGATGTCCCGGTGAGCCCCCATAAAACCCACGATGTGGTCGCTTCCATCCACGATCGGCGATATGACAAGTTCTGTGTGGAATGGATTGCCATCCTTTCTCCGATTCTCAATTTCGCCAACCCACACCTTCCGCTGCGAGATATAGTCCCAGACTGACTTCCAGAAATCCCGCGAATGCCTGCCGCTGTTCAGGATCCTGGGGTTCCTTCCCAAGAGCTCTTCTTTCGTGTAGCCGCTTGCTGTCTCGAATGCGGGATTGACGTACACCATCTTCCCGCTGGCATCGGTGATCTGAATGGGATTAACGGTATGCTGAATAACGTTTGAGAACCTGAGGTGATCGAGTTCCCGCTTCTTCTGCTCTGTGATATCCTTGGCGATGAGGACGGAGTAGAAGCGTTCCGCGGAGTACAGCTTCCTCAAATCGATCTGGACATCCAGGATGGACTTATCGGACCGGACGAACTTCGTCTCGAGAGACTGATCGCTGAAGTTCGTCTTCAGAATGCTCATCAGGACTCTTCGCTGCTCGGCGGGAAGTATGAGATCCAGCGAACTGTGCAAGAGATCCGATGACGCATATCCTGTTCCCTCTGCGGCAGCCGTATTGTGGTCGACGATTACCTGATCCGCGTCCACAATCAGGATCATTTCAGGCAAGAGGTCAAAAACTCGGCCATATTTGGAGTAATGAATCGCCACGTAGGTACCTTCGGGGCACAAAGGTACGCCAACTTCGCTTCATTGGCAAGGGAAGATATAATTGTCGATGGTCAATGGCTAATTGAGAATTGTCAATGGGGAATTCACCGTTGACGAATTGTACCGGACACGACGGAGGGATGTGCTCCGTCGCTCCCGTCCATTGTTCAAAAATGGATATCCACGTGAATATCGGACAGGAGATTATCGATTTACGAATATTGGATGTCGGCCGGTCGCGTCCTCAAAGACACAATAAAGAAAGCCACGCAGAAGATCCGTGGCTTTCAGTTGAACAGGAATCATTTGGCAGAGAGACCGATGGAGGAAATCGCCTCGTCTGCGACAAACTCAAATACCGTGCAGTACCCGTACCCTCACACGCGGCTTTACTTCTTTCTCGATCTTCTCCCGGAGCTGGAATGACTCATCACGCAATCGCCCTTTCATCTGATCCAATTCGATTTTTAGCCGGTCCATATGGGGGCGAAGGGTCCCGAGGTCTGGCTCCGGAATCTCGATCTCAAACGGAGCTTCGTTGAAGAAGACTCCCCCGCGGTGCCTGGGGAATGACGGCGTGTCGAACTGGTAGTGGAACCCTGATTCGTCGGTGGCTTCTTCAACTTCGAGTGACAGGGTTTGACGGGTTCCCTTTCTCAAAACCTCAATCTCCGCCTTCTCTCCCTCATCGTAGATGCCAAGTGCCCTGGAAACGTCACGCAAGTTGCGTATCTTTTTCTTTCCGACCACGGTGATCACATCGCCGGCTTTGACTCCCGCCTTCTCCGCGGAACTCCCCCTTTCCACTTCCCAGACCAGGACGCCTGTTCCTTCGGTCAAGCCAAAATACTGACCGAGTTGTTCGTTCAATTCACGAAGGCTCATCCCCTGGTAGTCCTGCGCACCAAACAACACATTGAAATTGCCTGTCGCACGAGGGCTCACCGCTATCGTCTTTGATTTTGAGGGCTGTTTCCCGACCACGACATCCAGTGTTTTCTTTTCCCCCTTCCGCATCACAACCACCGTTACCTTGCTCTCGGGTTTCGTATCCGCGACAGCCTTCTGCAGGTCATTTGAATCCTCAATATTCTTT
Source organism: Bacteroidota bacterium (assembly GCA_015661185.1). GTDB lineage: Bacteria > Bacteroidota > Ignavibacteria > UBA10030 > UBA10030 > UBA9647. The sequence goes on from JACVXU010000128.1 coordinate 8,930, forward strand.
CCAGCGAACTGAACGATGATGTCGCCATCCTTGATCCCTGCAGTTTGCGCCGGACTCTTCCGTTCCACGCTGCTTACGAGCGTGCCCTCATTCGATTTGAGATCCATCGCTTTTTCCATCTGCGATGTGATATCCTGAATGGCCACTCCCAGCCATCCTTTCTTCGTTGCGCTGGCCTTCTCTTTTTCCTGCGACGCGTTCAGGTCGCCGGCAACAGCAGCTACCAGAGACAGCACAGTCAAGGCGAGGATGGTAAGAACTATTCTCCGTTTCACAGTAGTCACTCCTTCTTTTATGGTTGGTGTTTTTTGACTCACAACTCTTTTCCCCTTAGACGACATCACCAGGCCAGGGTTCCAGAATCATGGAATGACAATTGGAACGATGCACGAAATCTTGAGGGGTTGGGACGAAGTGGCCTCAGGTTGGGGCAGAGTGGAATTTCGGATTGCGGAT
>JACVXU010000129.1 GCA_015661185.1 Bacteroidota bacterium
CACTCGTTTGTCCGGACGCAGCCATCACAGTTTACCGTCAGAAGAAACCAGCCAAGGGAGTCAGTCCAGAAGTCCAGGTGGCAGTCTGAACTCCGACGTCGAATGAACCCAACAACAAGCGAAACATGTTATGCCAACGCACGAAGAGAAATCTGAAATCCTCCTGATGAAAGGGAACGAGGCACTTGCTGAAGCTGCCCTGCGGGCTGGTCTGCAAGCGTACTTCGGATATCCCATTACCCCTCAATCAGAGGTGATAGAATATCTGATGGCTGAGCAGCCGAAACACGATTGTGTGGTCCTGCAAGCAGAAAGTGAAGTCGCAGCTATCAACATGATCTTTGGGGCCTCAGGGGCGGGTGCTCGGGTCATGACTTCATCGTCGGGGCCGGGGATCAGTTTGATGCAAGAAGGTATCTCTTACATGGCGGCCTCTCAATTGCCCTGCCTGATTGTCAACGTTCAGCGGGGCGGACCCGGTTTGGGTACCATCCAGCCGTCGCAGGGAGACTACTTCCAGGCAACGAAAGGGGGCGGACACGGCGACTACCACCTGATAGTCCTCGCCCCGGCGTCCGTTCAGGAGATGGCGGATTTTGTCTTTGATGGTTTCAGACTTGCGGAAAAGTACCGCAACCCTGCGATGATCCTGACAGATGGCGCGCTTGGCCAGATGATGGAGAAGCTTGAGATGCCACCGAAAGGTGCCTTACCCTATCCCGAAACCCCATGGGCCACGACGGGAAAAAGGCAGGACCGTGAGAGAAACGTCGTCACTTCGCTCTTCATGCAGCCCGAGAAGATGGAAGAAGTGAACATACATCTCCAGGAAAAGTACCGGCTCATAGAGGAGACGGAAGTTCGCTATGAGGAATTCGATGTCGATGATGCCGAGGTATTGCTGGTTGCATTCGGACTCGTTGCGCGCATTTGCGAGAAGGCGATGCAGCTCGCCCGCGAGAAGGGGCTGCGCGTCGGATTATTGCGCCCGATTACACTTTTTCCGTATCCGTCGAAGAGACTGGCCGAGCTTTCGTCAAAAGTGGGTTCCGTGTTGACGGTCGAGATGAACGCCGGACAAATGCTCGAGGACGTTCGGCTCGCAGTCGAAGGAAGGTGCCCCGTTCACTTCAAAGGACGGATGGGTGGGATGATCCCGTCTCCGGAAGAAGTCCTCGAAGCCATTGAGGCAATTCCAGCGAAACTACATGTCGAACTGCAAAGGTGATTCAATGGATCTTCCTCCAATTACAAACGGTTTTGAGCTCGTCTACAAGAAACCCCAGACTTTGACGGAGACACCGATGCACTACTGCCCGGGTTGCGGGCACGGAGTTGTGCACCGGGTCCTCATGGAAGTCATTGAGGAAATGGGGATTCAGGATCGGACAATCGGCGTGGCTCCGGTCGGGTGTTCGGTCTTCGCGTATGACTATATGAACGTCGACATGCAGGAGGCCGCGCATGGAAGAGCCTCGGCGGTTGCGACGGGCATCAAGCGTGTTTTGCCTGACCGATTTGTCTACTCGTATCAGGGAGATGGAGATCTTGCAGCGATCGGGACCGCAGAGACGATTCACACGGTCAATCGCGGTGAGAACATTCTGATGGTCTTCATCAACAATGCGATTTATGGCATGACCGGAGGCCAGATGGCTCCTACATCGCTTCTTGGAATGAAGACAACGACGTCACCATTCGGTCGTGAATCGAAGCTGGCAGGTCATCCACTCAAGATCACAAATCTGATCGCCCAGCTCCCGGGCGCCTTCTATGTCACAAGGCACGCCGTGCACACGGCCACTGCGGTTCGGAAGCTCAAGAAGGCGATTCACTCGTCGTTCGAGTATCAATTGCTCGACAAAGGAACATGCTTCATTGAAGTCATTTCGAACTGTCCATCGGGTTGGAAGATGACTCCGCTTGAGTCAAACAAGTGGCTCGAAGAAAACATGTTCCCCATATATCCATTGGGTAATCTCAAGACACCCTCACAAACAATGAACTAGGCAGGCACAGCTCTATGGATACGACTCAAGAAGTGATTATTGCAGGCTTCGGCGGACAGGGTGTGCTTTCAATGGGTCAGTTGCTCGTCTATGCAGCAATGCTCGAAGGGAAAGAGGTCAGCTGGATGCCATCCTATGGGCCTGAAATGCGCGGCGGCACTGCCAATTGCATTGTCATTGTCTCCGAGGCCCGAATCAGTTCTCCGATTGTCTCGAAATTCAGTTCCGCAATCGTCCTCAATCAGCCGTCACTTGACAAGTTCGTGGAGAAAGTACTCCCGGGCGGTCTTTTGATCTACGAGCGATCTACGATCATCATCCCTCCAGCGCGAACGGACATCGATGTGCTCAACATCCCCGCGATCGATGAAGCGCATCGGTTGACGGCCAAGCAGGTCGCGAATGTCGTCCTGCTCGGGGCGTTCCTGGAACGGCGTCCGATCGTGAAACCCGAAAACGTCATCTTGGCACTCCGAAAGGTTCTTCCAAAGCACCGACAGCACCTGCTGCCGGTCAATGAACAGGCGTTGATGAGGGGCAAGGAACTGGCCATTGAGGCTCTCGCGGAGCCGATTGCCAAGTAAGACGAATCGCACCGAAGTAAGGAGGAAGAGTCGAAATGAACGAGGGAAACGTCAAATGTGCTCACGCCTGCCGGAATACGTGTGCCATGCTCTCCGAAGCACTTCGAGAAGAGAGCGAGATGGTCCGGTTCTACGAAAAGGTTGGCATTGAGTGCGACTATCCTGATGTGCACGATATGGTGCGGGAACTGATCGAATCACGCAGCAGATCCGTTCTCATGATCAACCAGAAGCTGAATGAGCTTCGGGCCCGAGCCGAGATCATGGACGGTGTAATCTCAAGCTACGATTCTGGATGTGCGTGAGCCTGGTGGCATAGGGAATCGCTGGCCCTTGAGCGTTCTCTTTAGCAGGCAATGTGAATACGCCCTTCAACCCGTCATGCATCTTGCTCTGAGGCCCGAAGGGAAAATGGGGTCTCTCAAGGAGTTGACGAAGAAGCCTGAATACAAAGCCGCGGCAGGATAGGCTCCGGAAGAAAGGGAGGCTGCAAAGTAAAACCCCCGCTGGACTTCAACGGGGGTTTTGCTTGTACGCCTCAGCTTGTCATCTCACAACGGTGGTGAGCTGATCGGGATCACGAGTCGCTGGAAAGCGGACTCAGGCAGTGCGTTTCTCGAGAAGGCGTTTCCTTGTGTAAGCCACAAGTCCACCAGCGTCGATGATTGCCTGCCGGGCCTTCGGTAATGGCGAGATCTGGAATCGTTTACCGGTCGTGACATTGACGACTTCCGTCCCAGTTATTTCAATCTCGTCCGTTTCCGAGGCCTGTATATCCGGGCAGACGACTATGCGGAGCCCAAGATTGATGCAATTTTGAAGGAAAATTCGTGCAAAACCTGGCGCAATAATGACCAGATCGTGCCCCTTGAGCGCAGAGACTGCCTGTTCGCGGGACGATCCGCACCCGAAATTCTTGCCCCCGATCATGATGCTCCCTGGTGGAATTTGTTTCGCCCTGAGCTTGCTGTTGAATTCTGTAAGATCGGCAAATGCGTACTGTGGCGTTTCAGTCGGAAGGACTGTCGCCATATATCGGCCGGGATAGATCACATCGGTTGAAATATCATCGCCAAGTTTAATAACTACCTTTGCCATCTTAGTTCGCTCCTTTCCGCGGGCTTGTGATGAATCCTTTCAGTGCCGAGGCCGCCGCCACTGCCGGAGAGCACAGGAACACCTGAGAATTGGGATTCCCCATTCGCCCCTTGAAATTGCGATTCGTCGTTGAGAGTGCGGTCTCGCCATCGCCGAGTGCACCTTCGTGGATACCGAGGCAAGGCCCGCAACCGGGATTCATTACAACTGCTCCAGCCTTCATGAAGATCCCAATGTAACCCTTCGCGAGCGCCTGCGTGTAGATTCGTCCGGAAGCAGGGAAGACGAGCATCCGCGTGTTCTCCGCGACCTTCTTTCCCTTCATGATCGAAGCCGCAATTGCAAGGTCGTCCAGTCTGCCGTTTGTGCATGAACCGATCACGACCTGATGAACCCTCGTCCCTTTGAGCGCCGCAACTGGTTTCACGTTGTCCACCGTGTGAGGACAAGCGATTTGCGGATCGAGTTTGGTGACGTCGAGGTCAATGACCTGTTCGTACACTGCATCACGATCGGGAAGCACAACTTCTATCTTTCCTTTGACTCCGGCTTCCTCCCTCAGATATCGGATCGTCTCCTTATCCGCCGGGACGATTCCGGCAGTTGCCCCGGCTTCGACCGACATGTTGCAGATAACGAGCCGGCCGGAGGTTGACATCGAGCGGATCGTTTGGCCGTGAAACTCGATGACTTTGAAATTCGCTCCCTGGGCACTGATCCTACCGATAAGATGGAGTATCAGGTCTTTCGGTCCGACGAATTTCTTGAATCTCCCTTTGACATTGACTTTGATTGTGGGGGGGACCTCAACGTTGAGCGAAGTACCAAGGGCCCAGACGCTGGCCATCTCGGTGGCGCCAATGCCGAATGCAAATGCTCCGAGGGCACCGTGACTCGTTGTGTGTGAGTCGGTCCCGACAACCACGAACCCCGGTCGTACATATCCGTTTTCCGGAAGGATCTGATGACAAATACCTCCGACATCACCCCGGATGTCGTGGAACTTTCCTATGCCCTGTGCCTCGACGAATTCGCGCACCTTCTTCTGGTTCGTGGCGGTTTTCGCGGATTCAGCCGGTATGCGGTGGTCGAAAATGATGGATACCTTCGACGGATCCCAAATGTTCGGTGGGAGTGGTGTCCCTTGGTACACTTCCAGGAATTGATTGACTACCAGCGCTGCGTTCTCATGTGACATTGCGAGGTCAACCTTCGGCTCCACAACATCTCCTGCCTTTACTGACGCTAACCCTGAGGCGCGGGCGAGAATCTTTTCGGCAACTGTCATTCCCATCTTGGGGTCCTTCGTTAGATGATCTTCGATTCTTTGAACTTCCTGATTTCGTCGTCGGTATACCCGATACCCTTGAGAACATCATTGGTGTGTTGTCCGAGCGTTGGCGGTGGAGTCTCTACGCTTCCAGGAGTTTTGGAGAATTTGGCCGTGAGACTAAAGAGTCTCAGATCACCGATGCCCTCGACGTGAACCGATCCGAACGTACTGCGATGCTTCACCTGATCCTGGCTCAGGGCAGCCTCCAGGCTCAAAATTGCACCAGAGGGGACATCGTTCTTGTTCAGCGCCTCGACCCAGTAGTCTGTTTCTTTCTGGGTGAGTCTTGCTTCGAGGAGCGGTGTGAGTTCTTTTCTGTTCTTCTTACGGGTGTCGCGCTCCTGAAAACGCGGGTCAGCCTTCAATTCCGGCACACCAAGAACGTCTGCCACCGACTCCCATTGTTCCTGCTTGTTGGCCGCAATGTTAAGGTAGCCGTCCTTCGTCCTGAATGTGCCCGATGGAGCTGCCGTGAAGTTGTCGTTTCCCATCAGGACTGGTTGTTGACCGCCAATCATAAGGTTTGCCGCTACCCAGCCCATCAAGGGCATGATGGAGTCGAGCAGGGCAATGTCAACGAACTGTCCTTCACCGGTTCTCTCGCGATAGTACAGTGCGCCCATGATGGCGAAAGCTGCATTCAGTCCCCCGACCGTATCACAGACGGGGAAGCCGGCGCGCAGGGGGTTTAACCGTTCGTCGCCGTTGATCGCCATTTCGCCGCTCAGCCCTTGAATGATCTGATCATACGCGGGCTTCAGCGCATCAGGTCCGGTTTGACCGAACCCCGATATAGCGCAGTAGATGAGGAGCGGATTATCCTCGCTCAGCACTTCATAAGAGAGACCGAGCCTGGTCATCACATCGGGGCGGAAGTTCTCCACGACCACATCGGCGGTCTTCGCCAGTCGCTTGAATATCTCTTTCCCTTCAGGAGCCTTTAGGTTCAACGTGATTGATTTCTTGTTCGCATTTTGCGCAAGAAAGCTTGTCCCCATCAGCATCTGATTGAATCTCGGGACAGACCCTAGTTTCCGAGCAAGGTCACCGTCTGTGGGGTTCTCGACTTTGATGACTTCCGCGCCGGCCAGCGAGAGGTGCAGCGTCGCAAACGGTCCCGAGAGTACATTTGTGAGATCAAGAACTCGAATCCCATCCAGTAGTTTCATGGCGCTATCTGTAAGTCGTTTGGTATCGTATGGTTATTTGTTACGGATATTTGATTGAAGAGGACCCGTTTTGTGCACCAGTCCAGGCATCTCGCGTCCAAAAAACGTCGAGACTTCTCTTGCCAGAGAGATCAGTCTCTCCAGGTCAACGTCGTTCCGTTCCCCGATGCGTTGCAGGAAATGCACGAAGTCTTCAGTGCAAACGTTGCCCGCCGCGACCTTCGTGAAGGGGCATCCTCCGAGTCCTGCAAAGGACGACTCAAAGCACTTCACTCCGATCTCCATCGCGGCGTAGATGTTCGCCATTCCCATCCCGTACGTGTTGTGGAAATGACAAGTGCATTCCACGGTCGGATCCAGCGCGAAGATTTCTTCGAACAGTCGCTTTACCTGGAAGGGCTGTGCATGCCCGGCCGTATCGGCGAGGCTGATGTTCTTCAGCCCGGCGTCCAGGTACCGGCGGACGATCGTCAGAACGCGCTCGACGGGTATCGCACCTTCGAAGCCGCAACCGAAAGCGGATTGGACAGAAACCTGCACCCTCTTATTCTGAGCTGAAGCTTCTTGCGCCATGGCGATGATGCGAGACACAGCTTCTTCCGTTGACATGCCGGTGTTCTTTCTGCTATGGGTGTCGCTCGCAGAGACCCCCATGCAAAACATCTCAACTCCACATGCATAGCCTCGCTCAAGACCTTTCTCGTTGAGGACGAGTCCGGAGAGAATCACGTTTGCGGGTTTACGCCCCGGGCTCTTGAAATAGTCGAATATATTGTCCGTGTCGGCCATCTGCGGAACTTTGTCCGGGTGGACAAACGAACCCGCCTGGATGATGTCGACGCGGGAGGCGATCAGTGCTTCAGCCCATTTGATCTTTTGTTCGAGAGGGACCACCTGCTTCTCCATTTGCAGGCCATCTCGAAGTCCGACTTCATGGATCACGATATCGTTCAAGGTTCCACCTTCAGGCATTCTGCTTGGAGTTCAAGGATGAGTTCTCACCGCAGCTTGTAGGCTATCGCCTGGGCCATTTCGGTTGTCGTGTTCGATCCGTTCATGTCGTACGTGCGAATCGTACCTTCTTGAATGACGGCGGCAACTGCTCGTTCGAGTGCCGAGCCTTTGTCGGTTTCTCCAAGCCAATCCAGCATCATCTTGGCAGCAAGTATGGTGGCTATGGGATTGACTTTGTCCAGGCCTGCGTATTTCGGTGCCGAGCCGTGTGTGGGCTCAAAGACAGCAAGTTTTGCCCCAATATTGCCGGAGCAGCCGAAGCCAAGGCCACCGACCATCTGAGCGCAAAGGTCGGAGATGATGTCGCCATAGAGGTTCGGAGCCACAAGTACGTCGTAGTTGAATGGATTCTTCAACAACCACATGGTCATGGCGTCGATATTCGCGTCGTCCATCTGAATCTCGGGGTACCGGCTGGCAACTTCCTTCGCGGTGTCGAGAAACAGTCCATCCGTCGCGCGGACAACATTCGCTTTATGAACAACTGTAACCTTTTTTCTCTTGAACTTCCGCGCAAAGTCGAATGCTGCTTGCACAATTCTCTCAGAGCCGGCCCGGGTATTGATCTTGCACGAGACAGCGTATTGGTCGGGGGCGAGCTTGCTGAATGGGGCAAAAGGCCTGGCAAGACGATTTAGTGTTTCCGCAAGCTCCGGAGGAACTGGTGAGAATTCGACGCCGGCATAGAGGTCCTCGGTGTTTTCGCGGAATACAACGAGATCGATCGCCTCTTTGAAGTTGAGCATGTTGCCCGGGTACGCTTTGCATGGCCTGAGGCAGGTGTACAGGTCGAAGAGTTGACGCATTCGCACGATAGGAGACCGATACGTCAATGCTTTGGCTTGCAGATCCGGGATGAGCTCCTTCTGAGCTTCCTTCACAGGCTTCGAAGTAATTGCACCGAAAAGTGCTGCATCTACATTCTTGAGGAGATCAATCGTCCGTTGAGGAAACGCATCTCCCTCCTGGCACCAGAAGTCCCATCCGATGTCCCCGTGAATGTATTCCGCATCGAGTCCTACTTTGTCGAGAACGATCTTTGTCGCCTTCAGGACATCTACTCCGATGCCGTCGCCTGGTAACCATGCAATCTTGAATTTTGGCATTTCAACTCCCTAATATGAATTGTCCATCGGTTCTTGGCTTGCTCGATCCAATCGCACAACCAACTCTCAATGCTCGTGCCAGAGAAAATGTGGGAAACTGCACAAAATACAAGAGCTACTGCAGGGAGATTTCCTCTGATTGGTGGTTTTCTATGCTTGAACAAGCAAGGCTTTTCGCAATCCTGGCAAACCGGGGTAATCGTGCCTTTCCTTTCTCCCTTTGTGGAAGCGTTTTGTCATCATTGAGAATAACTTTTCTCTTGACAAAATAATGTCGAAAGCTTAATTTAAGACAAAACAGTCTGATATAAAATCCCATGAGTATCATCTTCAGTCGAGAGTGTGAATACGCGTTGCAATCGGTGACGTACCTTGCAAGGACAAAGCAAGGGGAGAAGATCTCCATCCGTGAACTTGCGCGGACGCTGAAGATCCCGCGTCACTTTCTGGCGAAGATCCTGCAACGGTTGACACGGAAAGGTTTCCTGATCTCGGCCAAGGGACCGACGGGAGGGTTCGCTCTCAGCATGCCTGCCAAGGACATCACGCTTTTTCACATTGTCGATGCAATCGATGGGTTGGCGTTTGCGAACAGTTGTGTTCTTGGATTCCGCGAGTGCTCTGGAAAACACCCTTGTGCCGTACATGATCAGTGGGGCGAGATACGTGACACACTCTATGAAATGCTTGTCAGTCGCAACGTCTCGCAGATGGGCGCGGCAATGAAGAAACCTGAGTACGAAGCAGCAGGTAATTAGCCCCTCCTTTTTTTGAACAGATTGCAGACTTTTTTATCCAATTACAACAATGTCGCACGAACTTCTCACCGAATGCCGCCCGGAGTTGAGCGAACGCTCTTCAGTGAACTCACACCCAATCGCAATGACTGGCCTCGCAATGTTGACGGGATATTGGCAGAACAGCATCACGAAAGAGGAATACGGCCGACATTTCCGGCAGATCAGCTCGTCTGCGTACGAGCATTTTGGTGCGGAACCGAAACTAAATGGTCCCAACAAGTAAGCATACACACAAACAACCTCGCACGGTTCCTGAGT
>JACVXU010000130.1 GCA_015661185.1 Bacteroidota bacterium
GCTCGACCCGGCCCGGAGCATCCTTCGACTACGGTCGCACAAAACGCTCCCTGCGCTCAGGATGACGAGTGCTATTGGGTTTGACCTTTTGTTCCTTCGTCCTCAAAAAGAAGCAACGTCAGTCTGAGCGCAGTGAGTCCCGACCTTCGTCGGGACGAACGGAGTCGAAGACCGTCTCGCCCTTTGATATTCTCAGTGGGGACTTCAGGACTCCGCTCAGGATGTCTTGATTGTTTGCATTAGAGCTGGCTGTCGCCTCGGCCTCCAACCCCAACTTCATTATTCGTTATTGGGTATTCCTTGATCGACATTCGCCGCGCCCAAACACCACATGGAGGTGCCACGCACCCCCGCGAGAAGTCCGACTTCTAAACCGGAATTCCAGTGAGAAGTCGGACTTCTACTTTGAAGGTGCGTGGCAGAGGTCTGATTGCTGAAGTGCGCCAGGCTGGGTTGAGTTTAGAAAAGTCTTGGTCACCAAATACCACTGCCGTTTGCCGCAGATGTTACGTAGCATGGCCGCTTCGGCACCAACAGCGGTGGCGCAGCAAGTGAGGAGGGATTATCGAGTAGAAGAGAGTAGTTGCATCGACCGCCGGATCGTTTTCTCATCCACCAGCCGGTCTGTTACAAACTTGTACAGGATACTTGAAATCAGAGTTTGATATGGAATACCTTCTTCCTGGGATCGTCGCTTCAACTGTTCAAGAACCGTCTCCGAAATGCGAATATTCACGTTCCGGGTCTTTCGTATCTTGTCAAGCATACCCTCGAGCTTCACCCGCTCTCCCTTTGAGATAGATCTGTACGAATCAGCCGATTGTTCAATTTTTCGCTCATCTTTATCTAACTTTGTCTTCATGCTTTCTTCCCTCCAAGTTTCTTGTGGAATCTCCGGCTCGGAAAAACAGTTTTCAAAACAAAGTTGTTTTCGTCGTCTACGACGAATGGCACGACATGAATGTATCCGTTGATCGGAATCAGAAACATCCTTTGTCCCGCGCGTTGTGGATGCCTGACTATGTCCGTGTATTTTTTCTGCAATATCAAAACGGCAACTTCGTCCAACGAGATTCCTCGTTCTTTCTTAAGCTTGTTGCTTTTGTCTTCGTCCCAGATAATGTTCACGACTCCAATGTATCACATTATGTATACAATGTCAAATGCGCTGGCTCGGGATTCGCCATCCAATCTTTGGCCGGGTGACCGTCATATTGCTGCGAATTATCGTATCCCACGAATTCTGTGATCAGAATCACGACCCCCTCGACTTTCTTGCTGACAGGGGAAACAGGAGTTGTATCTGATGATGACGGCATGTATATTAACGCGCAAAAACCAGAAAGGGTAGCCCTATGAAGCCAACCGTCAGCCTCGTTATCCTCATCGCACTTCTTCTTATATCCGTTGGACAGGCACAGCAACAAACCGGCTCGAATGACCTCGAGGGCTCTCTCGAAAGACTATCGAAGGACGCCGCGAAAAAGTACGTGGGACCGGTTGTCTCGGGAATCGGCTCGGATCTCAACGCGGGTTGGTTCCATCGGGCACCGAAGGCCACGATGTTTGACTTTGACCTCGAGTTCGGTGTGGTCGTCATGGGGACCCTCTTCTCAGACGAACACAAGACGTTTGGGACCTCAGGGGTTTTTCAATTCGATTCGTCGCAAGCCGCGTACCTTACGAATAATATCAGCGATCCGACCTACAACAGTCTCCCAACAACCAACAAAAATCAGGCCCGCCAGCAAATCATCAACCAGATCCGCGGCAAGGACTACACGGTCGGCATCGGCGGCCCGACCATCATCGGGAACAAAACCGATAGCGTGAAGATCACCTTCAAGGGCGGGCAGTTCACATTCACAGACCCGCTCGGGGGCCAGCGCACCGTCGCTGTACCTTCAACGAACGTCGCATTGCCTGTGACGGGTCTCCTGGGCGAGACACAATTCCTCGGGAAGAACATGATTCCCCTGGCAGCGCCGCAGCTCACCCTCGGAACCTTTCTTGGCAGTCAGTTCACGTTCCGCTATCTGCCAAATTATAAAATCAGTGAGGAGCTGGGAGAGACGAAGTATTTCGGCTGGGGGATTCAACACAATCCCGCCGTCTGGTTCCCCGTGGAGTTCCCTATCGATATCTCAGCGAGTTTCTTCAGTCAGAAAATCAGCGCCGGTTCGATTTTCGAAGCAAAGACCACGTCATACGGTGTAAACGCGAGCAAACGGCTCGGGTGGGGAGCATTGAACCTAACGCCGTACGCGGGATATATGGTTGAGACTTCATCGATGACTTTCACCTATGACTATACGCTCGATACACCGACGGGCAAGATTCCGCAGCGAGTCGTCTTTGAGCTCGAAGGCGAGAACAAGAGCCGCATCACGCTGGGACTGAGCGTCAAGGTGCTGATCGTGAATGTCAATGTCGATTATAATATCGGCACGTACAATTCCTACAGCGCCGGGATCATGATCATTATCTAGATCACCGACATCATAAATCATTAATCGGCAATCAGCAATCGATAATCGCAGAGCGAGGCCTGGCATCACCTCTGGCCTCCGTTCTGGCTGCCCTGTGCCGTCAGAATGCTCCTCACGAAGATCGCTATTAGTTCATCGCATTCTCGCATGGCGGGCGCGAGGCCATCTGGGGCAGGCGGAGAGACTGTCCGCTGTACTATCTTTAGCGAAATTGAGGTCTCACGCAATTCCTTCAGAACCACCTTGAGTTTGTGAATGAAATCGGTTCTCGATTCCGCGCTCTGTGCCTCTCCGTAGTTTAGAGCGGGAGACGTGCCCGACCTCACCAGTTGTCCCGAAAGGTGATTGCCTGCTTTTGTAGAGGGGAGTGATTCAGCTATACCGATTACTCGGACGGCAAATTCCACAAGGCGTGCTTCCAGTTCCTGAGCTTTCATGGGCATTCCTTCTTAGGTTCATCTGATATACCATTTCGAAGACCACGATAGATCGTGAGTCAGGATACGAAAGCCCGAGGTTGAAAGGAAGCAGAGTCGATTGGCAGAAATCATTGGCGCTGTGATTTACCATTGACGATTGTTGATTTGTGACGTGCGAAGTAAGGTCAGTGGGTGCCGGTCACCTATCAGCGTGGAGAAGTGACCGTCACCTCGCGATCCCACACTTCGACATTCTACATTCGTGTTCGATATTTTGCATTCACCGCGGCCTCGGTCCTCGAGGCTTTCGCAAGGCTCTGACCATCCCTCGTTAAGATCTGTTTCAGGTGACGGGCACTTACCTGCTGCTGAACTCCCAAGACGAACCTACCCGGCAGAAGTCGGACTTCTTACTTGGCTGGGTGCCGGTTATGCCGCCGGCGACTCGAAGTCGCCGAGTCCGGCGCACGATCATCGGGAGCGGAGCTCCTGATGAGCAATAAGGATGTGGCTTTTGTTGTCAACCGCTGGAGTGATCGCCTTCCGGTTCTCCCATCCAACCCTTTCGATCTCTTTCGTTTTCGTGTTGATTGCATCTGAGATCGCGAGTATGCAAATTTAAGCACGTAGTTTAAAATTGCATAAAGTCGCAATTAAAACCGGCGAAACCTATCGGTCGGAGATGACAAGATCGATAGAAACAGTTAAGGACAAACATGAGCAAGGCTATCTGCTTTACCGAGGTAGGAAAGCTCATGCAATTCCCGATCTTACGATCGTGAATTATGAGACTTACCTCGAGGGCTCCCTGGACAACGGCGTTGCCCGGTAGAAGTCCGACTCTTGCCCGATTGTTTGGAGATATCGACAGTTGTGCGGCCTGATCTGGCAACTAAACGGGAAAATTTCTATCTTCCTTCAGAAAAGAAAGGAGAATGTGCCATGAGGCAAGTGGTTCTATATCCAGGCGAGGATGGTTTCTGGGTGGCCGAGTGCCCCAGTCTTCCTGGCTGTGTAAGCCAGGGCGAGACGAGAGAGAAAGCAATAGCCAACATCCGCGAAGCTATCGAGGCGTATATTGCAGGCCTCCAGGACGATCATCTACCTGTTCCTCCAGAGCGATTTGAAGCATTGCTTCTCGCCGTATGAGTGCTCTTCCCGTTCTCTCTGGCCGAGAATGCGTAAAAGCGCTGTCCAAGGTTGGTTTCGAATTTCTCCGACAGCACGGCAGCCATCTTATCCTTCGTAGGAATTCGCCTTTCGCACAGTTGGTGGTTCCCGAACACAAAGTCCTCGATCGTGGAACGCTCAGAGCCATCATCCGACAAGCAGATCTCACTGTCGAAGAATTCCTGAAGCTTCTTTGATTTTGCATGACGTGCTCCGTAGAAGTCGGACTTCTTACTCAGATAGGAAGCATCATCCTAACATTCCATCACTCCATTTCTCCACCATTCAACTACTCAAATACTCCACGACTCCATTGAAATTCCCCCTCTCTTTCGCTATCTTTGAGCGATTGTCACACGATCTCCATCATCTCCTAACGATTGAACACAGGATTCTATGAAACTCTCAGTCATCGGCACCGGATATGTCGGACTTGTCCAGGGAGCCTGTTTCGCCGACACCGGAAACAATGTCATCTGTATGGATATCGACGAAAAGAAAATTAACAGTTTGAAGAAGGGAACAATCCCGATCTATGAACCGGGACTTGAGGAACTGGTCAGGAAAAATGTCCAGGAGGGACGGCTGGAGTTCACAACCTCGATCAAAACGGCCGTTCAGAAAAGCGACATCATTTTCCTCTGCCTCCCTACGCCCCCCTCGGAGGATGGCTCAGCCGATCTGACGCACGTGTTGAGCGTCGCAAACCAGATCGCCGAGCTGGCGAATGGCGAAAAGATTGTTGTCAGCAAGAGCACTGTTCCGGTGGGGACCGTCGACAAGATCAAGCAGGTCCTGAAGAAAAAAGCGAAACACCCGATGGAGGTGGTCTCGAATCCGGAATTCCTGAAAGAAGGCTCGGCTCTCCAGGACTCCTTGAAACCCGATAGGGTTGTCATCGGAACGAAGAGCAAGAAGGCCGCCGCGACCCTGCAGGAATTGTACGACCCATTCGTACGGACAGGGAACCCGATCATCGTGATGGATGAACGGAGTTCGGAGATGACGAAGTACGCTGCGAATGCGTTTCTCGCTACAAAGATATCTTTCATGAACGAGCTCGCAAATCTTTGTGAAGAGGTAGGGGCGGACATCGACTCAATTCGAAGAGGCATCGGCTCGGATCCAAGGATTGGGAAGCAGTTTCTCTTCCCTGGAGTTGGATATGGCGGCTCCTGTTTCCCGAAGGATGTCAAGGCACTCGTCGTGAGCGCTGAAAGGTACGGAAACGCATTGACCATTCTTCGCTCGGTGGACAAAGTAAACGAGGAGCAGAAAAGGGTCCTCCTGAGAAAGCTGAACAAGCACTTCAAGAATCAACTGAAGGGAAAGACCATCGTGTTGTGGGGACTCTCCTTCAAGCCTCAAACGGATGACATTCGCGAAGCTCCTTCGCTTGTCATGATTCGTGAGTTGCTGGACGCAGGGGCAAAAGTCAGAGCACACGATCCGATCGCGAACACCATGGTCGAGCCGCTCTTCCGCGGAAAGGTCGAGTTCTACGAAAACTGCTATGACGCCCTGAAGGATGCCGATGCCCTTCTCGTCGTGACCGAATGGAACGAGTTCAGGCGGCCCGATTTCTCAAAAATGAAAAAACTAATGAAGAAGCCTGTCATTCTTGACGGACGTAATATCTACGACCCCAAAGAGATGAAGGACAAGGGATTCATCTACTACAGCATAGGACGCTGAATCGTCAAGTTTCCACAAAAGTCCCGGTTGATGAGAGTCGGCCGGGACTTTCCATTTGTATGGCATACTTTGTGTAATTTTCTGCCCGCGGCTCCAACAAATGGGGGTTGCTAATCTACATGACTACTGGGAGGAATACGTGGACAGACGAACCTTTTTTCGAAACTCGCTCGGTGCTTCGGCGCTCGCAGGATCATACCTGGCATTCGGTGGACCGCGAGACCTTTTGGCGGGCGTGGTGCCGCGGATTTCAGCCGGTCCTTTCGACCTCGTGGCGATACGTGGAGGTGAAGCCGCACAGATGTTCCAGAAGGGGATCGAGGCATTCGGCGGCATGAGTGCCTTCGTGAAAAAAGGACAGAAGGTTGTCGTCAAGCCGAATATCGGGTGGGATGTTCTTCCGGAACGCGGCGGGAACACGAATCCAAAACTGGTCGCCGAGATCATCAAACAATGTCTCCAGGCTGGAGCGAAGGAAGTTATGGTGTTCGACCACACGTGTGACGAGTGGCAGCGCTGCTACAAGAACAGCGGCATCGAGGCTGCCGTCAAGAATGCGGGAGGCAGAATTGCGCCGGGCCACGCCGAGGGATACTATCACGACGTTGCGATCCCGAAGGGGAAGGTGCTCAAGAACGCCAAGGAACATGAACTGGTGCTCGCCGCCGACGTGTTCATTAACGTTCCTGTTCTCAAGGATCACAGCTCCAGCCGTATAACCGGTGCCCTGAAGAACCTCATGGGGAACGTATGGGATCGCGGCTACTGGCACGGCAATGACCTTCATCAGTGCATTGCGGATTTTGGCACGTTCCGAAAACCGACGCTCAATGTCGTCGATGCGTACTATGTCATGAAGCGAAATGGTCCGCGGGGCGTGTCGGTTGAAGATGTCGTCACGATGAAGGCACAACTGCTCTCGACCGATATCGTTGCGATCGACACAGCGGCCGTCAAGCTCTTTGGATCCGATCCGAAAGAGATCCGGCACATACAGATCGCTGCAGAGCAGGGTGTCGGTCGTATGGATCTCGAGAATCTCAATATCAAACGGATTGCTCTTTGAGCGGTAGTGCGTGGAGATGAGTGCCTAAGAGGTTCTTTAGAAACTCGAAATCCGAATCGTATTTCGGATTTCGCAGCTGCGTTGTCGGGCCCTCCTCGTCATTCTGAAGTAGAGACAACTCACACCTTCTCGAAAGTGTCGCTTGAGCTCGATAAAGAACATCAGAGTATTCATTGCGATTGTTGTTTTCATTCTCGCGTCGGTGATCTTCCTTGATTTCACCAGCTCGATTCCCGCGTCCTGGTCATCCGGTTTCGTTGCCCTCCAACTTGTGCCTTCGCTCACGAAACTCTTCACCGGCCTGACACTGACCTCTCTGGGACTCGTCTTCGTACTTCTCCTGACGCTTCTGCTTGGACGTGTCTATTGCTCAACTATTTGCCCGCTTGGAACGCTCCAGGATATCGTTATCCGTCTCACCAGTCGTATGAAGCTGAAGAAATGGTATCGCTATAAGAAGGCTCCTCTCCTGGTCCACTATGGCCTTCTTGCGGTGAGCGTTGTCAGTGCGTTTGCCGGAAGCATGATCCTTGTCGATCTCCTTGAGCCATTCAGCAACTTCGGAAGAATCCTGACGAACCTCGCCGATCCAGTCGTTGTGTCGATAAATAATGCGACTGCTTTCATCCTGGGCCGCTTCGGGATCTTCTCTCTGTACCATGTACCGCTGATTCACCTGCAGATGATCGTTCTCCTCTACACACTCGCCTTCCTCGCGTTCATCGTCTATCTCTCTGCACAACACGGTCGGCTGTTCTGCAACATGCTCTGTCCGGCAGGAGCACTACTTGGGTTGTTGTCGAAGCTCTCGTTGTACAAGATCACCATCATCGAAGAACGCTGTACCGATTGCGGCTTCTGTGAGATGGTGTGCAAGGCAAACTGTATCGACAGCGAAGCGAAGAAAATCGACTTCCACGCATGTGTCGGCTGTTTCAATTGCATCGATTCCTGCCCGACCGTTGGATTGACGTTCGAAGGGTTCTGGAAGCAAAAACCCGTTGCGATGCTCGAGCCAGTTGATGCCCGGCGGCGTGCCTTCCTGGGCGCCCTCGTCGCAACGTCTGCGGCAATCATCGTGCCGGCCGACAGCACGAAGAGCGGGGGGACACCGAACCAGGTCAGCTATGACAACAGCCGTTGGTTGCCCATCACGCCACCCGGCTCCCACGGGAGAGAGAGGTTCTCAAACCTCTGCACGGCCTGCCAGCTTTGTGTGAGCGTGTGTCCGACCCAGGTCCTTACGCCTTCGCTCCTGGAATACGGAATTGCAGGTCTCATGCAGCCGAAAATGAACTATTCCGCGAGCTCATGCAACTACGAGTGCGTGATGTGCACGCAGGTCTGTCCCACCGGAGCGATCCTTCCTCTTGACCCGCCGGCGAAAAAGGAAGTCCAGCTTGGGAAGGCGGCATTCGTCAAAGATGATTGCATCGTGATCACGAAGAAGAAGGACTGCGGTGCATGTTCGGAGCACTGTCCAACGAAGGCAGTCAAGATGGTACCGTATGAAGGGAAGCTTCTCCTCCCCGAGTTGAACAACGATATCTGCGTCGGCTGCGGGGCATGCGAGCACCCGTGCCCAACGACTCCCAAAAAGGCTATCTACGTTGTGGCGAATCCGGTGCATTTGAAAGCGAAGAAGCCGCAAGTGCTGAAACTCGAGATTCCGTTGGAAAACCAGAAAGAGTTTCCATTTTGAAGTAATCTTTGAAACGGAAACCACAAAGGCACTAAGACGGATTGATGGTGGTCAATTCACGAATATCAAAGTGCAATTCAATGAGCTTTGTGTCTTTGTGGTTTAATTGTCCTTGCTGAAAGGATCGGTGTATGAAAGGTTCGGGCTTTGTCAAAGTACTGTTCTGTGTCTTGCCGGCAGCGGCAATTCTTTCTTGCAGTGGAACAAAACAGGAGTCATCCACAATGGAAAAAACTTTCTTCGGCAAAACACCTGATGGAACGGAGGTCTTCCTCTATACCCTTCAGAACAACAATGGAATGGAAGCCCTGATCACGAACTACGGCGGAACGGTAGTCTCATTGTTAGTGCCAGATCGAGACGGGAAGCGCGCTGATATCGTGTTGGGATTTGATTCACTCACACACTACATCCGTGACAGCCCGTACTTCGGATCGCTCGTTGGGCGCTACGGAAACAGAATCGGCAAGGGAATATTCGAGTTGCAGGGAATGAAGTACGCGCTCGCAATCAACGATGGAGCTAATCACCTGCACGGAGGGCTTAAGGGATTTGACAAGGTCGTCTGGAGCGTTGATGAGAGGGAGAGCAAAGCAGGCAGGGCGCTGGTTCTGAACTATCTGAGCAAAGATGGAGAAGAAGGATATCCGGGCAGTCTTTCCGTGAAAGTTGTCTATTCGATTACAGACAGTAATGAATTGAAAATCGATTACTCCGCTACAACAGACAAGCCGACCGTCGCAAATCTGACGCATCATTCCTATTTCAATCTGGCGGGAGCGGGGAACGGGAACATTCTCGACCACGAGCTCTTCATCG
>JACVXU010000131.1 GCA_015661185.1 Bacteroidota bacterium
CACGTCGGCGATATCATCTACAAAGAGAAAGACGTTTTTGGAGACGGGATCAACATCGCAGCCAGGATTGAACCCCTTGCAGAACCGGGTGGTATTTGCCTATCAGAAGATGTTGCACGGCAGATCCAGAACAAGATTGACTACGCGCTGGTGAGGCTCGGCAAGGGGGATCTCAAGAACATCAACTCTGGAAGGAAGCGTGCGAACGTCGGGAGACGAGGCCAGGATCAGTGTGAATCTTGTGGATGTGCAAAGTCAAAAGACGATCCTTTCGCGGGAATACACACGTCCGATCAAGGACGTCTTCGCCATTCAAAGCGACATCGCCCAAAGTGTCACAAGTGCGTTGAGTATTCAGCTCCTTTCCGGCGAAAAAGAATCACTCGAGAGAAAGGGGACGGATAACGCCGACGCATACAGGGCGTATCTCCTGGGGCGTTTTCATCTCAACAAGCGCACGGGAGACGAGGTGGTAAAAGCGATCGATCTCTTCACGCAGGCGGTGAAGAAAGATTCACTCTTTGCTCTGGCGCATGCCGGCCTCGCCGAGTGCTACACCCTCGCCGGCAATGCAGGCTACGGCTCCCTCCCCCGCGAGGTGGCCATTGCGAACGCCAAGAAATTCGCCGCCAAGTCAATCGCACTCGACGATTCACAGGCTGAGGCTCATGCCTCGCTGGCGTACGTCAAGTTCCGGATAGACTGGGATTGGACCGGTGCAGAACAGGAGTTTCAGCGGGCGCTTCAGCTTAAGCCCGGCTATGCCCGCGCGCATGAATGGTACGGACTGTACCTTTCGATCATGGGCCGGTTCGACGACGCCATGAAAGAAATGATGAGGGCAGAGCACAAGAGCTCGATCCCCTCTCGGCAAGTGTCAGCACCGGCATTGGGCGCATCTACCATTTCGAGTACAAGCTCGACCAAGCTATTGCGCAGTTCAAGAAAACGCTCGAGCTTGATCCTGATTACGCAGAGGCATTTTTCGGTTTGGGGATGACCTATGTCGTCGCAGAGCGATACAAGGAAGCAATCTCCGTTATAAAGAAAGCCATTCAGCTTTCTGGCAATCGCCTCGTGATGGTGTCCATGCTCGGCTTTGCGGAAGGCCTCGCGGGGCATAAAGAAGAAACCCGCAGGATTATTCAGGAGCTGCGCGCTCTTTCCAGGAAATCCCACGTCTCTCCGTACTACTTCGGAATCCTCGAAATGGGTCTTGGCAGGATGGATGTGGCGTACCGGTACTTCAAGCAGGCGTACGAAGAGCGAGACGGGATCATGATTTTCCTCGCCGCAGATCCCATCGCCGAACAATCATGGGACGATCCGCGCTTCGCCGAATTGGTGAAGAAGATGGGACTTCACTTGCGGCCACAGAGAAAACACGCAACACCGAACTGAATTCAGAACACCGGCGGGAATGTCGCCGCGAGGAAGTCACGGAGCGCAATGCGCACAACGGCCACCAGGAACGCCTGGTGCCAATCGAGAGGAGGAGACGTCATGTTCATGCGACTGGTGCAGGTCAAGGTGAAGTTGGAAACAGCAGACCAGGAAAACTCTTCCAGTAACGATACGAAAGTATTTCCCTCTGTGATGCTCTGGCTGCTCACAGACTACCAACCACAATAGAAGGAGTAATCTACAATGAAGACCTCAATCAAGATATTCTTTGCTGCCGCATTGCTCCTCGCAGTGGTTGTTCCCTGGTTGAATCCCGACCCGCATCAAGCTTTTGCGTATCCACCGGGGGTGGGAATACTCTCCAAAGCGAAGAATTGCGTTACTTGCCACGCCAACAACGGCCCATGGACTGACGAGGAAAGAACAGTGATAGACATCATCGAAAAGGATTCCAGGAGATCGTTCCGGCAGCCGGATGGGACCTTCCTGCTTCAAGTCAAGAGACATGAGCCGCTCTCGGTTCGGACTGTCATTGGCTACAAGAAAAGTGATGCAAGCGTCGTGCCGTACCGAAACGGGTGGATCTATATTGATCCCACAACCATTGAATCGAATTCGCTTTCGAAGTTCGCACCGGGATGGGATGTGAACCTTCAGGCGTCGTGCCGACTTATTGGCGACAATCTTGAAGGATATGAAGACTTCAGCCTCACTGTTTTGCCCATGACCATACGCCCCACAGACG
Organism: Bacteroidota bacterium; assembly: GCA_015661185.1. Lineage (GTDB taxonomy): Bacteria > Bacteroidota > Ignavibacteria > UBA10030 > UBA10030 > UBA9647. The sequence continues at coordinate 2,150 of JACVXU010000131.1, forward strand.
CTGCACGCGATGGGCAACTTATCCTTCAGGGGATGCTTACGCGAGGCGAATCCGTTAAGGATAAGGGAAAAGAAGGAATGGTTGGCAACTTTTTTGAGAGAATTGTAAAGCTCAAGGTCCTTGATTGATTTCAGTAAGGGCTGGATGCTATCCTCAACAGCGAAACCGTGCCTCGTGTGCGATAAACCTGCAGGTATGGGCTGTGGGCTTGCGAGGCCGTATCGCCACGACTCGAATGCTAAAGGCAACGCCTTCAATTCTGTGGCACTTTGGCAGAACAGTCATGGCCTTGTGAGTGGCAAGACTTTTCATTAAAGTTGCCTTTGTATCTTGATCCTTGGCTGACCCGTTAGATGTGACGAACCTTCCTGCAAGCGATGTATCGAACAGACTGAAGAGCGAGAGACAACAAGCCTTTCTTTTTCAATCATAGCCCGGTGGAGATGGGCAAGGACAGGATCCTCGTGAAGTAGAAATTCCAACAAGCTCACTCCGTCACCGTACGCACCGCACATCATCGATCAGCAGGAAAGGAGCCCGCCATGGGCGAATCACCTGAGAGTCTCTCAAACGAGCAGATCCTCCAACAACTCCGCGCGCTCGAAAACCGTATCACACGCATAGAAGCGCGGCTCGAACTCCCGCAGACCAGCCCCGAAGAAATCGCTGAACCAGAACCCGTCCAGTCGATCGCTGCCGAGGACGATGAAGAGCTGGAACTCCGGGTCGGACAAAATTGGTTCGCGAACGCCGGCATCGTTGGTCTGGCGCTCGGGATCGCATTCCTGCTGACGTTGCCTTACGATGGTCTTCCTTCTTTTCTCCCGAGTTTGTTCGGATATGCTCTCGTCGGAGGGATCTTCTTCCTTTCTCACTACTGGAAAGAGTCCTTTCAGCAGATCTCACGGTATCTTCTTGGCGGTGGACTGCTTCTTCTCTATTTCGCCACACTGAGACTCTCGCATTTTACCACGGCGCCAGCCATCACCACTCCGGGGATTGAGCTTACGCTGCTCCTGGCGGTCGTGGTCTATAACCTCTCAGTTGCATTCAAACGACAGTCAATCTATCTGACCGCGTCCCATCTCGCACTTGGTTACTTCACAGCGCTCATCGGCGGTCAGACGTTTTTCGTTCTCTCGGTGATAACGCTCCTCTCAGCGACCGCCGTGTACTTCACGCTGAAGTTCCGGTGGAACGCCCTTCTTGCCATTGGGATCATTCTCACCTTTCTGACGCACTTCATCTGGACGGCGAACAATCCGTTCTTCGGCAATACGCTTCAGTTTGGTGTTTCACCTCAGATTCATCTCGCGTTCATTCTTCTTTACACGATCATTTTTGCGGGCGCAGAAATTTTCCGATCGCGCGACATCCCCGAAAATTTCCCCGTCATTTTCAACACAGTCCTTACCGCTCTGTTTGGCTATGGCTTGTTTGCCCTCTCCACATTCGTTGCGCAGGACATCAACATTCCAGCATGGCAGGTTGCAGCATCGGTGGTTTTCCTGGTCTTGTCCGTTGTCTTCTGGGTGCGCGAACACAGCGTGTACGCGACATTCGTCTACGCAATCCTGGGCTACACCGCCCTGAGCGCTGCCATCGTAGCGCAGTTCCCTCAACCCGACTTTTTCGTCTGGTTGTGCTGGCAGAGCATCATCGTGGTCTCAACGGCTGTGTGGTTCAGGTCGCGATTCATTATCGTCGCAAATTTCATCATTTATCTGTTCGTGTTCATCGCCTATCTCAGTACGGCTGCCACTGTCGGCTCTGTGGGCGTCAGCTTCGGTATTGTTGCATTACTCAGCGCGCGCGTTCTGAACTGGCAACGGGACCGGCTCGAACTGAGAACCGATCTTATGCGCAATGCCTATCTCGCCAGCGCGTTACTTTTCCTGCCATACGCTCTCTACAATTCTGTACCGCCCCACTTCGTCAGTGTTTCCTGGTTGATCCTTGCATCATTCTATTATATGGCCAGCCGTCTCTTAAAGAGTCGGAAATATCGATGGATGGCGCTTCTCACGACGCTTCTGACGATTCTCTATGTCTTCGTTGTGGATTTGACCACCGTGGATCCTGTTGTTCGCATCGTGTCGTTTCTTGTTGTCGGCAGCGTACTGCTGACCATATCGATGATCTATAGCCGGAAAAAGCAGAGGATTCCGTCAAAACCACGGACAAACGAATCAACGCAATAGATCAACAGATCATTGGTGTCTACTACCTTGTCGCAGTAAAATTGAAATTGACTCAATTGTTCATCTGGACCGTCTGGATGCGGTACTATGCCGCCGCCTTCATGGTTGCAACGCTGCTGTTAGGAAAAACCGGACTACCAATCCTGATGTTTGCGGGAATTGATGCTCTTGCGGCAACTTAGACGTTGGTCGCGTTGAAAAAATAGAATTGCTTCATCATTACCTACTGACCATATCGCAATGGAAGAGACAACCGACCGCATCAATCGAGCTCTGGCCAGAGAAGAGATTCGTGCAGAGCGAGTTGCAGGAACCGTCCGGCTCATCGTGCTTCTCATTTTCGCATGCATCGAGCTCCTTAATGTCGGTTCGCTCTCAATAGAAGCAAGCATCATGAATGCATCCGTTCTTCTCGCCGGCTGCATGTATGGGTTCATTGTCCTCTTTCGCATTCGCCGCCGCGGCTACCATCCTGTGATGAAGTACGTTACGTCGTGCCTCGATGTAGTGCTCATTTTTCTGCTACTCTTGATGTATACCAGGATCGAGATCCCGTCCGTGGCGTTGAAGAACTATGTATTCCTTGTTGTTTTTCCGATCATCGCTCTGACGGCATTTCGCTATGACCGAATGCTTACGCTAACCGCAGGTGGCTTGGCAATAGCGCTCTACCTTGCCCTCATTTCCTATCTCTATCTTTCAAAATCAATCAGCTTCACACACGGCGGCTACGAGCAGGAGCTCTTTAGTCCGGCGGTCACGTATGTCGGCCAGCTGACAAAAGTCCTTATTCTTGCCGGATTCGTCATCATCGTCGCATACCTGGCTGAATATTCCCGCAGACTGTTTGTCAAGCTCGTCCAGGAGGAATCAAATCTCCGATATCAGAAAGACCTCACAGATTGGGAATTGAGGGTGGCTTCGGAGGTTCAGACTAAACTCCTTCCACACTCATTTCCCGAAATTGAAAACCTCGACGTATTTGCAACAGTTCGACAAGGGAGGCTCGTCGGCGGGGATTATTGCGATATCCTCAAGCTGAATGACCATTTGGTGCTTCTGGTCACCGCTGATGTGTCGGGGAAAGGTGTGCCCGCGGGACTCATCATGGCTGAGGTGAGAGCGTCGATACAGCTCCTTGCGCCCTTGAATATTCCGTTGGAAAACCTCACACAACGACTCAATACGCTCCTCCACCAGAGCACAACCAAAAAGGATTTTGTCACGTTCTTCGTCGCCGAAATCGATACTCAGCGCGCAGTATTGCGGTATGTGAATGCCGGACATCCTCCACCGTTGATCTCTTCGCAGGGAGAGTTTCGTTCGCTCTCGCAAAGGACAATTCCTCTCGGCCTCTACCCATCGCTTCCACAATGTACGATGGCAGAAGAAGAGTTTTCTCCCGGGAGTCTTTTTGTTTCGTTTACCGATGGGCTTCTTGAGCAGACGGATCTACAGGGGGAGCAGTATGGCGAAGAGCGGCTCAGGGTATTCGTTCAGACCCATACCGATCTCGATGTTCAGCCATTTACACATGAGTTGCTGAACGAGCTAAAGACTTTCGGGCAGGGGAAAGAATTCAACGACGATGTTGGCATCGCCGTCGCGAAGTTTCGCAAGACCTCTGCGGCTTAGCGTTCGTGATCTCCGTGGGAGCGTTGGCCTGACCTGAGAATCTATGCGGCTATAACAAGATTAGTATCGGTAACGAGATAGGACCACACAAACGCACTTTGCCCTCATGGAGAAGTCCGAATTCTCTCCGAGACCGGGCGATGTGACGTCGGACTTCTGCCATTCAAACTATTGCTACTTTGCCGGCGGCGTGTACTTCTCGATGTGATGTTTCACCGGTTTCACAGTCCGGAGGTATTTGTAGATCGCTCCAAGATCCCGCTCCGTCATCCCCGCATACATCATCCACGGCATGACAGTGTTGTACCCCACGTCCTCGGGCTTGAGTGTCCGTGCCTCGGCGTTGTCAAAGTACTTGAACTTGCTGACAAAATCCGTTTCAGACCATGCGCCGATTCCTGTCTCTTCGTCGGGCGTGATGTTTGCCGAGCGAGCGACCGCCCCGTTCGGGAATGGGAATTTGAATCCTCCAGCGAAGTCCATGCCCGGCACGGGTTTGCCTTTCACCTGTTGCGTATGACAATCTGCGCAGGATGCGGCAGTGACAAGATACTGTCCGTATTCATACGCGTTTGATGTGTCGGGATCCGGCTGAGGAGTCCGTTTCATCGGGATTGTACGTACGATGAGGTTCATCGGGGCATTGAGTACCGTCTTCGGCGGATTATTCTCGATCGGCTTCAGGGTGCGGACGTACGCGATGATCGACAGAATATCTTCTTCGCTCATCTTGTTGAAATTCGGATACGGCATGATGGGAAACATCGCCTTGCCGTCCTTGTCGACCCCTGTGGTGATTGCCCTATAGAGAACGCCGTCGCTCTGAGAGCCCAATGCGCCCGGAGTAATGTTGTGCGCATAGATCATTCCGGGAAAGCCGAGCGTCTCGTCAAAGACCTCGCCCCCTTTTCCTTCAGTCCCCGGCACGACGGGACCTGCGAAATAGTTCCAATCGCGGCTTGAGTGGCAATCGATACACACCGAAACATGGTTTGCCAGATACGTTCCACGCGCAAGCCGCTCGGGTGTAGCCGTCACCGTGAGATCACGCACGGGGCCCACATCGGGATATCCCATGTACAGATATCCAAGGCCAAGCGCGATCACCACTACGACAACCCCAAGACCCCAGATGACAATCTTTAGCACTTTCTTCATGCCTCCTCCTTGAGTGTTTGGTGAGAGAAGTGGTCGAACACACGTATTTCAAACCTTCTGAAATCCGGTTTCGTTCCATATTCCGTTACTGCTCCGTTTCTGGTTTTCCTCTGCCCAGACGCAGAAAAAGGCTGCAAATAGGCTCTTCTTGCTCTTTCCGGAGGTATTGGGTTATTCGCCAATTGTTGAAATTGACATGCCGTTTGCTATATTGAGAGCGTCATTTCAGCCACCCCCGGCCCCTCACCGAATTCCCCCTTTCGGTACCGCGGGTATGCGAGCAACGATCTTGACTGCACAGCCCCTCCAACCAACTCAAGGCACGAGCCCGTGATCGGCCTGACAATCTCGCACTACAAGGTTCTCGAGAAGCTCGGAGAAGGAGGAATGGGCGTCGTCTACAAAGCCCAGGACACCAAACTCCTTCGCCCCGTTGCATTGAAGTTTCTCACACCCGAGATGACCCGCGACCAGGACGCAAAGAAGCGATTCATCCAGGAAGCGCGGGCGGCATCAGCCCTCGACCACCCGAATATCGCTGTCGTTCACGACGTTGACGAAACCGCCGACGGCCATTTGTTCATCTGCATGGCGTACTATGACGGCCAAACGCTGAAAACAAACCTGACGAAGGGTCCTTTTGGCATAGATGAAGCAGTCCAACTGATCCTTCAGATCGCAAGCGGACTGCAGCGCGCCCACGAGTCAAACATCGTTCATCGCGATATCAAACCTGCAAATATTATCATTACGAGCAATGGCGAAATCAAGATTGTCGATTTCGGCCTTGCGAAACTCTCGGCACAGACCCGTGCAAGCAGAACGCTGATCACCGCCGGCACTGCTGCCTACATGGCTCCCGAGCAAATCATGGGAAGCGAAGCGGACGGCCGCAGCGATTTGTTTTCTCTCGGCGTCGTGTTCTATGAAACAATCGCAGGAAGACGTCCGTTTGCAGGAGAGCATGAAGCCGCTCTATTTTATTCGATCGTGAACGCAGAGCCTGCCGCCCCATCCACAATTCGCCATGAGATACCTCAAGAACTCGACCGCATCATCCTGCGACTGCTGGAGAAAGACCCAGCGAAGCGATACCAGTATGCGGCCGATTTACGTGAAGACCTCAAACATTTTCTCGGTGAGAAACCCACACCCCGTCCTCTCATGCAATTGCGGAGGGTTTTACGCGGAAAGCCCTACATCCCCCTCGTGGCGGGAAGTACTCTTGTCGTTGCCCTGGCCCTTCTCCTCGCGACCGGGGTCTTACAACAGTGGTTTGAACGCTCACGAGTCACGGAGCCGCACTACATCGGCGTACTTCCGTTTAATCTCATTGGCGGCGATTCAACCAAGATGGTCTTATGTGACGGCATTTATGATCGAGTGGTAAGCGGTCTCGTTCGTATGCACAGCGCGCTTGGCAAATCGCATATTTGTCCCGCCAGCGAAATGCGCAAATACAGGGGAAAGAACGTGCGTCAAGCGCGAGAAGGTTCCAGCATTACCCTCGGGGTCGAAGGTACGATTCAATGGATCTCCGACCAGGTACGCGCCACGGTTACTGTGATTGAGACGGATAAGCTTGCCAGTATCGATTCCAGGGATGTGAGCGTTGCCGCTGCTTCGTTACCTGAGCTGGAGTTGAAACTCATTGACGCAATTGCGGAAATGTTGGGTGGGAGACTTACATCGGCACAGGTCTTTGGTCTTACGGCGGGAACAACGAAGGATGAAAAAGCTTACGATTACTTTGCTCGTGGACGGGGTGAACTCCTTTTCTATACAGACCGTACGAGGCTCAACAATTCGATCCAGCTCTTCCATCGAGCGATCACTCTGGATTCACTCTTCGCGGTGGCGTATGCGGGACTTGGTGAAGCATACTGGCGAAAATTCTCCGGCACAAAAGACATCCAATGGACCGATAGCGCTTTCAAGGCATGCCGGCGTGCGCAGTCATTGGACACCAGTGTAGCAGAGGTACGGTTCACGCTTGGCCTGCTCTATCACGGCGTCGGGAAAGACAGCCTCGCTATTCTGGAATATCAGTCCATCCTTGCCGGCGATTCTCTGAACGCCGCAGCGTATATGGAACTTGGCGAGGCGTATGGACTCGCTCGACAGCCGCAACAAGCCGAAGCGGCCTATCGACAAGCCATTCGGCTGCGTCCGTTTGATTGGCAGACATACCACTACCTCGGACGGGCATACGCGAACAACAAAGAATACACAAAAGCTATCGACACTTGGAATGAGGCCGCCCGGCGGACTCCCAATCAGCCGCTCATCCATAACGGCCTTGGCGTAGCGCTCTTCAATCTGGACGATTGGACTGGTGCTATCGAGCATTTCAATCGCGCATTGGAGGCAGACTCCGGCCGCTATCAAGTCTATTCCAATCTGGCCACGGCGTACTACTACGACGAGATGATCGAACAAGCAATTAAAGTATATCAGAAGGCGATTCGGTTCACTCCGACCGACCATCAGGTATGGGGTGGTCTCGGCGCTGCCTATCATGAATTGGGAGGCAAGAAACTCGCTCAAGAGTCGTACGAGAAGGCGGTGAGCCTCGCCCTCGGGCTTCTTGGACTCAATCCGTCAGATCCCAAAGTACTCTCACAACTCGCTGGCTACTACGCAAATCTGGGCAAGAAAGCAGAATCGAGGGCTGCTCTCCGCAAAGCAACTGCACTCGCACCGAGCGACAAAGGTGTGATGAGCCGTGCTGTTACGACGTTCGAACTACTAGGCGATCGTGAACAGGCAATCATCTGGCTGAGGAAAGTCGTGGCACAAGGTCCGATTCCGCAAGAAATTGAGCATAGCCCTGAGATGAAGAATTTGCGGGAAGATCCACGATATAAACAACTGACCAAAGGAGGTGGAACCGGAAAGAA
>JACVXU010000132.1 GCA_015661185.1 Bacteroidota bacterium
AACTCTACAACCGCTTCAATCTTCACATTCAGCGGCTCGTTCGTTTCGTCGGCGAATTTCGATCCGTACGCCGGGTACTACTATTTCAACGGAACGCCCGGCACCACGCTCTCCGTCCTGAAGGTGCCATACTACAGCCTCTACGGCGATGTTGGCGAGCCGCCTGGCCGGGGTTTCAACGGATGGAAGGTGACGATGATGCTCTCTTCACAAGAAGCGACCGCGAGCGAAGCGCACTTCGGCGTATCCCTTGATGCAAGGAGAGAAATCGATGAGTACGATGTGCGCAAACCCCATGCGCTGGGCACAATGGAGGACATTTTCTTCGATCGGCCGGATTGGGATGCCCGCTATCCGACGTTCGCATCAGACATCCGCGACCGGGTGAATGGGCTGGAGACGTGGAATTTCAAGGTCTGTCTTGAACCGTCCAAACCGGTAACGCTCCTTTTCAGCGGTATCGGTCAAATTCCTTCCTTCCATGAGGTCTATCTCGTCGACGAAGGGAATGGGAGATCAGTCAATCTGCGGCTCGATTCCATCTATAGCTTCCTTTCTCCGCTCAGAGAGCAGCAGTTTTCAGTGCTCGTTGGATCGAGAGATGCGGTGCTGAAGGGGGCCGTTCAGATGGTGCCGACAGAGTTTTCGCTGAGCCAGAATTTCCCCAACCCGTTCAATCCGTCGACGAACTTCCGAGTGGCGCTCCCGCAGCGCTCAACGGTGAGTCTGGCGATCTTCAACATCCTTGGTCAGATGACCCGTACACTCTTCACAGGAGAGTTGGAAGGAGGGATCCACTGGTTCACCTGGGATGGGAAGAACGAACAATTCGTCGGAGCACAAAGTGGCGTGTACTACTGCCGGTTGGTCATTGAGGGAAGGCACACTATTGTAAGAAAACTGGTTTTGGTGAAATAACGAGGCATCCTATGCAAATACTCATCAATCGGTTCAGATCGCTCTGCGTTGTGCTCGTCAGCCTGTTGCTGATGGAGCCTCTGACTCCCGCACTCGCGCGCTCTGGAGAGGACATCGCAGTCGTGAATGTTCGTTTTCAGGTATCGGGGAACAAGATCGTTGTCAGCTATGACCTGACAGGTCCTTCTGACCGGGATTACAGCATCAAGCTCATACTGAGACGAAAACAAGTTCCATCCTACGAGTATGCCCCCAAAGCACTGGCCGGTGACTATGGCGTCGGAAAGTTCGGCGGCTCGGGCCGGCAGATCACCTGGGAGATTCTTCGCGAATATCCCAACGGTCTGGAGGGGGATGATTTCTATTTTCACATCGAAGCCACACTGAGTTCCTCAGGCAGCAATCTTCTCTACTATCTCGGAGGGGGGGCTGCTGCCGTTGGTGCGGTGGTCTATTTCGTGGTCGGTAAGAAATCAGCAGTTGTAAGCGAGGGGAATTTTCCACAACCGGCCGGCAGACCTTCAGGGTATTAATCCCGATGAGGGAGGAGGCATATATGTTCATGAGAATGGCTAGTGGTACGATCCTTCTATTGGCGATCACGGCGATGAACACGGCTTTGGGCCAGACTGTGACAGGAGAGAGCAAGGCCGGATCATTGCTGTTTGTAGGGAAGAAAGCGGCCGACACGAGCGGTCCGAGCATTGAGATCCTGGAACCCCGGGAGATCGCACAACGAGGGATGAAACTTGTTACAGAGGGAGGCGTGGTCGTGAGCTCAGGAGAATTGAAAGTGCGCGGGGTCGCGCGCGATTCGAGTGCGGTTGCCCTCGTGAAAGTGCAGGGGCGGGAGGCGGACTTGAAGCCGACCGCGCGTGGATATGAATTTGGAGCGGATGTCCTGCTTGAGTTCGGGTCGAACACCTTTACTATCGTGGCAACGGATATTCATGGCAATAGCAGCACCATCTCGATCAACGTGCGACGCGAGGTTGTGGTAGCGAAGGATGAGAAGAAAGCCTCTCCGGCGGAAGTGTTCAAAGGGCACCAGGTGTGGGCTGCCGTCATTGGAATATCTGAATACCAGAGCTCGGCGATTGCGCAGCTCCGGTACGCAGATCGCGACGCTGAGGCGTTCTATCAGTATCTGATCACACCGTTAAGTTCCGGGGGCAGGGGGGTCTCGCAAGCGAATGTCCGGAAGCTCGTCAACAAAGAGGCGACGCGGGTGAACATCGAGGAATCGATCAAGGACTTCATGAAGAATGCGATCGAGGAAGATGTGGTGATTATCTATTTTGCGGGACATGGAATTCCTGATCCAGTTCGACCGGAGATTCCGTATCTCCTGGCATACGATTCTGATCTCACCCGACCGGGGGCAACCGCCGTGAGGATGCAGGAAATCCAGGATGCCATACGATACTACATCAAGGCGAAGAAGGTGGTCGTGTTTGCGGACGCGTGCCACAGCGCGGGTGTAGGAGGCAATGTTGCGATGCGCGGTCAGGCAAGCTCAGAAGTTGTGAACAAGTTTCTTGAGGATATTGCGAAAACCGGCAACAGCGTTCTCACCCTGAGTGCCAGCGAAGCGAATGAATTCTCCCAGGAATCGCCTCAGTGGGGAGGGGGGCATGGGGTTTTCACATACCATCTGCTGGAGGGGCTGAAAGGCAAGGCAAATGTGGACGCCGATCCCATTGTCCGGCTCGGTGAGTTGGTTGACTTTGTGAGTCAGAATGTCCGTCGAGACACAAAATCGCAGCAGCACCCGACCGCGAGCCAGTCCCAATGGGACCGGAATCTGCCGATGTCGATTGGGAGTGAGATAGAAAAACGATGATAGGACCGCCCGTTAACTCCTGATCGCAGGAGCAACGAGCAAGGGCAACAAAGAATCTTACTGGACAGTACTTCCCATGAAAAGTCGAACCAACTACGGTATCGGTCTGTCGCTTGCTTGTGCAGGCCTGGTTATCATCCTCTCGCTCCTCAAGGTTTTTGATCCTCTGGAGCTCAAGAGCCTTGACCTCCGCTCTCACTGGTTCGCGGGGCATCAGAAAGCCGACACCAACATCGTCATCGCGGCCATCGATGAAAAAAGTCTGCTTCAATTCAAACACAGTGGCGTTGTCTGGAAGTGGCCTCGGGAGTTCTACGGGGCGCTTGTCCGGTACTTGCATCGTGGTGGAGCGAAAGCCGTCGTGTTCGACGTCCTGTACCCAGATCCTGACATCGACCGCGCAAATACGAACGGAGAAGAATCGGATTCTTCCTTCGCTCGTGCAATGAACACCGCCGGAAACGTGGTCCTCGCCTCATTGTTCCACCGGTCCGATGATCCGCTCTGGGAAGACAACCCGCTCATCTACAAGCCATGGTACCGGGTTCAGCTACCGTTTGACACGGTTGCCGTGCGGTCAGTTCCGTTTGCGAGTTTCCCCATTCCGCTTTTTCAACAATCGGTTGCCGTCCTTGGCTCGGCAAACTACTACGAGGATATCGACGGAGTCTGTCGCCGCGGTCCTCTCTTCTACCGCTTTCGCAATACCATCATCCCTCACCTGGGCGTTGCGGCTTATCTCATTACGGAGAAGGTCGACAATTTCCAAGTCGACGAAGGACAAATCCGACTGGGCGAGAAAGTCATCCCGCTGGATGAGAGCGGGCAATTTCTCATCTCATGGTATGGAAAGGGAGGCCCGGAGGGAGTCTTTCCATACTACTCAATAGGGGCGTTGCTGGCTTCCGCGCGAGACGAGGAGCTCCAAAAGGCGCCCCTGGTGCCCTCATTCCAATTCAAGGATAAGATCGTTTTTGTCGGTTCAAATGCAGCCGGACTTTTCGATCTGAAGAACACCCCATTCAGCGCGTTGGAACCTTATCCCGGCGTCGAAATCTCCGCCACTATCCTGAGCAACGTTCTCAATGACCACTACCTCAGCCGAGTTCCTTCATTTGTAGTCATCCTTTCGAATCTGATCCTGTCGTTGATAGTCGGAGCGGCTTTTTTTCATCTTCACAGTCCGAGAATCGCAGTCGCTGTTACGGTCGCGCTCGTTGCTGTCTGGAGCCTCGCAATCCTGATTCTATTCAACTATTCAAATATTTGGCTCGACTGGGTTTCGCCAATGGTTGCTGTCACCTCGACATTTGCAGTCTCTGCGCTCGTGAGTTATCAGACGGAGGGAAAAGCCCGGCGCGAGCTCCGTCAAGCGTTCAGCGGGTATCTCAGCCCGGCGGTTGTTGAACATGTGATCGAGAACCAGAGCGAGGTCACACTCGGTGGAGCAGAAATCGAAGCTACGGTCCTGTTCACCGACCTCAAGGATTTCACGAGCATCAGCGAAAAGAAGAGCGCACCGGAGCTGATCGAGATGCTCAACGAGTATTTCACTCTGACGAGCGCGAAAATTCTTGATCGAGGCGGGCTTGTCGACAAGTACATTGGCGACTCGATTATGGCAGTGTTTGGTGCACCGTTGCCGGTGACAGAACACGCCTTGCTCGCCTGCAAGGCTGCCCTGGAAATCGCGGAGCTACGTTCGAATTCCAACGATCATAAGCATCCCCCTCTTGTCACCAGGATTGGGATTAATTCCGGAAAAATGGTGGTGGGAAATGTCGGCTCGAGTGATCGGCACGACTATACGGCGATCGGTGATACCGTGAATCTTGCTTCCCGGCTTGAAGGGACGAACAAAGTGTACGGGACAAAGATCATTGTGAGCGAATCAACACTTAAACAGGTCCCGGACGCGTTCCTTGTGCGGCCGCTTGATACACTTCTTGTGAAAGGCAAACAGAAGGCTGTCGTCATCTACGAGTTGATGGGCGAACGCGTAAACGTGGGAGATCTGGAGCTGGAAATCGTTGACAAGTTTGGCAAAGCACTCGGCTTCTATCGCAAACGTGCTTTCAAAGATGCACTTTCAGTGTTTCGGCAAATTCTCAGGATGGCGCCAGATGATGGTCCGTCGAAGGAATATGTCCGACGATGCCTTGAGTTCATCAAAAACCCGCCCCCAAGACGATGGAGCGGAGTTCACACTCTTTTCACAAAATAAGGCCTTGCTATGCGACGAATTGCATGGTTACTGGTCATTGCCATCTTCAGTGTCTTGGCGCACGGGCTTTCGCAATCGGTCGAGTATACCAAGCGATCCAAGAATGAGGTTCGCGAAGGCCCCGGAAGCTACTTTCAACTTTTGAAGGTGCTGCCGAAGGGCGTTGCAGTTCCGGTCTTGAAGCGTGATGGAGGATGGGTGAACTTCAAGCCAGGGAGCTCCGCGGGCGGGGCTTCAGCCTGGCTTTCCAAGAATTGCCTGGTTGAAAGCAAGCCAACTGATTTGCTGCGTGATTTGAAACTTGAATGGCAATCTTCCAAGGCTTCCCCGTCCGCCGTCGCGGCAGCAATCCGTGGATTTGCCTTGCGATACGGAAGAATCACCGCGGCCGTGGTGGACACTCTCATTGATCTTCAAAATGGTTTGTTCACTCCGGAGGAGTATGCGCTGTTCGAAGTGGCGAAACAACGTGATCGCCCGGCCAACCAGGTGAAAGCACGCTCTGGCTTAGCCGATATGACAAAAGAGTCCGAGTCGTCAACCTCTATGGATGGATTGGGGACAGGGATAGCCGCGCGGTTGGCGAGCCAGGGGTTGGTGACAAACCGGCAGTTGGTGAAGTACGTAAATCTGATCGCCGCAAAACTCGCTGTTGTGACGTCATACTTCGATACGCCAATCAAGGTCTATGTTCTCAAAGGCGAAGAGCCGAGAGCCTATGCGATTCCAGGTGGATTCGTCTTCCTGGGGGAGGGATTGATTCGTCTGTGCAATGATGAAGCAGAGCTTGCCGCGATTATCGCCCATGAAATTGCTCACCTCGCAGCCGGCCATGCCATAAAGGAAGAGTTCCAGCGGAGATTCAGAGTGAGAATGGACGAAGCCTTTGCGGAGCTTGAAGAGGAGCTTGACCAGAAGCCCGATTCAAGCGAGACGGATCTCGAGGAGATGATCCAGGAAGCATATGATGACGTTGTGAAGCCTCGCCTCCAGGTCTTCGAAGAAGAAGCGGACAAAGGGGCCGTTATGATGCTGGCGTATCTTGGCTATGATGCGCAGGCTGTGCCGGGTATTGTTGAGAAGACAGGTCGGGTGATCAAAAACCGAGTCAAGGATTGGACCGAGAATCCGTTCCTCCATTTGGATTTTGAGAAAAGGAATGCTACGCTTTTGAAGATCTTGCAGGCAAACCCCGGTTACGCTGGCGGTGCGAGAAATGGAGAGAGGTTCAGGCGGATGACACAATAGCAACAAGAGCCAAAGAGTGCTAGTACCGGGTCTAGAAATTAAGGTTGTGTCTACTTTGTTCTTGGTTCTCAACGCGGAGGCGCAGAGTTCGCGGAGGTACGCAGAGGTATTCACAATATTCTCAGCGATTCTCCCCGCCAGACCGCATGGCGGGCTGGTGCGGACTCAGCGTCTCCGCGATGAAAACTACAAGATGGTTTGTTTGAAATCGCACTAGGAGGCAAGTTGCAGTGTCATTGCGATCACGAGTTGCACACGCGTTTTCGTCCGAACAAGGAATTTCAGTAAATCACTCAGGAGGATAAATCCATGAGCAAAGTCCACGGCATTGTGTTCCTGATTCTCGGCGTCGTATGTTCCCTTTGGTCGCAGCAGCCAAGGGGAATGAAGCCCGTTGAGATGCAGGACGAAAAAGGGCAAACGTTCGTTGCGTACGACAACAGCTATGCGTTCATCGTCGGTATCAACAATTACTCCGATCCCAGGATCCCGGGGCTGAACTATGCCGTCGAGGACGCGAAGGCAATCGCGCAGCTCCTTGAGGGGCTTGATTTCCCCAAAGAGAATATCAAAATCCTCACCAACGAAAACGCCACTTTGACCAGAATCAAAGAGGAGTTTGTCAACCTCGGCGGGAAGACCCGGAAAAACGATCGCTTGCTCGTGTATTGGGCTGGTCACGGAGAATCGGAGTCAACTGCCCGAGGTGGTGAGATAGGGTATCTTATCCCGCATGATGGCAAAAGAAGCTCGATGTACAGCTCCTGTCTCAGCATGGACGAGGTCAAGCGATTGACGGAGCTCGTTGGCGCAAAACATGTGCTGTTCCTGGTTGATGCTTGCTATGGTGGCCTCTCGGCGGTGACCTCGCGTTCTCTTCCGAAGGAATCCGAGCGCTACTTGCAGAAAGTGACTTCAGCAGAAGCTGTTCAAATTATCACCGCCGGAACGAAAGATGAGCAGGTCGTCGAATCTTCGTTGTGGGGACACAGTGCATTCGCGAAGGCGATTATCGATGGATTCCAGACGCGGCTTGTGGATCAGGATGGAAATTCTGTAGTGACAACCGACGAGCTGTACTCGTACCTCCAGGGAAAAGTCTTCGAGTTGTCTCGGTCCCAGCGTCCGCCGGGACATAAGCCGGTGTATGCGACATTGAAACCATCAGAAGGACAATTCGCGTTTGTGGTGGCCGTGCCGGAATTCACGCTTTCCCTTACCGGGCTGCCCGCGAACAGCACGGTCTATTCGAACGGAAAAGTCATCTCGAAGGACAGACAGCTATTCAAGGAGAAAATGCGTCGTGGGACCTACACGATAGAGGTTGAAGCCCCTGGAAAGGACCGTTTCTCAACCACGGTTGACCTTTCGAACGATCGTGAGATGGCTGTGCAGATGAAATCGCTGATGGTAAGCTATTCGCTCGAGACCCGTCCTGCAGGGGTTCAGGTCAGGATCGATGGGGTTGATGCAGGAGTTACGCCTGTGCGGAAGGAGCTTTCGATTGGGCAACACCGGATTGAGTTGAAGAAGGATGGCTATGATCCGATGAGTTACACTGCGATTGTATCGGAAGAAAATCGTTATGAGCTCAAGGAGTTGAAGGCGCTGATGTATGATGTGTCGGTTACCAGCTCGCCTCGTGGCGCACAGATCTTCCTGAATG
This sequence comes from Bacteroidota bacterium, assembly GCA_015661185.1. Lineage (GTDB taxonomy): Bacteria > Bacteroidota > Ignavibacteria > UBA10030 > UBA10030 > UBA9647. The sequence continues at coordinate 7,900 of JACVXU010000132.1, forward strand.
ATTTGCCACAAGGGCAGACACCGATGATCATTCAGGTGCGGCCTGGATCCAAGTATACGGTGGAGCTCCAACAAGAAGGCAAGAAACTGTCGACAGCTTTTCAGGCAAACGGATCGGGGGGAGTATCGGCGGACTTCGGGTCCGGATCGATCAACGTGACAGGGTCCAACTTAATCGTTGCGGAAAAGAAGGAGGAGAAACCCGCTGTTGCTCCTCCTCAAGTTCCAGCTCAAACAGTTCAAAAGGAAGCACCGAAAGAGAAACCAAAGGAAGCCATGCCGCTGCCTGCCTACGTCGACATCAGTGTCGAACCGAAGGACGCGGCTGTGACGATCGACGGTACCACCGCGAGCACGGGGAAAACCGAGGTAAAACCTGGTCGAAGGACCATCAAAGTTACAAAGAGCGGGTACGAACCGGAGGAGCAGACAGTAGACATCCTGCCAGGTCAAACCAAGCAGCACCCGATCACGCTCTCGAAGGTGTCTTCGGGCACAAGTTGGCTCTGGTACGTTGCAGGTGCTGCGGTGGTTATTGGCGGCGCTGCATATGCCGTGCTGGGGAAGAAAGGCACGACGTCTGTCACCGAGCCGGACAAATATGGAAGTCCGCCAGGCTTTCCGATCAATCCGTCATGGAAAAATCCATAAGATCATATCGCGGTGAGAACAGTGCTGAAAAAAGTCCAAATAGTTCCGCTGAGTCACATCCCTAGGAGAATGGTCGTATGACGAAGACAAAATCTCTTGCCTGTTTTGTATGCCTTCTGATCGCGGTCAATTCGCCAGCGCTCGCCCAGTACTGGACCTCTCAATCGACCTCAACAACGGCCGCTCTCAACAGCGTGAAAGCCGTGAACGCAAGCACCGCGTGGGTTTGCGGTGCATCTGGCACCATTCTACGGACGACTGACGGAGGTGCGACATGGGCGAAACTGAGCGCACCCCTCGCTTCCATTGGCTACAGCTTTTACAGCGTTGAAGCTCTCGACGCCAACACCGCTTGGGTGGCGGGTGGAAACGGAACGAACAGTTCGGGTTTATTCAAGACGACGAACGGAGGCTTGAGTTGGGTGCAGCAAATGTCGAGCGTCACCGCCGGCACATTCTACAATGTGGTGCTGTTCACAGATGCAAACAACGGGATTCTTTTCGGTGATCCGGAGGGCGGATACTTCGTCGTGTACTCCACCGCGAATGGTGGATCGAGCTGGACTCGTACGTCGCAAACGAATATCCCTGCCCCCTTGTTCGGCGAAGTCGGACTGAGCAACAATCTGGCGATTTCTGGAAACACGGTGATCTTTGGGACGGGAATGAGCCAGACCACGCCAGCAACTCGCGTCTTTCGCTCGACAGACCGGGGAAAGTCATGGACCGCCAGCAGTGTG
>JACVXU010000376.1 GCA_015661185.1 Bacteroidota bacterium
GCGAGCATCACATGCTCCCGTTCTTTGGCAAGGCACACGTGGCCTACATCCCCAATGGAAAGATCATAGGGTTGAGCAAGATCCCAAGGATCGTGGAGCTGTTTAGCAGGCGTCTTCAGGTTCAGGAACGTATGACGCAGCAAGTCGCTGAAACTCTGTACGAATCTCTGAATCCCATGGGCGTTGGAGTAGTGATCGAGGCCAGGCACATGTGCATGATGATGAGGGGAGTGGAAAAGCAAAATTCGGTCGCAACAACGAGCGCGATGTTGGGTGTATTCAGGGATGACGACAAGACACGCCAAGAGTTTCTGACGCTTATAGGAGGTAGGCTGTCTTAAGTATTGCTATACTCAACACTAGTTCATGAGCTTGAATCTCTTGATCCATCAGAGGTTCATCGATTTTAACGGAAGTGGTTCGAAGCATTGAGGTGTTCGATGGGTAAGCTCGATAACCACGTTGCGTTGGTAACCGGGGCAAGCAGGGGAATCGGGAAGGCCGTCGCAATGGCACTCGCCACCGAGGGTGCGCATGTCGTTCTTGTGGCAAGATCGGCTTTCCAGCTTGATTCGACGTCAAAGGAGATTGAGGGAAAGGGGTTATCCGCCAGCGCAGAGGTTGCTGACATCACCATCCCTGTGCAGGTTGAGAAAGCTATCAATGAAACCGCTTCCCGGTTCGGGCGACTTGACATCCTTGTGAACAACGCCGGCATGGGACATTTCAAACCGGCAATCGATATGACCTTAGACGAATTCGATGAGATGTGGAATCTGAACATGAGGGGAGTATTTGTCGCAACGAAAGTTGCCTTGCCACACATGATCAAGGCAGGAAGGGGCACCATCGTAAATATAAGCTCTCTTGCCGGAAAGAACAGCTTCAAAGGAGGAACAGGCTACTGCGCCACCAAATGGGCGCTAAGGGGATTTGCTTCGTCTCTCATGCTTGAAGTACGTGAGCATAACATTCGTGTCATAACAATCTTCCCCGGTTCAGTTGACACTAGTTTCTCTTCCATGAATAAGAAGGGAAAGAACATAACTCAGCCGGAAGATGTCGCAGACGCAGTTGTCTTTGCGGTAACAGCTCCTGAACGAAGTATGTTCAGTGAGATCGACGTGCGTCCGACGAATCCATAATAATTGAGGGGAGCATTGCTCCCCTCATGAATTTCGATTCTGCTTCCGATTAAGTGACTCAACGCGGTTCCTCGTCATCGGGTGGATCAAACATCTTTGGACCACCGTGTTGCATTCGCCCTCGCATCCGCTCCCGCATTCCTCCAGCCATTTGACCGAGATGATTCTTCCAAGCCTTCTGCTGTTCTGGTGTGAGAATCTCATTGACCGAGAACCAGAAACCAACGAAGTTCAGCTTCATCTGCTTTTGAAGGTCCGATATCTGGCTGACTGACTTTTCAATCGCGCTTCGATCGAGCTTATCGGACAAATACATCTCCTTCAGGTCCAGATGTGCAAGCCGAATCTTGGATTGTATCTGTGCTTGCTTTCGCTCCAGATCGAGATGCAGTTTCTTCACCTGCGAATCCTGCTGGTCGGTCAGCTTCAAATCGTGCATGAGGTTCTCGCGCCGATCCATCATGCGATCACGCTGTCCCCTCTCACTCGGAGGTTGCGCAAATGCGAATGTCGAAAGCGCCAACAGAACGGCAACAGCCGCTACGGATACTTTTTTCATGATTCCTTCTCCTTGAATGTTAAGTCTGTATTGATGGCTTTGGTCATCTGTTTGATGGAGAAGTCCGCAGAAGGTTTAACGCGCCTGTTGTTGACTTTGCGGCAGATTCTCGCTAATTTCCACATGTGTTGCAAGCGAACGGAGCATGTGCATTGTTGAGTAGTCCTCACCGGTCAAGACTGACAAACAAAACCTTCCTCTTACTCTCACTCTGGGTTTTCATCACGTATGTGATTCCCGGCTGTTCGGTCGTCGATTTCGTTGGTGCGTACTTCAATACGTTCTACAACGCCCAACGGCAGTTCGCAGAAGCCGAAGATGAGGTCATAACACAAAAGGAGAACAACCAGAATGACCGGCCATTCGGATTCTTGTTCACCATTCAATCAACAACAAAGGCGAAGTTCACCTCGGTTATTGAAAAATGCTCGAAGCTTTTGCAGTACCATCCGGAATCCAACCTCGTTGATGATGCACTGCTGATGATTGGAAAATCATACTACTACCAAAACGACTTTCAGGCGGCGGAGCGGAAATTCAAGGAATTGATCGAGCAGTTTCCCGAGAGCGACCTGGCCTATGAGGCCAAACTCACTCTTGGCTACTGCTACTACATGATGAATGACAAGACAAAATCAAGTGCTGTCGCCAAAGCCTTGTTGGACGAGGCCACACAGAATCGTGAGGATGAATACAGTGCGAAGGCCTCCTTTCTGCTTGCGCAGATCGAAGTAGACAACACGAATATTGATCAGGCGATAGCATACTACGAGGGGGCTGCTGAGAAAGCAACAAACTCTGATCAACGTTGTGCGGCCTATCTCAATATTGCCGGACTCCATAGTCAGGCAGCGAATAACCAGCGGGCTTTGGAGGCGTTCCGGAAAACCGAGGATGCCGGTACGAGCTACGAGACGAAATACAGGGCACAGATAGGACAAGCACGGATGCTGTCAAAGCTCGGATCCCACGAGGAGAGCCTTAGCCTTCTCCGCGACTTGCTCTCGAGTGCGAAGTACAAAGAGTTCTACGGCGAAATCACTCTTGAGATCGGAAACGTCTTCAAAGAGAGTAAAGACTATCCCTCGGCGATTGCTCAGTATACCTATGTCGATACCTCCTATGCTCGGACAGAATCCTCGGCCAATTCCTACTTCCAGCTTGGCGATATTTACGAAATGAGGATGTTCCAGTTTGATTCAGCTTTTGCTTCCTACAACAAAGGGAAATCAGAGTCTCCACAGGCTCCGATCACGATCCAGTTGGCTCGACGGTCTGACTACCTGGCAAAATATCTGCAACACAATAATGATATTCAGAAGTACGACAGCATTCTAGCAGTCATCCTTGCTCCACCGGATACTACACATGCCCCATT
>JACVXU010000133.1 GCA_015661185.1 Bacteroidota bacterium
CTTAGGACTACGCTATGGTTCGTCTGGTCTACTATGAATTGATGAAGACGTTTCTGAAGAAGCGGACGTACATCGGATTTCTTCTGGTAGCGGTTGTGGTCCCCCTGGTCGAAATCGCCATGAAGTTCGAGGGGGGAAGGTTTCTTCAATTCTCACTCCGTTCGCTGCAGCAGGATTTCTTTTTCGTCGGGAACCTGTTCAACGGATGGTTCGTCGCACACAACATGATGAACAGTCTCTGGATCCATATTCCGCTGTTGATCACGTTTGTCGCCGGGGATCAGCTTGCCGGCGAGGCGACCGCTGGAACGTACCGGTTGATTCTTGTGCGGCCCGTTTCCCGAACCCGTATCTTCATTTCGAAATTCTACACGACGGTCATCTACACCGTAATTTTTGTGGGGTTTCTCGGCATCCTGAGCACCGGCTTGGCCTTGCTGCTCCTGGGGCGGGGCGATCTGATCATTCTAATGAGGGGTATCCTCATTCTCCCCGAGGCCGATGTGGCGTGGAGATTTCTCCTTGGATATGTCCTGGCGGCGTGGGCGATGCTTACGATTGCATCGCTGGCATTCCTGTTTTCTTCGTTTGTCGAAAACGCTATTGGGCCAATTATTAGCACGATGGGAGTGAACATGATTTTCCTCATGATCACGGTGATACCGTTGGAGCTGTTTCAGGATATCAAGCCATACCTCTATACGAACTACATGAATGTGTGGCAGAAGGTTTTCGAAGATCCCGTTCCGTGGGAGACCATCGGGGACTCCGTAGCCGTTCTCGGCGCCTATACGCTCGTTTTCGTAGTTATGGCCTGGGCAATCTTCCGCCGCAAAGATATTCTCACATAGTCACACTCACACCATCATAAAGGGTGAATCTGTGGACATCCGAGCTAGCATCCAAAAGGTTCGAAGCGATTTCCATCCCACCTTCTGGGTCGCAAATGGTATGGAGTTGTTTGAGCGATTGGCGTACTATGGCCAGCAAATCGTCTTCATGATTTATATGCGCAACAAGCTCGGCTTCACGGAAGCTGAGGCGGGGCAGCTCTCTGGAATCTTCGGCGGGTTGATCTACCTGTTGCCAATTCTGGGTGGAACGCTTGCCGACAAGTGGGGTTTCCGCCGGTCATTCAATATCGCCTTCTCGATTCTGGCCCTCGGATATTTCCTCATCGGGTCGATGGGGATGACGGCTTTCGCTGGCATCTACGGAACCGAGTCGCAATACTGGCTGCTCGTCGTCTTCCTTGTCCTGACGGCCTTTGGCGGATCGTTTATCAAGCCCTCCGTGCTTGGGACGGTCGCGGTAACGTCAACGCCGGAAACAAAATCGCTGGGGTATGCCATCTACTACTGGCTCGTAAACGTGGGCGCGATGATAGGTCCGACGATTGCCTACTTTGTCAGAGATAGTTTTGGCAACGAGTTTGTGTTCCTGGTGTCGTCGGTGAGTTGTTTGGCCATGCTCATCGTAAACCTGATGCTCTACAAGGAGGTGCGGTCCGAAAAAACGGAAGTTGTGGAATCGCTTGGGAAGAAGATAAAGAATCTCTTCGTTGTGCTGGGCAACGTCAAGTTTATGATCTTTCTTCTCATCTATTCCTTGTACTGGATCATCTTCTGGCAGGAATTCATTATTATCCCATACTATATCAACGACTATATCGACCCGCAGTACCCGTATGAGATTCTTCAGTCGTGGGCCGGGGCCGGAGCCATCATTCTCCTGCAGATTCCGATCAACCGTCTCACCAAAAACATCAAGACACCCAATGCCATTCTGCTGGGCTTCGCGACTTCGAGTCTGATTTGGATTATTATCGGTATTTACCCAAGCCTCTTTACGATTGGCGCCGGTATTGTCGCGTTTGCCATAGGGGAGATGGCCCAGGCTCCACGCTACTACGAGTATATTTCAGAAATTGCGCCCCCGGGTCAACAAGGGTTGTTCCAGGGGTATGCGTTTCTCCCGATTGCTATCGCACGGTTTGTCGGGGATCCAATTGGTGGGTGGCTGTATCAAACCTCGAAAGCCGCCGGAAAACCCGAAAACGTGTGGATTGCGCTTATCGGAATAGGCGTCGGTGGGACATTGTTGATGTGGATTTACAATGTCGTCGTTCGTCGCCAGGAAGCGCGGAAGGCAGTTTGATGTGCAGCCGGTCGCTGGGAGAAGTTCCATCCCCAACACCGACAAAAAAAGAGGTCGCTGAGAACCCTCAAGGTGTATCATGAGATTATGGAGAATTGCTGTTGGCTTTGTGCTTGTCCTCGCGATCAGCGTCCAATGCGCTGCCCAGGTTCTCAAGGCCCCTGAGATCATGAAAAACGTCGAAAGGGGATTTGAAAAAGTCCAGGATTTCGTCGCGACGATAGAAGCGAGTGTCGATATGGAACGCGTGCGAATCCCGAAGATAACTGCGACGATGTACTTCAAGAAGCCGGACAAGGTTCATTTCTCATCGTCGAGTTTCGCGATGCTTCCCCGGGAGGGAATTGTGCTCAATCCTTCACTCCTGCGTGAACGGTATGAGGCGAAGGTGAGCGGAGAAGAGGTTGTCGATGGCAGGAAACTCTACAGGTTAGCCCTCACAGCAAAGGAGGCGAAAGTCCGGCCGAGCCAGTTGTTGCTGTGGATCGATCCGTCCGTATGGACGATCGCCAGGATGGAGACCGTTCCGTATCAAGGCCGGGTGCTGCGTTTTTCGTTCACGCATGCCCTGCAAGCTGGAAGTTTCTGGCTCCCTGAAACGATGAAGGCTACGTACGATGTCGCGGCGGCCGATTCTTCCGTGAAACGGCTTGACCTCGATATGCCGGCTTCGCCGCAGCCCGATGATGTCCGGCGGCCGACCCGGAGCGGGAGTATCACGGTGAAGTATCTCGACTACAAGGTGAACGTCGGGATTTCAGACGACGTCTTCGAGAAGCGCGACGAAGCGTCGAAGACAAAGTAACAGGAATGGAGATCTGTGTGGTGATTGTCTATGGATTTCCAACGCGGGGAAGCTCGAGGGTGACGCTTGTGCCTTTTCCCACTTCGCTCTGAATGGAAAAACGTCCGCCGTAAAGTTCTACTATCTGCTTCGCAATTGCCAGGCCGAGTCCCGATCCCTGCTGTTCGTGTCGTTTGCGATCGAACTGTTTGTATGCCCCAATCTCGGCGATATGTTTGATATCCATCCCAACTCCTTGGTCGCGCACGGTGAGAATGAACAAAGCGTCGGTTTGCCGCGTGGCGACGTCGATTGGTGTTCCCGGTTTGGAGAACTTCAGAGCGTTATCAATGAGCTCCTCAAAGATACGTTTCATGCTCTGAGTGGAGATGGCCGCCTGCTCTGCTTCGAGTGAGAGATGCAGATCATGCGGTCGTTCGTATTCATGTACTTTCTTGCCCGCGACCTCCTCGATGTGCCTCTTGAGAATAACACTTGCTTCTTTCCTGACAAACGAGGTCTCCTGCGGGTTGGCCGAAAGGATCTGGAGCTGAGCGTACGTAAGGAAGTTCTCAACCAGATGGCCAAGGCGTGTCGCCGATTTCAGGATAATCTTCGCCATGTCCGAGATATCCTCGGGCTTCAGCGAGGGATTGTCATCGCGAAGAATTTCGGCGAACCCAATGATCCCCGCGAGCGGCGTCCGGATCTCATGGGGGAGTGAAAGGCTCAGATTCACGCGGAGCTCGTCAAGCTTGCGTTCGGTTTCCTTGTGGGCAAGGTCCTTCTTCTGGAGCCGTGTCCGAATCGTTGCTATCAGCTCGCTAACCATTACAGGCTTCGCGAGAAAATCGTCTGCCCCAAGTTCCATCCCCTGGCGCATGTCGGCTTTGGTCGTCTGGCCTGTGAGGAAGATGAACGGAGTTGTCGCTGTCGCTGGGTCCTGACGAACCCTTCTCAACGTGGCGAAGCCGTCGAGGTTTGGCATCATGACGTCACAGATGATCAGGTCGGGCGAGTGTTTCCGGGCTGCCTCGATTCCCTCGTGGCCGTCCAGCGCGCGAATAGTCTCAAAGCCCTCCAATTGCAGCGAGGAGGCGATCATCTCACAGATGAGTTCGTCGTCGTCGATGATCAATATTTTAGGCACAGGAAGCTCTTTTGGCTCAAATAAGTAACGCCAAAAATAGAAGGAAGTTGTGTGAGAAACAAGGACAGGCAAAGGTAATGTCGCAATTCTTGACATTCAACCCCCCTTATCATATATTTAGGTTGACCTAATAATCATTGAACGCTCAGCTGCCTGCTGATCGTTGGGAAACGGAAGACTGATGGCAAGCCAGCACGTTGAAGACTACCTCAAGAGCATCTACAGGCTTCAAGAAGGCGGCGGAAAAGTCTCCACCTCATCCCTGTCAGATTGGTTGGGAGTTTCCGCTCCTTCCGTGACAGAGATGATCAAGAAGCTCGCTGATGAGGGGATCCTCACGCACACGCCGTATAAAGGCGTGGAGTTGACCGCGGAAGGAAGAAAGAAAGCGCTCAAGATCCTCCGGCGCCATCGACTGTGGGAGTTATTTCTTGTTGAAGTACTAAAGTACCCATGGCATGAGATTCACGAAGAGGCTGACCTGCTCGAGCACTCCACGTCCGAGACGCTTGAGCGACGCCTTGATGAGGCGCTCGGATTTCCCCGGATGGACCCTCACGGCGATGCGATTCCCACGTCTGAGGGTGCTATTGAGCATCATCGGTACATATCGCTGGCGCAGGTAGAACCTGGCGCAGCGGTGACGGTTGCACGTGTGAATGACTCGAATTCGCAGGTACTTCAATATGTCTCGAGGCTTGGAATTTCCCTGAACAGGAAGATCAAAGTGAAAGAACGCGTCGCATTCGATGGCTCATTAAGAGTCGAGATTGGCAAGAGGGTACAGTTTGTCAGCGCAAAGCTCGCTAGCAACATTTTTGTTGAGGAAGAGTGAGGCCCTATGACTCCCGGAGAAATGCTCATCGGTGGAATAGGATTGCTCGTCGCGGCAGCCGCGTTGTTCTGGCCGGATCGCGGTCTGCTTGCCCGCATCCGGGCGGCAAAACTTCGTACGGATCAAGTGCGGGTCGAAGACGCGTTGAAGCATCTTTATGACCAGGAATCGAAAGGGCTCACATGCACGCTCGACTCGATTGCCCGCGAGTTGGGATTTCCATCGAAGGATGATACAAGTCTGGTCGCAAGGCTTGAGACAATCGGACTTCTGACCCGACAGGGAAACGTATTTCGTCTGACCCCGGAGGGAAGGTCCTATGCACTGAGGATTATCAGGGTGCATCGCTTGTGGGAGCGGTATCTTGCGGATGAGACCACGGTCAGCGAGTCTGATTGGCACATCGAGGCAGAGAAGCAAGAACACCTGATCACTGCCGAGGAGGCCGCAGCGCTCGATCGCCGCCTCGGTCATCCTGCCTATGATCCGCACGGTGATCCGATTCCGAGCGACTCGGGAGAGCTTCCGGAGGTGGCGTGGAAAACGCTGACTTCGCTCAAGGAGGGAGAGGCCGCAGGGATTGTTCACATCGAGGACGAACCTCCGGCACACTACGCACAGCTTGTGGCACAAGGCTTCTACCCTGGTCTCCAGGTGCGGATGATCGAGCAGACCAGCGAGCGAATCACCGTTGAAGCAAATGGAAATGAAATTGCCCTCGCTCCTGTGCTCGCGGCGAATCTGAGCGTCGTTCCGTTGCCTGCAGGGGAACAAAAAGCCGGTTCATTCCGGACCCTCGCATCGCTGAGACCCGGTGAACGCGGAGTCGTATCCGGCATATCCCCTGCTTGCCGCGGTTTGCAGCGACGGCGGCTGATGGATCTGGGAGTTGTGCCGGGAGGCGTCATCGAGTCAGAAATGAACAGTGTCACAGGTGATCCGGTTGCGTACAGCATCCGCGGCGCGACCATCGCTCTACGAAGGCAACAGGCGGAGATGGTGTTCATCGAAGAAATCGAAGGAAGGGAATGAGGGATGGCATATCCGGAACAATGTGAGATTTGTCCTGTCAACAGAGGAAGCAAACTGGTCAAGCTCGGGGAAACCTCTGATTCCACCGACTACGTGATAGCGCTCGCCGGGAATCCTAATGTCGGGAAGAGCACGGTTTTCAACAATTTGACAGGTCTGCGGCAGCACACGGGCAACTGGCCTGGCAAAACTGTTACGCGTGCCGAAGGTGCGTTTTCTTATGATGGAAGCAATTACAAAGTGGTGGATCTTCCGGGAACGTATTCTCTCATGTCAACGAGTACGGACGAGGAAGTGGCGCGGGACTTCATCCTTTTTGGCCGCCCTGACGTTGCGGTTGTGGTCATGGATGCAACGCGCCTGGAGCGAAACCTTAATCTCGTCCTTCAGGTTCTCGAGATCACAGACAAAGCGGTCGTTTGCGTCAACCTCGTCGACGAGGCTGAGCGAAAAGGAATAACGATCGATGACCGCTCCCTGGCTCGCGAACTGGGGGTCCCGGTCGTGCTTACTGCCGCTCGCATCGGCCGCGGGATACCGGAGCTCCTTCGAAGCATTCGAGACGTTGCCACTGGTGCGTTGGTCTGCAAGCCGCGCAGGGGCTGGACGGAAGACAAGAAGGTAAAGAGTGCGCTCGATGAACTCGTTGCGCTCATTGGGCCGGAATACCCCGGTCTGCCGAACGTCCGCTGGGTCGCTCTGCGCCTCCTGGAGGGCGATCAGCGGATCATCGACGCGATCCGGAGCGGAGAATTGAAGTCCCTTGCTCTCCGGGGTGAACATGGTGAAGAGGTCATCTCTCGAGGGAAGGAGTAACAGTGTGAGCCAGAACGTTCAAGCAAAGGCCGAATCGATCATTACCCGTGCGCGGGGACTCCGATGGCAGGTGGGCGAGGCATTTCATGACCGGGCAATAGAAGCGCTCTATGAAGAGGCAACGCACATCGCCGGCAGAAGTGTCACGATCTCCGGTGAGCGACCGCGATTCAACTTCGATCGAACCCTCGATCGGTTGCTCACGAGCCGCTGGACAGGTTTTCCTATCATGGTGCTTCTTCTCGCCGCCGTTTTTTGGATCACGATTGAGCTTGCGAACATTCCCTCGAAGATGATTGCCGGATTGCTGCTCGACACCGTTCATCCGGCCCTGAAGGAATTTGGGACCTGGATACAGATGCCGTCGTGGTTGAGTGGTTTGCTCTTCGACGGAATGTATCTCGCCGCGGCGTGGGTCATCAGTGTCATGTTGCCTCCGATGGCAATCTTTTTCCCCATGTTCACATTGCTGGAAGATTTCGGATATCTGCCGAGAGTGGCCTTTAATCTGGACTTCTTGTTCCGGAAGGCCGGAGCTCACGGGAAACAAGCGCTTACGATGGTGATGGGGTACGGCTGCAATGCTGCAGGGGTGGTCGCGGCCCGCATTATCGACAGCCCGCGCGAACGTTTGATAGCCATCATCACGAACAACTTCTCCATCTGCAACGGGCGGTGGCCGACGCAGATCCTCATCGCGACTATCTTCATCGGTGCTCTTGCCCCGCCTCAACTCGCGGGTGTCGTCTCCGCACTCGCTGTCGTAAGTGTTGTGCTCATCGGCGTGTTCTTCATGTTTATGGTTTCCTGGGGACTGTCGAGAACTGTATTGCGCGGTGAAGGTTCGACATTCAGTCTGGAGCTGCCTCCGTATAGACCGCCACGAATTCTTCAGACGCTTTACACCTCCGTCATTGACCGTACTCTTATCGTCCTGTGGCGGGCTGTTGTGTGGGCTGTGCCTGCAGGAGCGTTGATCTGGCTGGTATCGAACATACACATCGGCGGCCGGAGCATAGCGGAGATCGTTGTCGGCGGGCTGGACCCCGTTGGTATGCTGATCGGTCTGAACGGCGTCATCTTGCTGGCATACATCATTGCGATTCCGGCAAACGAGATCGTCATTCCGACTGTGCTCATGCTGACCGTGCTTGTGGCGAAAATGACCGGTGTAGGGGGCGGTTCTGGCGTGATGTTCGAGCTCGATTCCGCAGAAGCAACCGCATCAGTGCTTCAGGCCGGTGGCTGGACGGTACTCACCGGCGTCAATCTGATGCTTTTCAGTTTGCTTCACAACCCGTGTTCAACAACGATCTACACCATCTATAAAGAGACCGGGAGCGCGAAGTGGACAACGGTGGCGACGCTCCTGCCGGTCGTTCTCGGGCTGGTCGTCTGCTTCCTCGTCGCGCAGGTGTGGAGAATGGTGGGGTAACCCAAAAAACTTCGTCATTGGAGGTTCCTTGTTCGATATTCGAGATTCGCGGCGCCCTCCATAATTCAGACTACCTGCATATTCTCCCCGCCCGACTGAAAGCGGTCAGGCAGGCGACACTCGGAAGTAGAAGATCCGGTGAATATCCAACGCCGAACAAGGAATGTAGAACGTAGAAGTTTGTTTTCCTTATTTCAAAAGCACCATTTCCCTCGTCAACACAGAGGATCGGGCGCGGAGCTGGTAAAGATAGACTCCAGACGAAACACTTTCTCCACGATAGTTCCTACCATCCCACCGCACAACGTGTTGTCCTGCTGCCTGGACACCGTCCACCAGAGTCACAACCTCTCTTCCGAGCAGATCGAAAACCTTCAGTGTCACGACGTCCTGATCAATGATCTGGTAGCTGATGACCGTGGTCGGATTGAACGGATTGGGAAAATTCTGATAGAGCGCGAACGCCCTGAGGGCACCGGCATCTCGCACCGAAGTCACCGACTGCTCCGTCCGGAACGTCACACTGTACGCATCGCCTCCCGTTCCATCTCCGTTTCCGTCCAGCGGACCACCGGACGTTGTCCGCGCTGTTCCGTCGATTCGGTAGGTGTACCACGTGCCGTACTGGAACGGCTGGGATGGCTTGAACCAGACCAGCGTCTGACCGTTGTACCATGTGATTGTTCCAGCCAACGCAGGGGATATCGAAAACGATTGTCGAAACGATGAAGTATCCATTGACTGGGAAAAGTTGACCGCGACCCACTGACTTACAGCGAACAGGGTATCGCGCGAACTCGGGGAAGCATAAGTAACCTTTGCCGCGGTGCCCCCCTCGAATGATCCGTCGACGAACGTTGTGCTCCCCGCCGTCAGGTTCATTTGCTGAGTCCGGGGAGTATAGTTCGGCGTTTCAAATGACAGCGTGTGCGAACCGGCCCGGATGCTGTCAAACATGTAAAATCCGTTGTTGTAGTTGTCTCCATTGTAGATGATGTTCTCCGGCAGGAGTCTGACTTTGACTCCGTTGATGGGCCAAGAACGCGTCCCGCAGAGCGTACGCCTCCAATTTCCGGTAGTGGTTATTCATCAGGCGGCGGGTCTCTGCATAATTGTCGTGGAACGATCCTTCGGAAAGTTCGCCCGGCATTGCGAGTCCCGACAGAACTCCCAGGTTGAAGCCGCCGGCGGGACCG
>JACVXU010000377.1 GCA_015661185.1 Bacteroidota bacterium
GATACTCTTGTGTCTTGCCTCGTGTGTCTTAATAACAAGAGGGATTAAAGATGCAAGGTCTCGTCTCCGCCCACCTCGAAAGAATCAACGCCCGCGTCTTCGAGCAGTTTCAAGACGTTATCACGCAGTTGGTGAGCAAACGACATGGGGTCTATGCGCTCTACAAATCAGACCGCCTCTACTATGTTGGCCTCGCCAGAGATTTGAAAACCCGCCTCAAACAGCACCTCAAAGATCAACATGCAAGGCGGTGGGATAGGTTTAGTCTTTATCTCACACACACCGACGAGCACCTTAAAGAACTGGAAACTCTCGTAGTCCACATTTCCCAGCCCAAAGGCAACATCCAGCATGGGAAGTTTGCACGATCCCAGAATTTGCGCCCTCAGTTAAAACAGATGCTGAACGATAAGGTCACCAACATCCTCTCCGGCACGAAGAAAACCAAAAAGCAGATAGTGAAACGAAAGAAAACCTCCGCGCCCACACGAGCAAAGAGCCCCGGACTCAAGGGCCTGCTTCCTTCCAACAGCCAGCTCCGAGCAGTATACAAAGGCAATGAGTACGCCGCACTGGTCGACGACCAGGGGCGAATCATTATTGACGGTTTGACCTTCAATTCACCGTCGCCAGCGGCGACACACGTGACAAAGGGCCCGAAAGATGGATGGATTTTTTGGAGATGCCAGAATGAGAAGGGGGATTGGGTGTTGCTGGATGAGGTAAGAAGAATCCGGCATCATCATGCAAAAGGTGTTGCGACTGGAGAAAGAGATAGAGAACGATATTGAAGCCATCAGGAGGATGATTGAATAACCGAAGCGAAGAAGAGATCATAGCCGGTTCGGACTGGCCTTCGGCACGAAAAGATATCATCCTTCGCTGTCAGATTGCCCGCGCAGGAGAGGGAAGGTGAAGGGGTGACGAAATCGAGAGGCAAGACACTTTCTCCGGGTGTCAAATATCGTGTCTCCGGCCGAGAAGCGTTTCAGCCAGGATCGAAAGGGAAGGTTCTTGGCAACCTACTCGGCATCACGAGCCTGCGAGCAATGGAGGAGGCGGAACTTGCTGCTGCGATCAATGCCGAGCATGCGCTTATTGGACTCTATGGTGAATTCCATCGTTTTACCCGAAGCGACGTCGATCGCATCCACCGGCTCTTTCTCGGGAAGATCTACGCGTGGGCCGGAACAACGCGCGACGTCAATTTGTCCAAGGGGGGCTTCACGTTCGCGCCATGGAACCTGGTCCCTCAACTCATGGACGATCTCGAAAGGGATGTTCTCGCGAAACACACCCCCTGCGAGGGAGCAACGATTGAAGAAATCGCAGAGCACATCGCTGTCGTTCATGTCGAGGTGCTTCTCATCCATCCCTACAGGGAGGGCAACGGACGAACGGCCCGGTTGCTGGCGACGATGATGGCGTACCAGGCGGGGATGCCGGGGATCGATTTCGGATTTATTGGAAGTCGTGGAAAAGAGTTTAACGGTTACGTTGGTGCGGTGCAGGCGGGGCTAGACGACAACTACGCACCGATGACGGCGATCGTGTTGAGAGCGCTCAAGCGCGCTTTGACGAGGAGCCGTTCGCGCGTGCGATGAGGGCGCCGGCGCGCTTCTTGGCGTCCTTGACTCCTTCAATGCGGGCAGAAGTCGCAGCGTGTTCCAAAACCAATTGCTCGCGCGTCTTCTTGTCTCGAAGGTATTTGTTCGTGAACAGGAGAGGTTTGTTGTTCATACGTATAGTAAATATAGATGCTTTCAGACAGAATCTCAAGCCTAAAAGAAGCATAAGAGGGTCAAAAACAAGCACATTGCGACAGGTTTGCGAAGTGTTCATGTGGCATGGTCGAACCAAATCGACAATCGACTATCGAAATTCTTTTGTGTCCCCGTAGCCGAAATCCGGAATAACAAGTACGACCTCTCCATCTCGCGATACAAGCAGATCGAGCACTAGGAAATTGAGTACGAGAAACCCGGCATCATCATGCAAAAGGTGATGCGACTGGAGAAAGAGATAGAGAACGATATTGAAGCCATCAAGGAAATGATCCGACTTGACTAAGCGATTCGGTCGTGGTTACTTTGTTGATAATCTTGAGAACATGCGGCTATTCCACTTGTTCTATGTGAACGCTTACCAGGCGGCAGGGAAATCCGAGACATCATCTCGGAAATCGATCCACGAGAAATCCGAGACACTGTCTCGGATTTTTGACCTCGATATGTTATCCAAGCGATTTCAACTTTCGTGGTCACACTATGTTTACTTGATTCGTCGAGCGAAGTCGGATGAGGCTCGCTCATTCTATGAAACCGAAGCGCTCCGCGGCGGCTGGTCCGTGAGGCAGTTGGATCGGCAGATTGCGACGCAGTTCTACGAGCGGACAGGCCTCTCCAGGAACAAGGCGGCAATGCTCACGAAGGGTTCAAAGCCGCAACCCGGAGACAAGCTCACGCCTGAAGAAGAAATCAAAGACCCGTTTGTCCTGGAGTTCCTCGGGCTCAAGGACGAATACTCAGAAAGTGAGCTTGAGCAGGCGTTGATTCTTCACCTGGAACGTTTCCTCCTGGAGCTGGGCGGCGACTTCGCATTCATCGGCAGACAAAAGCGGCTTAGAATTGGGAGCGAATGGTACCGGGTCGATTTGCTCTTCTTCCATCGCAAGCTGAAGTGTCTCGTCATTATCGATCTAAAGGTCGGTAAGTTCACGCACGCAGACGCCGGACAAATGCATCTTTACCCCGTGAGATATTCAAGGAGTGAAAGCCATGTTCTACTACGTCTACGTACTTCGAAGCCAGAAAGACGGCAATCTCTACACTGGTTACACTAGCGATCTGGAGAGGAGAATCAGAGAACACGAAGGTGGCGAGGTTGATTCCACAAAGATGCGCCGTCCTCTCGATCTGATTTACTTTGAGGCTTGCCTGAATCGATCAGACGCGACAAGACGAGAGAAGTACCTGAAAACGTCGTGGGGAAAACGGTACATCAAGTCTCGTCTCAGAGATTATCTCACGGGGTAAACCTCAACTACGCCCGGGAGCATTGGGTCAATGATGG
>JACVXU010000134.1 GCA_015661185.1 Bacteroidota bacterium
CGATTATCATCTCACTGTTTCGGAATAAGCAGACGATCAATCTGGAAGACATCAATATCCTGAAGTGGTGAGATCGAAATCGGATGATCAGATGGACCGATCGCCCGATCAACAGATGGCCCGATATTCTCTCAGTCATTAACTAGAAATCAATGTTCTCTTATACTCCTCTGATTGTGCTGTTTCCTCTTCTGGGTTTCGTCTTCCTCGGATTGTTTGGTTCGAGAGTGAAGAACGAAAAACTCCTCGGCATCATAGGCAGTGGCTCGGTGGGGTTGTCATTTCTGCTTGCAGCAAGCCTGTTCGCGACGATGCTGGGACTTCACCCCGAGGAGCGAAAACACGTCGTTGAGTTGTTTACGTGGATCTCCGCGTTCACAGGATCATCCTCTTCGTTTTCGGTTTCCGTGGCCTATCAGATCGATCAGCTGTCTGTTCTGATGACCCTGATCGTAACCGGCGTTGGGTTCCTCATTCACGTCTACTCGATCGGGTATATGCATGGAGATCCGGGATACTGGCGCTTCTTTGCTTACCTGAACCTCTTCATCTTTGCGATGCTGAATCTGGTCCTGGCGGATAATTTCCTTCTGATGTTCCTGGGCTGGGAGGGAGTGGGTCTTTGTTCCTATCTCCTGATTGGGTTCTGGCACGACCGCAAGTTTGAAACCGGTGGATACAAACCAGGTACCGCGATGACGGGCGACGCGGCGAAGAAGGCGTTTGTCGTCAACCGGATCGGCGATTTCGGATTTCTGCTCGCAATGTTCCTGATCTTCGTTCACTTTGGAAGCCTCAACTTCGACGCCGTCTTCGGCAGGGCCGCGGCCCTCAGTGAAGGCAGTAACGCGATGCTGTGGATCGGATTGCTCCTCTTTCTTGGTGCAACCGGCAAATCGGCTCAGATTCCGCTGTTCGTCTGGCTGCCGGACGCGATGGCTGGCCCAACGCCCGTAAGCGCACTGATTCACGCTGCGACGATGGTAACGGCTGGCGTCTATATGGTGGCCCGATGCTCTGTCCTGTACGCACTTGCTCCGGAAGCTTTGCAGGTGATGGCTGTCGTCGGGGCTTTGACCGCACTCATGGCGGCAACAATCGGCCTCGTTCAGAATGACATCAAGAAGGTCCTCGCCTACTCGACCGTTAGCCAGCTCGGTTATATGTTCCTGGGTATGGGCGTTGCTGCGTTCTCGGCTGGCATTTTTCACTTGTTGACTCACGCCTTTTTCAAGGCCCTGCTCTTCCTCGGCTCGGGTGCAGTGATTCACGCCATGCACGGGGAGCAGGATATTCAGAAGATGGGTAGTCTCAAGCACCACTTGCCCACGACCTACAAGACGTTTCTCATCGGGGCGATTGCAATCGCAGGTATCCCGCCGTTCGCTGGATTCTTCAGCAAAGATGAAATCCTCTGGAAGGCTTTCAGCAGCGAGCACGGATCGGTCGTTCTGTGGGCTGTTGGCGTGATCGGGGCAGCGCTGACGGCATTCTACATGTTTCGCCTGGTGAGCCTGACGTTCGAGGGGGAGAAGCGATATGGAGCGGATGTGCATCCTCACGAAGCTCCAAAAACCATGACCATTCCTCTCGTCGTTCTGGCTTTTCTTTCCATCGTGGGCGGGTTCCTCGGTGTTCCGGAGAGCCTCTTTGGAGGGAATGCCCTTGAACACTGGCTCGAGCCGATCTTTGCGCCTGCTTACGACAAGTTGAGGATGAGTTCCCATCCCGTGGAGATTACGGAATACCTATTGATGGTCCTCTCTGTCGGTGTCGCAGCCGCAGGCATCTATGCGGCGCGGGCAGTCTATCTGCGAAGAGCAGACATTGCGGAAAGATGGAAAACGAAGTATGCGACGTCCTACAAATTGCTTTTCAACAAGTATTACCTCGACGAGGCGTATGATGCTGTTATCGTGACTCCGACAGTAAGAGTCTCCGCGGGCTTTCTTTGGAAAGGAATTGACGTTGCGGTGATCGATGGGATCGTCGACGGCTCTGCAAGACTCATCGCGACAGTCGCCCAGGGAATTCGACGCGTCCAGACAGGCATTGCCCAGCAGTACGCCACAGTTTTCGTAGGCGGCATCTTTCTTATCCTGATGTGGTTGATACTACAATAGACTATTCGGTGAAGAATACTCCATGGTTTCTCAACACCTACTGACAATTACGATCTTCTTCCCGCTGGCGGGCGTTCTCGCGTTGTTCTTCGTGAACAGCGAAAAGAGCCAGCTGATCAAGCTCGTTGGCTTTCTGACGACTGTCGCTACGTTCGCTTTCTCTCTGTTCCTCTACTTCAGGTTTGACGCGGCTGCTCCAGGCTTCCAGTTCAGGGAGTATGCAGTCTGGATCGCCGGGCTGAACATCAGCTACTTCGTCGGCATCGATGGGATTTCGCTTCTTCTGATCGTCCTGACGACGTTCCTCACGCCTCTTGCCCTTCTGGGAACCTGGAACTCGATTCATAAGCGGATACGCGAGTACACGATGATGATCCTCCTCCTCGAAATCGGCATGGTTGGAGTATTCGCGTCGCTTGACCTGTTCCTCTTCTACATCTTCTGGGAAGCAATGTTGATACCAATGTACTTTATCATTGGAATCTGGGGAGGCCAGGATCGGGTGTATGCAGCTGTGAAGTTCTTCCTGTTCACCTTGTTTGGAAGTCTCTTGATGCTTGTTGCGATTATTGCATTGGGCGTCTATGCATCAACGCTGCCCGGAGGTTACTTCACGACAAACCTGCTACAGCTCTACGGTGTTGCGCCGCGAATGGCCCTGACGCTGCAGACGTGGATGTTCCTCGCCTTCACGCTCAGTTTCGCAATCAAGGTGCCTCTGTTCCCGTTCCACACATGGTTGCCGGATGCGCACGTTCAGGCACCGACGGCGGGAAGCGTATTGCTGGCGGGTGTGCTGCTAAAAATGGGGACGTATGGCTTGATCCGGTTTTCTCTACCGTTGTTCCCGCACGCGGCATTCACATTTGTGCCCCTCCTGGGCATCCTTGCCGTCATCGGCATCATCTATGGTGCATTGGTGGCGATGGTTCAGACCGATCTTAAGAAACTCGTTGCCTATTCATCGGTCTCTCATCTCGGTTTTGTCGTCCTTGGTATCTTCTCCATGACAGAGGAGGGGATTCAAGGTGCCGTGATTCAGATGATCAACCATGGATTGTCAACCGGAGCACTCTTCTTGATTGTCGGCATGCTGTACGACCGGGCGCACACTCGGATGATTGCTGATTTTGGCGGAGTCGCCAAATTGATGCCAGTATTCGCGACGATCTTCATGATCGTCTCACTTTCGTCGATCGGGTTACCCGGGTTGAATGGATTTGTCGGAGAGTTCCTCATCCTCCTTGGCAGTTTCAAATCGACGTTCCTGGGGACCTACGCCTATGCGACGTTCGCAGCCTCGGGTGTCATACTTGCTGCCGTATATCTCCTTTGGGCGTATCAGCGTGTAATTTTTGGACCAGTGCGCGAAGGTGGATTGTACGGCGGCCACACCCTGAGTGATCTCAACGTAAAAGAGGTGGTTTCGCTCTCCGCCATCCTCGTGTTCATTGTTTGGATAGGAGTATATCCCCAGACGTTTCTGAGCAAATCTGGACCGGTGGCCAAGCAGTTGGTTCAGGGCCTGGAATTTGTCCGCTCGGGTGGACAGATTCGCACCGCAGAACTCCCGGCGAACAACCTCCCATATGGTCACTAACCAGGAGGTTCAACCATCCGTCATTTCATGACTGATCCTCGAAGCAAGCAGATCGCAAGCGTTGTGGCAATGGCTGCGGCTGCTTTTCTTTTTTTTAACTACTTCGAGCATCTGATGGAGGCTGCACAAGTCTCCGTTGTGCCGGTCTGGCTTGGTACTCCTTTTGTTCTTTTCCTTTTGGCAATAGCCGTCGCGCCGTTCATTGACAGAACGTGGTGGGAGCACAATTACCCGACTGTCGCCGCGTCATTGAGTGTGATCGTCGTTGCATACTACGTCCTGGTTCTCGGGAATGTCTCGCGCCTCGTGCTGAGCCTGTACGAATATGTCAGCTTCATTTCGCTCATCGGGTCGTTGTTTGTGGTGGCGGGGGGGATTCATTTCAACCTGCGAGGTAAGGCGGCCCCCTGGGAAAACGTGGCGCTCCTCGGCGGAGGTGCCCTTCTCTCAAACCTGATTGGTACGACCGGAGCATCAATGCTCTTGATCCGGCCATACCTCAGAAGCAACAAGTATCGCGTGAAGGGCTACCATGTTGTGTTTTTCATTTTCATCGTCAGCAACATTGGTGGGGCGCTGACGCCGATCGGAGATCCGCCGCTCTTCCTTGGTTATCTGAAGGGGGTGCCCTTCTTCTGGGTGGTGACGAAGGCGTGGTTCGCCTGGGCGCTGGTTCTTGGATTGCTGCTGCTCCTGTTCTTTGCGGTTGATAAATACTATTTCAGACAAGTGTCCCGGAAAACGCAATCAGAAGCCATTCAGCCGGAGACAGTGACATTTTCCGGGTTGCACAACGTTTGGTTTCTCGTGATCATCATCGCTGCGGTTTTCGTCCAGAGACCGCTCATGCTCCGTGAAGTCCTGATGTGGAGTGCAGCAATGGGCTCCTATTTCACGACAAGGCACGAAGTGCACAAGAAGAACGAATTCAACTTCGTTCCGCTCAAGGAAGTGGCGATTCTTTTCCTGGGCATCTTCGCGACGATGATCCCGGCCCTCGACTGGCTGGAGATGAATGCCAGCTCGCTTGGGATCGAAACCCCCGCACAGTTTTTTTGGTTTACCGGTGCTCTCTCAAGTGTTCTTGACAACGCTCCAACGTACCTGAGTTTTCTGAGCGCAGCATTCGGGCTTCATGGCTATAGCGTGGAAAATGCCCGGCACATGCAGGCGATCTTGGGATCTGTTCCGCCAGAATCCCTGGGGCTTCTGAATCCGGCCCAGCCCGGAGCAGCGGCGATAACTGGAGATTCGTGGAGGTTTGTGCAATCGATTTCGCTCGGAGCTGTCTTCTTCGGCGCAATGACCTACATCGGCAATGGCCCAAATTTTATGGTGAAATCGATAGCCGAACAAACAGGAGTTCATTGCCCGACGTTCTTTGGCTACATTGTCAAATACAGCGCCCCGATTTTGATTCCGATTTTTGTCATTGTCTGGTTGTTGCTATTCTAGAGTGCTTTTCCGGCACAGGAATAAGTCAGGCTCAGTGAGTTGGCTTTCTTTTCTCTTCTTGAGTATCTTGGACGGGGGGGCTTCTGCGCTGCGTGCGTCCTGAAATACTGTTTGGCATGAACTTGTTACTCTTTCAATTCCGATAGCCCTATGGGTATAACGTTCGATGATTTCTACAACAGTTCGCCGCTGATCGCCCTTGTCACTTTCGGGCTGCTGACGCTTATCCTCGAGGGGATGGGGAAGGATAAGCCGGTTTCGTCGTACTGGATGAGTCTCCTCGGTGTAGCGGTATCCCTCGTCCTCTCCTTTTTCCATCTCGGGGGAGGCGTCCCGGTGTTTGGGGGAATGCTTTTCCAGGGGGGCTTCGCAGGATATTGCAACCTGATCTTCCTGAGTTCCGCTCTCCTCACGATCGTGCTCTCACGCGGGTACCTCGAGCGGATGGAATACCATCGGGGTGAGTTTTACATACTCATCATCTTTGCCACCGCAGGCATGATGCTCATGGCCGGTGCCCTCAACCTGATTACGATATTCCTCGGTATCGAACTGATGTCCGTGCCATTGTACGTACTCGCGGGATTTATGAGGAAGAAGGAGCGAGCGAACGAAGCGGCGCTCAAGTATTTTCTGCTTGGAGCGTTTGCCACCGGTTTTCTGCTCTATGGCATTGCGCTGATCTACGGTGCTTCCGGCACAACCGACCTGCTCCAGATAAAGGCAGCAATTCCTCAAGTATCCCACAATCCGCTCTTCCTCATCGGATGCGGGATGCTTATCGTTGCATTCTCCTTCAAAGTCGCTGCTGTGCCGTTCCATATGTGGGCGCCGGATGTCTATGAGGGGGCTCCGACAACTGTGACAGGTTTCATGTCGACTGCTGCAAAAGCGGCTGCATTCGCAACCTTTCTACTTGTTTTTGTGCGGATGTTTGAAATCGCGGGGACAAGCTTGAGTCAGGTCATCGCCGTTATCGCTGCGGCCTCGATGATCATCGGCAACGTTACGGCAGTTGCCCAGAGCAGCGTAAAACGTATGCTTGCGTATTCGAGCGTTGCCCACGCAGGTTACATGCTCAGCGGCATTGCCGCAGCGAACAGCGAGGGTGAAACAGGAATCCTGTTCTATCTCCTTGTGTACTCGTTCATGAATATCGGTGCGTTTGGTATCGTCTCGTGGATCGAACAGCAGGATGATAAGAAACTGTCGTTCGATGACTACGCGGGGCTTGGTGAGCGCCGGCCGGCTGTGGCAGCATTGATGTCTGTATTCATGTTCTCGTTGGCGGGCATACCTCCCTTCGCAGGTTTCTTTGGAAAGTACTATGTGTTCCTCGCTGCAGTAAAAGCCGACTTCACCTGGCTTGCCATTATCGGGGTCATGACCAGTCTGATCTCCGTTTACTACTATCTCAGACTCGTCGTTCTGATGTACTTCCGCGATGGTGAGGCGGATATCGACAAGCCGGTTCCGCTTGCGGCGATGGTTGCCGTCGTCGTAGCCGCGGTTCTTGTTCTGGCTCTCGGGATCTACCCCTCGCTCGTTGTTGAGATCACGAGGGGCTTCTTCAGGATCTGACGATCGATCTATGCGGACTATCGTTTCAGCGAAAGAAATGCGGAAGTGCGACGAGTCCACGATCCGCAAGTACGGCATCCCCGGCCTGGTGCTGATGGAAAACGCAGGTCGGGGGGTCTCGGACATCGCACAACGGCACTTCGGCCCTCTCGACAGCAAGCACGTCCTCATCTTCTGCGGCAAGGGTAACAACGGCGGGGATGGGTTTGTAGCGGCCCGCCACTTGCTGAACGTCGCTGCGAGCGTCACCGTTGTCATGATGGCCTCAGCACGACAACTGGAGGGGGATGCGCGGTCCAACTATCAGATTCTCGATCAGCTCCACCGCCACGGTTCGCACGCGCTCGTCATCAAGGCCTACTCTTCAGCCGCTCTTCGGAAACTCCATAAACCGGATTTGATCATCGACGCTATGTTTGGGACCGGATTCAGTGGTGCGGTAGCACAACCGTATGCTGGCGCCATTGAGTGGATCAATGGAATGCGGGTGCCAGTCATTGCAGTGGACATCCCATCCGGGATCGATGGGACGACAGGCGTCATGGTGAACGTCGCTGTTAAGGCGACGCACACGGTCACGTTCGGGTTGAAGAAAACTGGACTGCTCTGCAATCAAGGACAGGATTGCGTCGGACATGTGACAGTCGTGGACATCGGGATCCCGATGGTTGTCAGCGGTTCGAAGGTGCACAAGACTTTTCTTCTCGAACCTGATGATGTTCGTCGCACGTTGCCTCAGCGCGCATCAACAGCGCACAAGTATTCTGTGGGGAAGGTGTTTGTCCTTGCCGGATCAAAGGGCTACACAGGAGCGGCGTACCTTTGTGTGCAGGCTGCGTTGCGTGCTGGTGCCGGAGCAGTGATGCTCGGGACACCGGAAGCGGTCTATCCAATCCTGGCGCGTCGGCTTTCGGAAGCGATCGTCAAGCCGTTGCCTTCGACGTATGAAGGGACGGTTGCACTGAGCGCCCTGGGGACGATCGA
Organism: Bacteroidota bacterium; assembly: GCA_015661185.1. GTDB lineage: Bacteria > Bacteroidota > Ignavibacteria > UBA10030 > UBA10030 > UBA9647. Next base: position 7,744 of record JACVXU010000134.1, read on the forward strand.
GGAGAACCTGAAATGGGCTGACATCGTTGCGATTGGTCCGGGTCTCTCAGCGAGTTCAGAAACTCAAACGGTCATTGAAACAATTCTGCAGAGGTACTCTGGAAAGGTTGTTCTGGACGCTGATGGGTTGCGTGCAGTCGGGGAAATCGGGCTGACAAGATTCAGTCGCCTGAAGTGCAGGTTCATTCTGACACCCCACGCAGGGGAGTTTTCAAGGCTCATCAATGTGCCCGCGAAAGATATTGAAACCAAGAGGATAGAGATGGCGAAGAAGGGGGCTGAACGTTGTCGTGCGACGATCGTCCTGAAAGGTGGACCGACTGCCATCGGAGTATCTGACGGCGTTGTCTATTTGAACTCGACAGGTAACCCAGGAATGGCAACCGTAGGCTCTGGAGATGTCCTGACAGGGATCATCGCAGCTCTCTGGGCTCAAGGAGTGTCAGAAGAATGGGCGGCGTGCGCGGGAGTGTTTCTCCATGGTTTATCAGGTGATATCGCGAAAGAAGTGTACGGGGAACGCAGTGTCATTGCACAAGACTTGATTGATCAGCTTCCGGCTGCCTTCAGGAGAGTCGAGCGCAATTGAAGAGTTTGATGAAATACCAATTGCCCCCCGTGTTATGGGTGGTCATTATCTTTTTTGTCTCCGGTATTCCTAGTTCCCACTTGACGTTTAAGTTTCCTCCGGGTACGGACAAAGTTGTCCATGCTTTCATCTACTTTGTCCTTTGCTGGCTGGCGAGACGCGCCTTCTACAACCAAAATGTTTTCCTGATGTTGAGAAAGAGCTCCTTCCTCGGTGCTTTCATCTTCAGCGTTGTGTACGGTCTGCTGGATGAATACCACCAGAAGTTCGTTCCTGGACGTGATGCGGACTTCTACGACCTCCTCGCCGATACAGGAGGCGCTCTCCTCTATGTTGCAGTCGCGTGGTTGTCCCATCGCCCGGACGGTTCAGACCCGGAGAACTCCAAGAGTTGACACGTGATCCTTTTCTGAGTATATTGACAGCAGGAAAAGCCAAATCCGCCGCGAGAGTCTCAAGCCGGCGGTTTTTTGTTCTTGTGCGGAACCGATCGGCAATGCTGGTTAGCCTGAGGTCATTTGAAGTTTGAACTGCTGACATCGGATGGGAAGGCAAGGGCCGGTGTGCTGGAGACGGCTCACGGTTCCATTGAAACCCCCGCCTTCATGCCCGTGGGCACGCAGGGAAGTGTAAAGGCAATCGAGCAACGGGAGCTGACGGAAGTCGGTGCCCAGATCATTCTCGGGAACACATACCATCTGTACCTTCGTCCCGGTACCGATATTATCCAGGCGGCGGGCGGGTTGCATAGGTTCATCGGGTGGAACAAACCGATCCTGACGGATAGCGGCGGGTATCAAGTCTTCAGCCTGAACGAGCTGAGAAAGATCGATGAAGAAGGGGTCAGGTTCAAGTCTCATCTCGACGGATCCGCTCACCTGTTCACGCCG
>JACVXU010000135.1 GCA_015661185.1 Bacteroidota bacterium
AATCCAAATCAGATGCCAAGGCATTTAAGCTCATCGACGACACCCTGAAGCACTTTCAGGTCGGACCTGAAGTACTCTATTCTGTGATGGGGAGACATCTTGCCCGAGCGCTGGAGTGCAAGCTCGTGGCTGATGAACTTGAGGGAATGATTATGCAGGTCAAACTGGAGGAGCCAGTCTGCACAGATCACAGGATTCCGGAATCGGCCCAAGGGATGGGACTCTGGTGCGCGGCTCGCGGCGCCCTGGGACACTGGATTGAGATCCGGCGCGGTCAGATTGCCAGGTACCAGGCTGTCGTGCCTACGACGTGGAATGCATCACCGAAAGATGACAAGGGCCAGCCGGGGGCGATGGAACAAGCCCTCATTGGAACTACTGTCGAGGACTCCGAGAATCCATTCGCTCTTGCTCGGATTGTTCGGTCGTTCGACCCGTGCCTCGCTTGTGCGGTGCATATACTTCAGCCTGGAAAGTCGGTCAAAAAGTTCAGGATTCTCTAGCGACCAGTCTTGTCTCTCATTCTCCAAGGAGGAATCGCCGTAGAAAGAACGGTGAACTCCTCGTCAAGAATCAGTTCAGCACAACATGGAGAATCGTCTGTTGCGAGCAGCCCCAGATATGCCCGAGAAGACCATTCTTGTGTTGGGGGTAGGGAACATTCTTCTCTCGGATGAAGGCGTTGGTGTCCAAGTCGCCCAGAGGCTCCAGGCAATGAACCTGCCTCCGGAGGTGGAGGTCGTCGACGGCGGCACCGCAGGCTATGAGTTGATCGAGTTTTTTCGTAACAAGAAGAAGGTAGTAGTCGTCGATTGTCTAAGGGCTGACGAGCCGCCGGGTTCGATCATTCGAGCGTCTCCTGATGAGCTCGACCTACAATGGCAGACACCTCTCTCAGTCCACCAGAGTGGACTGCGGGAACTTCTTCAGCACGCGGCTTCCCTCTCACCGTCTCCGGAGATCGTAATTCTGGGGATAGTTCCCGAGAATACGGACAGTCCGGGGATGAATCTTAGCAAGACGGTCGAGGGCGTGATCGACAGAGTTATTTCAGATGTTTCCGCCTTGATATCCGCATAGCACAGCACAGATTCGCGCGTAAGTTGCCTTTCACGAGGAACTGGCGTACCTTGTGGCATCCAGCCCCTCTGCCACGCTGATGACTTCCCGAGAACGTGTTCTGACATCCCTCAATCATCGCGAACCGGATCGCGTTCCCATCGATTTCTCCGGCCATCGGTCCTCCGGCATCGCAGCTCTCCTGTATCCAAAACTGCGCGAATATCTCGGTCTTCCGCCTCGCCCCGTCCGCGTGTACGATCCGGTTCAGCAACTTGCAATCGTCGATGACGACGTGCTGGACCGATTTGGAATTGACACGATAGAGCTCGGCCGGGGGTTTGCTCTGCGCGATGAAGATTGGGCAAATTGGGTACTGCCTGATGGCACGCTCTGCGAAATGCCAGTCTGGACATTGCCCGAACGCGAGGAGAAACGATGGGTCATTCGTTCGAAGACCGGTCGGGTCATCGCCCAGATGCCTGATCGTGCGCTCTACTTCGAACAGACCTATTATCCTTTCTTCGAAAAGGACGATCTCGACGCAATCCAGGAGGCACTGGCCGAGTCGATGTGGACAGCCATAGCATCTCCGCCGGGGCCGTTGGTCGATGGTCCCGCCGGTGACGCTTTCTATCGGGAAGGTGCAAGGCGTCTCCGATCGAGCACCGACCGTGCGATTCTGGGTCTGTTCGGCGGAAACCTCCTCGAGATGGGACAGTTTCTCTATCGCAATGATGGCTTTCTGCTTCTCCTCGCCGAGAATCCTGACCAGGCCCACGCATTCCTCGATCGCATCGTTGAGATGCATTTGAAGAATCTCGAGCATTTTCTCGGTGTCGTGGGCGATTCCATCGATGTCATCGTCTTTGGTGACGATCTTGGAATGCAAAGCGGCCCGCAGATTTCTCCGGCAATGTATCGCGAGTTCTTCAAGCCGCGCCACAAGGTTATGTGGGCAAGGGCAAAAACACTCGCCCCGGTGAAAGTGATGCTGCACTGTTGCGGAGGCGTGAGGGAGCTTCTTCCGGACCTGATCGATGCCGGGCTCGATGCGATTAACCCCGTTCAGATCTCCTGCAGCGGCATGGATGTGAGCGCCCTCAAATCCGAATTCGGCAAGGAGATGGTCTTCTGGGGAGGAGGGTGCGATACGCAACGCATTCTGCCGTTGGGAACACCGGCGGAAATCGAAATGCACGTGAAGCAACAGGTCAACATTCTCAAGCAGGGGGGCGGTTTTGTGTTTCAGCAAGTGCACAACATCCTGGCAGACGTCCCGCCGGAAAATGTTGTTGCGATGTTCGACGCTGTGAATGAGATAGGGTGAACGGGGGATCTGGCCATCGGGGAAGCGGGACGTCGGGTCATCGAATTGATTTTTGGCTTTCAACGCAGAGACGTCCAGCCATTCCGCAGAAATCACGCGGGACTCTGCGATGCTCTGCGTCCTCCGCGACTCCGCGTTGGAAGAAAGGACAAATTAACAGGATTGGCTACCAAACATGATCAACCGGTAGTTTTCGTTCGTGGTATGCGTTCTTCCTCTTCTCCAGTCCTTTCCTCGACGGCCTGTTGCCTTTCACTTGAAACTGCAGTAGTTTCGTCAAGCATTGACACGCTTCGTCACCTCGAAGCACCGGCAGAGCATTCTCCCAGTGCTCATTCCCATATTCGAAGCAATAAGAGCCTCTAAGGCAAGGAGCATTGACATGCAACGCAATATCCCGGTTCTCACTGTCTCTGAAAGAACGCTTGCGCAGGCGTACGAAAAAGCCCTGGTTCAACTTTACAACCACGGCGTTCGTTTCAAGACGCAGTACGACAAGCCGGATGATCCGCTCAGCATCGACTCCACAATGAACATCACGATTCTTGAGCCGTTCTCCGATCCCATGATTCACAAAGCCTTCCCGGGCGGGATCGATGACTTGAAGGAATACTCGATGGAATTGATGGGCGCAAAGGACCACTGGGTCAAGAACATGAATGACCCGAACGATACCAAGTGGGAGTACACATATCATGGAAGACTGGCGGCATACGGCGCCTGGCGCGAGCTTGTGGGAGGAAAGTCGCAACAGGCCGGATTCTTCACGATCAACCAGATAGACGTTGTTATCGAGAAATTATCGAAGCAGCCGTTCACCCGCCAGGCCCAAATGATAACGTGGATGCCGAACCTGGATATTAGCTGCTACGATCCACCGTGCCTGCAATCTCTCTGGTACAGGGTCCTGGAAGACGAGGAAGGCGTTTGGTGGCTCAATTGCAACGTCAGATTCCGGAGCAATGACGCGTGGGGAGCCAATTTCATGAACATGTTTGGTTTCAATCAATTCAACAGAGAGATCATTGCCGCGGGCATCGCTTCGAAGACAGGCAAGAAAGTCGAGCTCGGAAGGATGAACTGGCATGCGGATTCGTTCCACATTTACGGGAAGGACATCGAAAGCGCCCGACGGATGCTGTTTGATCGTCTGGACACCATGAAGTTCGAAGAGCGGGTGTACAATTTTCAGGATGAGTTCATTCAGGAGATGTACAATGGCGCCGAGGCAGGGATCAAAGAGAAGATCAAGAGTTATGATGAGAACCACTAAAGTGCATGTTCCTCTATCCCACGCTCTGCGTGGGATGATCGCATGACGCTCCGCGTCAGTATTCTCCTATGGGCAGATCGAGATACAAAATCTACGACACCCGCGAACCGTATTTTCTCACTTGCACCGTCGTTCACTGGTTGCCGCTGTTTTCTGATCCGAAGATCGCTGAAATCTTATTGGACTCGTTGAGATTTCTTCAAAACGAAAAGCGGCTGGAAGTTTTCGCTTATGTAATCATGGAGAATCATTTACATCTCATCGCCATTTCCGATGATCTAAGCAAGGAAATTGGCGACTTCAAATCGTACACCGCGAGAAGAATCATCGATGAATTGAGCGAGAGAAATCGGTCTTACTGGCTCCGGCAATTGAAGCTGTTCAAGGCTAAGCACAAGAAAGACAGGGACTATCAGGTGTGGCAAGAGGGAAGCCATCCAGAATTGGTTTTCGACGACGAGATGATGCTTCAAAAAATCGAGTACATTCATATGAATCCTGTGCGTAGGGGATATGTTGATGCACCCGAAGATTGGCGATATTCGAGTGCGCGAAATTACGCCGGCAAAAAGGGCCCGTTGGAGGTTACGACGGAGTGGTAACGCGGAGCGTCACAGGTCGCCGCTCCCACGCAGGAGCGTGGGAGCGAGGAGCGCTCACCCCCACATTGTTCCCACGCTCTGCGTGGGAAGATGAGGGCGGCGCTCCGCGTCAGAAAAGTACTCGAAGTATTGAACTTGTGATTACACGCGTCCTCTCTCTCATAGCGGCGTTTTCTGTTGTGGGCACGCTCACTGATGCACGGCAAACCCGCCCGACCATCAACCTTGCCGGCCCATGGAAATTCCGAATCGACTCCACCGATGTCGGCGTCAAGGAGAGGTGGTTCATGGCCAATCTGCCCGACTTCCCAGGACAAGGAACCGCGCTTGTTGGCGTGCTGGATCCATGTTAGCAGGAGAAGGGGTATGTGACATCGAAGGAGTACTCCCGCTTCTGCAATTCAAATGTCCCGCCGGGGTTTTCCAGCATTTTCTGGAATACGGCCTGGACTTCACAGCAGCCGCCACACACGCTTGGGATCTTGTGCGATCCTCAACATCCGGCTCTGAAATATTTCCCGCTTGAGAAGAGACCTGTTGCCCGGCAGTTCCTCTACAGTCTCGAATAATATGTCTCCAGCAAAGCATTTGCGCCGAAGCAATCGATGGACATTACCGCTCTCAGAGGATTATTCAAATGAACAGGATGGATGAAAGCGACGATCGTGTGAGAAGGATCTGGCCGCAGGAGATGTCGCTAGCTCCTGCATCGTTGCTCTTGGTGGCCCTCTTTCTCCCATTTGCGTTCCTCGGATGCAAATCAGACACATCCCCCACTCAGTCCGGCGACCGGACGTGGACAATCAGCGGTACGACACATGCCCTGGGCTCGATCGACCCGCTGCCTGGCGTGATAGTCAAATGTGCCGGGATCACCGCGACGTCTGGTTCAGATGGCGCCTATGAGCTTCGCGGCGTTCCTGAGGGGAAACAAACTATCACCGCTCAGAAAACTGAATGCGAGAACTACGCGTTTGTGGTCGACGTGAAATCGAATGTCAGGCATTACATCTTCATGACGATCGATGGGGCTGATCTATCCGGTGTCGTGTCCAATGCTCTTGACGGACCGGTGAGCGATGCCAAGGTTGTGGTCCATGGACGTACGGGTACTACAGATGCATTCGGGAGGTACGAGTTTTCTCTCGTGCCTCACGGGGCAGACACTCTCTCTGTTACTCATCCGAGATACATAGCGTACCAGGCCGTCGTGAGTTTGGCTGGATCTGCTATGCAGCAGAATGTCGTCCTCAAGAGGGATTCGACCTTCCAGGGCACGTTTACTCTTGCAAAGCACGTCGATGAACGCTCCCCCAACACGGTGTACTTTGCACCGGTTGACCGCATGTACCTCAAGGCGAATGATCCTGATACGACTGTCCCCTATTTCAAAAGCTTTCTGCAGCATGTCTACATCAATGTCAATTTCCCTGTCTTCCTGGCGGACCAGCGTGTTTCTATTGTCGACGCGAGTCTGCTGATTCGTTCAGACGGTCCATATCCCACGACTGCGATTAAAACGTTTTCTCTTCAATCGTCTTGGTATGGAGCTCTCACGTACAACACGCAGCCCGGCACCGGGTCGCTGTTGTACTCCGGCTCAATCTGTGACACCTCCGGCGCCAAATTCTGGCAGGTGCTTGATACCGAAGGGTTCAATCGATTGTTGACCAGCTTCCGAACGCAGGGACTTTTAAACGGTGTTGTCATCAAGGGTGCCAGTGCTGTTGGCTCCATAGGATTCTATTCTACACAAGCGGCCCTTTCGCTTCGCCCAAAGTTCACCATGAAGGTCCGCTATTGAAATGAAGAACTGTCATCCCCGCACGCCTGCGTGCAGGCACGTCTTCAGCAAGAACCCCTGACTGCGGCAGGCAGACCGCGCCTCAGGAGCTTCCGAGGAAGGTATCCGCAAGTCGCACCTTTTTCTTGAAGGTGTTCAATAATGAATAACTCGATGATAGCCAAGGTTCTGTTTGGTTTCTCCACCATCGGATCACTCCTCACTGCAGTTCTGCTCTTGGCATGCAACGAGCCCTTTGATCCAAGGGGAGAACTGGATCAGAAACTCGTCGTTTTTTCTGTGCTTTCCACTGATCGCAATGTGCAGTTTGTTCGAGTTGAGCGGGTTTATATGCCTGGCGGAAATGATCCGCTCGCGCATCTGACGGATAACTTCGTCCCCAATGTGACGGTGACAATGAGGGATGGGGACCTCACAATGCGGTTCCATGATACAACCTTTTCAAGATTTGACACGACCCGGTTCAAATTCCCCTTGCATGCCTATGCGTTGGCTCCTTTCATCCCTCGATATGGTGTTCAATATGAGATCACAGCACAATCGAGTGAGCTTGGTACGGCGGGAGGCAAGGTCATTGTACCGACAAGGCCCAGCTTGGCATTAGGAGCATTGGCAAGCGACGTCTTGAATAATCCAGGAAGCCATCAGAGCGGCGACCCTATACCGTTTGAGGTATTCCTTTCTGATATTGCCAAGGGCTTTATTGGCCGCCTTTTCATCGAATACAGTGTTCATCGTAGCGGTGAATGGATAAACGAGCGTGCCGAAGTACCCGTCGGTTATACATACTCGGGACTCAAGGATTTCAAATACGTGACCTACCCGCAAGTTACGCACCGGCCGACGACTCATCAGATGGTTTGCGCATACACAAATGAGATGTACAGCCACACACTCATCGAAGTCGTCTATGCAAGATACCCTGGGAGCAAGATAGCTTTCAACCGTATAGTCTTTCAATTCTTACAAGTCGAACAAAATCTCTACAACTACTACCTCGTGGCTCACGCGTTCAATGACCCGCACTCTACGCGCTTGGACCAACCGGATTATTCCAACATTGTTGGGGGTGTTGGCCTAGTCGGTGCCTATACGCTAGATTCGCTGGTATATCCGTTGCCGGAGGATTTTGGTTTCAATCGCCAGTAGCCTCTCCGATGCGCCAAACTATGAGACACAGAGAGACAATGACATCCCGCGAACGGGTCATCAAAGCCCTCAATCATGAGGAACCCGATCGCATTCCTATCGACCTTGGTGGATTCCAAACAGGGATTCACAAAAGGGCCTATCGGGTACTCATCAACCATCTGGGCTTCAATGAAGAAATCCAGACGCTTGACCCGGTGCAGCAGCTTGCGATTCCTTCTGAATCCGTCCTGCAGAAGTTCCACGCCGACATTCGCTATGTCACTGCCCACAGTCCTGATGACTTTGAAGGAAAGATCGAGATCAATGACCGGGAAGGAAGACGCTGGCACGATCTCCGAGACGAGTTCGGTGTTGTATGGTCGATGCCTGACGATCAGATGCTCTACATGGACATATCTCATCATCCTCTCGCGAATGCGAGTTTGAAGAATATTGAGTCGTTTCCGTTTCCAAACGGAGGCGATCCGAGCCGGTTTACCGGCGTCCGCGAAAAAGCCCTCTCGATGCGTCAGAACACTCCCTACGCATTGTCGAGCGGCATCTGCGGAGTGACCTATGAGGTCTGCTGGTATTTGCGCGGAATGGAGCGATGGTTCGCGGACGTGCTCGAGAATCGAGAGTTCTGCGAAGCGCTTCTCGATCGCACGGCGCAGTACTGGGTGGAATGGATGACGGGATTTCTGGGAGAGGTAGGTGATGTGTTGGATATTATCATGATCGGCGACGATCTCACGGGCCAGGACGGTCCGCTCTTTTCACCCCGGTTCTATCGTGAGGTTGTGCGACCGCGCCAGCAGCGAGTGATCAACGCGATCAAGAAGCATTCGCACGCCAAGATCTGGTATCACACGTGCGGAGATTGTTCGGAGTACATTCCAGACCTCATCGACATGGGCATCGATATCCTCAATCCGGTACAGATCAACACACGGGGGATGGATCCGAAGTTCTTAAAGGCTGCATACGGAAACGATCTGGTGTTTTGGGGCGGCGGCATGGACTCGCAGCGTGTTCTGCCGTTCGTTTCACCGGAGAAGATCATGGATGAGGTGAGGAAGAACCTGGAAGTCTTCAAGCCGGGGGGCGGATATGTGTTTAACAACGTGCACAATATCCAACCGGAGGTGCCTCCGGAAAACATCGTTGCGATGTACGAAGCTGCGTACGAATTCGGGTTCTATGGCTGACAAACGAATAAAAACTCAATCAGAGGGACGAAGCCAATCCGGGAAAAGGTCCAGAAGGGAACGAACCTTCGCGGCCTTTCGGTACCCGAACTACCGTCTCTGGTTCCAGGGCCAGATAGTATCTCTGTTCGGCACATGGATGCAGACCACTGCGCAGGGCTTTTTGATCTTTGAATTGACTCATTCGCCGGCGTACCTTGGATATGTTGGTTTTGCTTCAGGAGTGCCGGCATGGCTTCTCACGCTGTATGGGGGAGTGCTTGCTGACCGCGTGTCGCGCCGAATGCTTCTCATCGTCACGCAGACTGCCATGATGGTCTTTGCGTTCGTCCTGGCCGGTTTGACGTTCCTGCACATCGTCCAACCCTGGCACGTCCTGGTGCTTTCGTTCTTGCTCGGTGTCGCGAATGCATTCGTGTCCGCTCAAATGGCTCTTGCGGGAATCAGAAGTTTGATCCCAGCCGACGAAGTCATTCTTGCGACGAAAGAAGTTGGTGATTTGATGTCTCCGAGGCTGAAGGAATCAGGACAAGGCGGCCTTGCAAACACTAAGACAGGAAGAGAAATCCAGAAGAAAGTCTTCAAACCTGTCCAGTAGTCATTCCCCAACGCAATGAACCCATGGGTGATCACTGACCGATGAAAATTTCACGCCGTCAATTTGTCCAATCAAGTCTGGCTCTTCCTGCTATTTCCTCCTGGGAACCCCCTCTACAAGAAGTTCAAGTCCGTAGACATTCATCGTTCGACCCTTGGATTGAAGTCCATTCCAAAAACTTAGAACACAATGTCTTAGAAATCATCCG
>JACVXU010000378.1 GCA_015661185.1 Bacteroidota bacterium
ATGCGGGGAAAGAGCTTTATGGACACTCCCAGGCACTTTTCGGAATTGTGCAGGGAAGCATCTTTCCTGAGATCCGCCGGCACAGTGCACGTGATTTGGTGAAGCTCGGTTTCGATGGCTACGCGATCGGCGGCTTGGCAGTCGGGGAACCGGTCGAAATCATGTATGCGATAGTCGAGGTTTGCGAAGCTCTCTTGCCCGTCGACAAGCCCCGGTATTTGATGGGAGTTGGCACTCCGATCGATCTGATTGAAGCCGTTGGCAGGGGAATGGACATGTTTGATTGTGTGTTGCCGACCCGCAATGGTCGGAACGCCAACATCTTTACACGGACGGGTTCAATAAACTTACGGAACGCGAAGTTCAAGACAGATTTTTCTCCTCCCGATCCCGATTGCTCATGTTATGCGTGCAGCAATTTCAGCCGCGCCTATATGCGCCATCTGTTTCAGGTAAAGGAGATTCTGGGCCTGCAGTTGGCGACAATTCACAACCTCTCGTTCTATCTCTGGCTGATGCGAGAAACCAGAACTGCAATCAAGGAACATCGGTTCGGGGAATGGCGGAGCAAGATGGTCAACCAACTTCGATCGGAAAATCAGGTAGTCGCAACGTGAGTAGTCGACAGTAGATGGTAAACAGTAAGAAGTAAACAGTAGGCAGTAAGGAGTAAGCAGTAAAAAAAGCCGAACAACCCGAAACTTGGAACCTGGAACTCTAAACTCTAAGCTCTAAACTCTAAACTCGTCACCATCCCATTTCATAAGTATCCACGGAGGGCCACTTGCTACATTATCCAATTCTTGCACAGGCTGCACCTGACGGCGGAGGCATGATTCAAACAATCATCCTGTTTGGACTGATCTTCGTCATTTTCTACTTCATGATCATACGCCCCCAGCAGAAAAAGCAGAAGGAGCGTCAGAAGATGCTCGATGCGCTGGAGAAGGGGGACAAGATCCTTACGGCTGGTGGGATTTACGGAACCGTCATCGGGATTGAGGACAAAACGGTTCTTGTGCAGATCGCTGATAATGTGAAGGTGAAAGTCGATCGCGGCTCTGTAGGGTCAGTGTTGAGGGATGCCAAACCCGAGGAAAAGACGAAGTAGGTTGAGTGCGTGCGTGAGGAGTCAGTATGAATGTTGTACTGAAGTCTGAGTTCGACACCACCGAAGCGGCGATCGTGGATGTGCGAGAGGGGAAAACGATCATCGTCGTTGACGACGAGGACCGTGAAAATGAAGGGGACTTTATCGTCGCCGCTGAAAAGGCGTCGCCGGAGGTAATCAACTTTCTCACGAGAGAAGGCCGGGGTGTTGTGTGTGTGCCGATTACAGCTGTGCGGGCGAAGGAGCTTGGTCTTGAGGCGATGGTTGAGTCGAATACGTCATTGCACGAGACTCCGTTCACTGTCTCTGTCGATTATCTCCACGGAACCACCACGGGCGTTTCTGCGGGTGATCGGGCCGCAACCGTCCGTGCATTGGCTGATCCGAAGACGAAAGCGATTGACCTTGGGAGGCCGGGTCACATTTTTCCGCTCAAGGCGTCTGATGGGGGAGTCCTTCGGCGGGCCGGGCATACCGAAGCTGCAGTCGATCTGTGCCGGCTTGCGGGATTGTACCCTGCCGCAGTGCTGTGTGAAATTCTCAACGAAGATGGCTCGATGGCGCGCGTTCCCCAGCTTCTGCAGCTGGCGCGGAAATTCGGAATGAAGGTGATTTCCGTGAGGGGCCTGATTGAGTTCCGGATGCAACGGGAGAAACTGGTTCACCGGGTCGTCTCGACCAAACTTCCCTCACGGCACGGAGACTTCCAGCTCTATCTCTACAAGAGCGAAACGGACAACAAGGAACACATCGCACTTGTCAAAGGCGATATCGTTCCGGAAGTGCCAACGCTGGTGAGGGTGCATTCAGAGTGTCTCACAGGTGATGTGTTTGGTTCGTTGCGCTGTGACTGCAACGAGCAACTTGTCTCGGCGATGCAGCTCGTTGAGAAGGAGGGAAAGGGGGTCGTCCTGTACATGCGGCAGGAGGGAAGAGGGATCGGATTGATGAACAAGCTCAAGGCGTACAAACTCCAGGATGAGGGACTTGACACCGTCGAGGCGAACGAAGAGTTGGGGTTCCGGCCCGACCTCAGAGACTACGGTATCGGGGCACAGATCCTTCGGGACCTGGGTGTCGGGAAGATGCGGCTGATGACGAACAATCCGAAAAAGGTTGTGGGCCTGAACGGATACGGACTGGAGATTGTAGAGCGGATTCCGCTGGAAATCGACTCGAACTTCTTCAACGAGCACTATCTGAAGGCGAAGCGGGACAAGCTTGGACACCTCATTCTGGTAGAGCGGGCGTAGGGAGCATGTCGATGTCCGGGATGGGTCATCCGCAGCACTTTTTTCTTGCGTCTCACTGATTTTTGTAATAGCTTGCTCACGAAGCAAGCGGAGCCACCATCTCTCAAAGAGATGATGGCTTTTCTTTTTGTCTTGTAGAGTCGAGGCAGAACAAAGGGCACCAAGTCTGAAGGGAAGGATCCATGGGAGAGACGAACAACGGCACTGTGTATTTGACGCGAGAGCGGTTCGTTGAGCTCGAAGCGGAGCTCCGGGAATTGAAGATCAACGGCCGGAAAGATGTAGCTCAGAAGATCGCCGAGGCACGAGCGTACGGAGATCTCAGCGAAAACGCTGAGTACGACGCGGCGAAAGAGGCGCAGCAGCATCTGGAGCTACGTATCGCAAAGCTTGCGGAAACCCTGATGCACGCTCGCATTATCGAGAGCTCCCAGCTTCCTAACGATAAGATCTACATCCTCTCGGTGGTGACACTTGAGGATCTGAAGAACGGAGAAACGAGCGAGTATCGCCTTGTTTCACAGGAAGAAGCAGATTTCGACAAGAACAAGATTTCCGTCACATCGCCGTTCGGTAAGGGACTAATGGGGAAAGTGAAGGGCGATGTTGTGTCTATTCGAGTACCGGCCGGAGAACTGAAGTACAAGATCCTGGAAATCAGCCGCTGAGGCTACTTCGCCTGTCTTG
>JACVXU010000379.1 GCA_015661185.1 Bacteroidota bacterium
GGGGAGAGGGCTGGGGAATCGACTCGTCGAAGAGGCGGTAGCGTTCTGTCGGGAAAGCGGATACGAAAGAGTGTTCCTGTGGACCGTCAGTTCGCTCCTGACGGCTGCACAGGTATACCGCAAAGTTGACTTCCGACTCACCGAAGAGCACACGCAGGAACTCTGGGGTTGCAAGCTTACGGAGCAGCGGTATGAACTCGTGTTACATGCCTGAATCGTACTTCGGGATCGAACCTTCCAATCATGTGAAGACTGAGGTGTTTGATCTCCTCGGAAGACGGACTGACGAGAATTTGGGTTTGAGAGGGCTTGCTGCTAATGCGGGTGTTTGTGTCGCAGGATGTGTGGCTTTTCCAAACCGTGAGCGAGCATGAGCTTCTCGTCGCCAAGAAGCTGATGTGTGGAGCCATCGGCGACAATCAGACCCTGGTCGAGGACAATGGTGCGCGGGCAGAGTTCAACCACCATTTCGAGGTCGTGTGTGGCGATGATCTTCGTCGCAGGAATTGATTTAAGTGTCTGAATCAGGTTCCGTTTCCCGCGCGGGTCGAGGTTACTCGTTGGCTCATCGAGGGCCAGCACACGGGGCTCGCACGCCAGCACTCCGGCGAGGCAAACCCGCCTCTTCTCGCCGCTGCTCAAGTGATGTGGGGACCGATGTTCATGGCCGAGCAGGGAGGTCGTTTCAAGTGCTTTTGTAACGACTGTTCTTACCTTCTCTTTCTCAAGACCGAACTGCTCCGGCCCGAAGGCCACGTCTTCATAGACCGTCGGACAGAACAACTGATCGTCCGGATCCTGAAAAAGCAGGCCGACATCCCGCCGTATCTCTGCAGCATTCTCCCGACAAAGAGCTCTTCCATAGACTAGCACGTTGGGGTCTTTGGGAAGCGACTCTGGCAACAAGCCGTTCAGATGCAGCAACAGCGTTGACTTCCCCGAACCGTTTGGACCGACCAACCCGACACATTCCCCGTCAGCAATCGTGAAGCTTATCCCGCGCAGCGCCTCCTTGCCATCTGGGTATCGGAATTGGAGACCTCGAATTTCGATGGCTGGGTTCATCTCCACCCCCGTGCAGACATGGCCGCATAAATCCGCTCTGCCCGCTCCGTTGAACGAACGAACAGTTGACCGATGAGCGACGCCATCGTGTTCCACTTCCGAAAGGGGCTGCTCGAAAAAGTGCGACTGCTGCGGGCGCGATTCAACCTCTCTGCTTCGTCAATCAAGACGAACAAATACCGATACATCAGCGCGAGAATTGTGATCAGCAGCTTCGGTACGCCGAAACGTTTGAGTGACAGAAGGATCTCTGCGAACGGTGTTGTGTTTGAAAGCAGAATCACAGTGAAAAGGCACAATGTGCTTTTCGTCAGAATCGAAAGGAACACGAAGACGCCGTTTTCCTGGAAGAGCGCCATGACGGCAATGCCGAGAGCGAAAGGTTCGAGCACCATGAGTCTTCCGAACACAAATCTCCAGGGTATTGTCGTCAGAGCTGAGAGTATGAGAAGCCCCCCTGCCACGAGGATAAAGAACCAGACTTGAGTGAAGTGAACAGTGACAGTCGCGGAGATGATGCACAATGTCGAGAGTAATTTCACAGTTGTCGGAAGCCGGTGGATTGGGCTGTTGAGGCGGCTGTAGCGGTCCAGAAAGTCGTGGCGCATGTGGCTCTATTGTCGGTTTGCCGGTGATGAAGGATGAACCGCGCTCTTGTGACGACGGGCGAGCACGCGCGCGAAGAGAAATGACAGAGCGAATACTGCAATCGCGCCGATGACGCCAGCTACGATTGTAGCGGTTCCGGCTGACTGTATGCCGGGCACTTGATAGTCTTTGATCGGCGATGGCAAAATCGGTTCTTCGATTGCTTTGTGCTCGAACCCGAGCGAGGAAGCTACTTTTTCCAACCCATCTGGCAGCGGAGAAGTGTGCGGGGCAACGAGCAGGAGGAGTCCGATGACGATGAGGGCAACGTAGACGAACGCTGTCGATCTGCCGTTGATCGAGACTGCCTGATCGTTGTCTTCCAGCAGCTCGGGGCGAGTCTTGCTGATTGCCGCGATCACCAGCATTGTGATTGTAGCTTCTCCAAGTCCGGTGAGCATATGTACTCCAGCCATCGCGGGAAAGGCCGTTCCCCAAAGGGCTGTTCCTGACCAGGCCAGCTCACCGGCGCAGAAAACCGAGGCGATCACTGTTGCACACCACGATGCGAAGCCAACTGCGGCCAGGCGTCCTTGCTCGCCCCGAAAGAAGGTCCGAAGAATCTTGTAGATGCCAAACCCACACAATGGCGCGACGATGGCCATGTTGAAGATGTTGGCGCCCAATGCCAGTATGCCGCGATCTGCGAATATGAGCGCCTGAACGATGAGAACGGAAGACATGACAATGATGGCCGCGCTCGGTCCCAGCAGGACTGCCGCGAGCGTCGCTCCGAGCAAGTGGCCGGATGTCCCGCTGGCGACGGGGAAGTTGAGCATTTGTGCCACGAAGATGAATGCCGCCGCGAGTCCAATCAGTGGGATCTTGCGCGGCTGAACATGCCGTCCAGCTCTGCGCAACGCAGCACCGAGCCCCGTGATGGAGAAAAGCCCGGTGGCAATTGCCGTCTTCGCGTCAAGAAAACCGTCTGGTATATGCATGATAGACTGCCACCTTTCGAAGATGCAATGTAGCCGAATAAGCCCAACGTTGCAAGCACAAGTCCCGCTCGGCGCCAATGCGAGCCGTGCGTTTGTTTCCTTGCCTTTATCACCAATCTGAGTTAGTTTCATCAACGGCGATTTCAATCACATCCATCATATGGAGGCACCCAGTGATGCCAGGGTTGATCTTTCTGCGACCACACGTGCATCTTCTGTGTAGACTGTGATTAGCACACTGATGACAGTGATGTCACGTGATCTGCACTGATTGCTTTTGCTGCGGTTTTTCTGACAGTTGATTCAGGTTGATCTATCTGTGACTATCTCGTGCTTCTTCTGTGTTATCTGCCTGCCCGCCCTGCTTCATCTCTTGGTGGGTGTGCTATTCCTTGGTGGGTGTGCTATTCAAAGAACAAACTGTATGTATGCTGAGATGATTTCTGTATTCTTGTCTCTTTGTCTTTGTGATCGGAGGGCTTATAAGGATGAAACGGGTCACGGGTCTGGGAGGAGTCTTTTTCAGGTGCACTGATCCTGAAAAGATGAAGGATTGGTATCGGACGCACCTAGGGATCGAATCGGACAAGTACGGAGGGATGTTTACGTGGAGAAACCCCGACGATCCCGGCAAGACTTGTATCACGGCCTGGAGTCCATTCCCTGACTCGACAGAGTATTTCAAGCCGAGCGACAAGCAATTCATGTTCAACTATCGGGTCGAGAACCTCAGAGCGCTTCTCGACGAGTTGCGCAAAGAAGGAGTGACGGTAGTCGGCGAAGTGGAGGAATTCGAGTACGGCAAATTCGGTTGGATCATGGATCCTGAAGGGAACAAGATCGAGCTCTGGGAGCCGATCGACGAGCCTCTGCTGCGCGCCGCCGGGAAATAGCGCGCCCGTTGAAGCCGCTGACTTTCGGAGGCTTGTCTTTCACTCGAAACTCCATTAGCTTTCTTGCCAGAGATCTCACGCAAAGACGCCAAGCCGCAAAACCTTTCGATCTGAACACCTTTGCGTTCTTTGCGCTCTTTGCGCCTTTGCGTGAGTATTGTTGAGATAGTTCCAGTCATTCCCGATATCCCTGAGTTCCCTCATGCAAAAAGCCCGACCGGTCGCCTACGGATCAGTACTCTTCGTCCTCATCGGTATCCTTTCGATCAATCTTTTCCCCCGACCTTCAAATGCTGGACAGGATCAGGAACAACCGACTGG
>JACVXU010000136.1 GCA_015661185.1 Bacteroidota bacterium
TCAAGAATCTTCGGATCCTGGGTCGCCATGCCAACGCCGCTGTTGACGGAGATTTTCACCAATCGTGGCACCTGCATGACGCTCTTGTACTTGAACCGCTTCATCAGCTGAGGGATGACTTCCTTCTTGTACTGAACGAACAGACGGGCAGGTGCTCCAGCTTCGCGCTTTCCTGCCTGCTTCTTTCCACCCCCCTCGCCAGCGCCCTTCGCCTGCTTCGGTTCCTTCCCTTTGCGATCCTCAGGCTTCTTTTGTTCTTTTTCTTTTCCCATAGATTATTTCTCCAAAAATTCCATCGTCACACTAGAACATCTCTTTGCAGGTTTTGCACACGCGCATCGTCTTGCGCTTCAGGTTCGAAGGATCGGTGACGTGCGTATGTCCGATCCGCGTCGCCTTGCTGCACTTCGGACAAATCACCATCACGTTCGATGCGCTGATAGGCCCTTCCTTCTGCACGATTCCTCCCTGAGGGTTCTTCTGGTTCGGGCGGGCGTGCCGCTTGACGATATTGACGTTTTCGATGATTACGCGATCAGCGTCCGGGAAAACCTTGAGAACTTTGCCTTGCTTGCCCAGCGCGTTGCCGGCGATCACCAACACTGTATCATTCTTATGAACATGCATACGACTATCCTTCAACCGTTAGAGTACTTCCGGGGCCAACGAAACAATCTTCATGTATTGACGCTCACGCAGCTCTCGGGCAACAGGACCGAAAATGCGCGTCCCACGCGGTTCTCCCAGCGGGGTCAGGAGCACCACAGCGTTTTCATCAAAGCGGATGAACGTCCCATCCTTGCGTCCGACCTCTTTTCGCGTGCGAACGACGACGGCTCGGGAGACTTCCCCCTTTTTCACCGGTGCACCAGGAATGGCGCTCTTCACGGCTACAACGATCAGGTCGCCGAGAGACGCATACCGTCTGTCGTGCCCACCCAGAACTCGGATGCACCGGACTTTCTTTGCTCCGGAATTGTCTGCGACAACTAGATTCGTTTCTTCCTGGATCATGGGATACTCCTCGCAATGCTCGTCGTGTTCGGGACCGGAACCTTACTTTGCCTTCTCAACTATTTCGACCAACCGCCACCGCTTCCGCTTGCTGATTGGCCTGGTCTCCATTACTTTCACGGTATCACCGATGCCGGCTTCCCGTTTTTCATCATGAGCCATCAGCGTGGATGTCTGCTTGTAGTATTTCTTATAGAGGGGGTGCGGAACCTTTCGTTCCAGGGACACCACGATGCTCTTCTGCATCTTGTTGCTGATGACCTTGCCGACGCGGACTTTGCGTTGATTGCGACGGACGGGGGCGGTCGTTGATTCAGTGCTCATTCCTTACGCCTTCTTCTGATTAGCAGATTGATCGGTCTGTGGCTCAGGCTTCTTCAATTGACGCTCACGGAGAATGCTCTTCATCCGGGCGATATCTTTCCTCGTCAACCGAAGCTTCATCGGATTCTCCAGCTGGCTGATCACCTTCTGAAAACGGAGGTTTGCCAGGCTTTCCTCTTCTTCCAGAATCCGTCTGGTCAGCTCCATATCGGAGAGTTCTCGCAGTTCAAACGCTTTCATCGTGACTCCTTTGCCTCGTTGAATTACTGGGCCTCGTAGTCGACCCGCGTGACCAACTTCGTCTTGATGGGCAGCTTGTGCGAAGCGAGTTTGAATGCTTCGGCCGCGAGTTCCCGTGTGACACCACCCAGCTCAAACATCACGCGTCCCGGCTTGACAACGGCAACCCAGAACTCCGGGACACCTTTGCCGCTTCCCATACGGGTTTCAGCGGGCTTCTTTGTAACCGGCTTGTCCGGAAAAATCCGGATCCACACTTTTCCCTCACGCTTCATCATACGGGTCAGCGCAACACGCGTGGCCTCGATCTGCCGCTGCGTAATCCATGCGGGCTCGAGTGCCTTCAGCCCAAAGTCGCCAAATGCGACAGAGGCTCCGCGGGTCGCTTTTCCTCTCATGCGTCCGCGCTGGGTTTTTCTGAACTTCACTCTCTTCGGCATCAACATACGTCAATCACTCCTTACTTATCGGTTCACAGGGCCGAGGATCTCGCCCTTGCAGATCCAGACTTTGATTCCGATCGCTCCGTAGATCGTACGGGAGGTCGCAGTCGCGTAGTCAATATCGGCGCGGATGGTATGCAACGGGATGCGTCCTTCTTTGTACTGTTCTCTACGCGCAATTTCTGCTCCGCCCAGCCGTCCTCCGCACATCACACGTATCCCCTCAGCACCCATTCTCATCGCCGCGGTAATCGACTGCTTCATCGCCCGACGGAAGGAAATTCTCCCTTCGATCTGCGATGCGATGGCCTCCGCCACCAGCTGTGCATCGAGCTCCGGCCGTTTGATTTCATGGATGAGGATCTTCACGTCCTTCGAGGTGACCTTCTTGAGCTCTTCCTCGAGTTGGGCGATTTCCTTCCCGCTTTTTCCGATGACGATGCCGGGGCGCGAGGTGTGAATCGTAATCACTGCGCGTTTCGGCGTCCGATCGATCTGAACGCGGGAGATTCCAGCTTTCTTCAGACGGTTCCGGACATAATTCCGAACCATCAGATCCTCCTGCAACTTCCCTGCGAACCCTTTCTCGTCATACCAGTTGGAATCCCATAACTTGGTGATGCCGAGACGAAATCCAATCGGATGTGTTTTCTGACCCAAAAGATCCTCCTCTTAGCTTCCCGTTGATGCTGGTTTCGGTTCCTGCTTCGTGGCTTCAGTGGCCTTCTTCTTGGTCTTCGGCGTGGCCTCCGCCGCTGCTTTCGGTGCCGCGGGTTTCGCCTTCGCCTTTGTCGCGAGAGTTGCGACAACGATTGTCAGGTGATGTGAGCGCTTCCGAACGCGAAATGCTCGTCCCATCGGCGCAGGACGTATGCGCTTCACCATCGGCCCGCCATTGACGAACACTTCCTTGACAAACATTGCCGCTGTGTCAATTCGTCCCCCCTCATCCTTGCTATGCAGGTTCGAGATGGCCGAGCGCAACACTTTCTCTGCCGTCTTCGAGGCATGCTTGGGGGAAAAATGCAGCATGGTTAATGCGTCCTCAACCCCTCGGCCTCGGATGAGATCAATGACAATCATCATCTTTCTTGGTGACGTGTCAACAAATCGATGAATCGCTTGAGCTTCCATTCAAAATCCTCACTATGTCACTAGGCGGGAGATGTAGTTTTCTCAGACTTCAGACCAGGGTGACCACGGAATACTCGTGTGGGTGCAAACTCACCGAGCTTGTGGCCGACCATCGCTTCCTGAACGTACACCGGAATGAACTTATTTCCGTTGTGCACCGCGAATGTGTGTCCCACGAAGTCAGGAGTGATTGTGGACGACCGCGCCCAGGTCTTGATAACTTTCTTTTGATTCGACTTGTTCAGGGCTTCGACTTTGCCTTGCAGTTTCGGGTCCACGTAAGGACCCTTTTTCAGTGAACGACTCATTGCGCTCTTCTTCGGTTAGAGTGTGAGACTATCTTACTTGCGACGTTTCACAATGTATCTGTTCGATTGATTCTTGCGTTTGCGTGTCTTCAAACCCTTCGCATATTTTCCCCAGGGCGACTCCGGGTGCTGGCCGCCACCACCGCTCTTCGACCGGCCTTCTCCACCCCCCATCGGGTGATCGACCGGGTTCATCGCCATACCTCGCGACTGCGGTCGGATTCCAAGCCAGCGTGAGCGACCCGCCTTCCCAAGACTGATATTTTCGTGATCGGCGTTTCCAACGATCCCGATCGTAGCGTAGCAGATCACGGGCACCTTCCGAACCTCACCCGAAGGGAGTTTCAACGTCGCGAAATCGCCTTCTTTCGCCATTAATTGCAGGGAGTTGCCTGCGCTCCGGCCGAGCTGCCCCCCCTTGCCAGGTTTGAGTTCAACGTTGTGGACGAAGGTGCTGACAGGAATCTCGGAGAGCGGCATCGCGTTCCCCAACTGCACTTCGACGCCAGGTCCTGACATCAGCTTCTGCCCGACCTTCAACCCATCGGGAGCGATGATGTAGCGCTTCTCACCATCGACGAACTGCAGAAGAGCGATGCGAGCCGAGCGGTTGGGATCATATTCGATCGCCGCAACTTTTGCCTCGACACCATGCCGCCCGCGTTTGAAATCCACGATGCGGTACATCCGCTTGTGCCCACCGCCGCGGTGACGGGAGGTGATGCGGCCCATGTTGTTTCTTCCACCGGATTTCTTGATCGGCGTCAGCAACGCTTTTTCTGGAGTGGTCTTCGTGACTTCTTCGAACGTCGCGATCGAATAGAATCGCGTCGCTGGAGTCATCGGCCGTAATTTTCGTAATGCCATAGGATCCCTGCTGTTCGGTCAATCAAACATTTTCAAAGTAGTCGATCTTGTCTCCCTCTTTCAGGGTGACGATCGCCTTTTTCCAGGTGCTCTTGCGTCCCTCGAACCGACCCTTGCGAGTCAGCTGGGTCTTGCGCTTTCCCTTCACGGTCATCGTGCGAACGCTGACAACGCTCACCTTGAACTTCTTCTCCACCGCCTTCGCAATCTCGATCTTGTTGGCAGCGAGCGGCACCTCAAAGGAAAACTGCCGCTTGTCCTGCAGCCCTGTGATTTTTTCTGTGACGATCGGTCGCTTCAGAATTCCAGTCATAGCGTTAGCCTAGTTCATCAACGATTTCTGGAGAACACCGACGGCGCTCTTCTGAATAAGCAGCACCTGAGTGTCGAGTATGTCGTACGTCGAGGCCTTGTCGGCTTCCCGGATGTTCACCGTGGGAATGTTGCGGCCGGACTTGTACACGCTCTCTTCGTTCTTGCTGGTGATCAGCAGCGTCTTCTTTCCATAAAGCGACAACGCTTTCAGAACGGAGGTGAGCTCTTTTGTCTTCGGCGCATCGAGGCTGAAATCTTCCACGACGACGATTGAATTATCTTTCGCTTTGTAGCTGAGGGCAGACTTCCTGGCAAGCGCCTTGACCTTCGCCGTGATCTTCAGCACGTAGTCATGCGGTTTGGGACCGAAGATCGAACCGCCACCAACCCACACGCCAGACCTGGTTGACCCGGAACGCGCACGGCCCGTCTTCTTCTGCTTGAAGGGCTTCCTCCCACCGCCTCTCACTTCACTGCGCCCTTTGACTTTGTGCGTACCCTGGCGCTGATTTGCCTGGATCGAGCGAACCGCCTGGTAGATTGCGTGGTCGTTCGGAGTGATCTCAAAGACCTCCGGCGCAAGCGTCACAGTCTCGCCGCTTTTCGTACCGTCCTTTTTATAGACTTCTAACTCCATGGCTTTTCTTCCCGAGCACTGCGTCTCAGCTCTGTTTTACGATTTCGAGATAACTATTGATAGCTCCTGGGACAGACCCCTTCACGATCAGGATGTTCGATTCCGCGATCACCTTGAGAACTTTCAGGTTCTTCACGGTCACGCGTTCTCCGCCCATCCGGCCGGCCATACGCATACCCTTCAACACTCGGGAAGGATACGAACTGGAACCGATCGATCCGGGTGCCCGCACACGATCGGATTGACCGTGTGTTGTCATGCCGACGCCGCCGAAATGATGCCGCTTCACGACACCCTGGAAGCCTCTTCCCTTCGACCGTCCCGATACATCCACGACATCACCCTGCGCGAAGGAGTCGACACGCACTTCCTGTCCTACCTGGAACTGCGTCCCGTTGATAATGCGAAACTCCGAGATGAGCCGAAGTGGTTTCACGCCGCTCTTCTTGAAGTGACCTTTTAGTGGCTTGTTCACAAGCCGTTCTTTGATTTCATCGAAACCGAGTTGCACGGCTTCGTACCCGTCCTTGACCTTCGTCCTGACCTGCGTGACGTAGCACGGACCGGCCTCGATGATGGTGCACGGGATCATCTGCCCGTTGTCATCAAAGATGCTTGTCATTCCAATCTTTTTACCGAGAATGCCGCTCACTGTTCTGCTCCTGAGTCATCCCCTTGTCGACTCACTCGTTGTGTCCGAACAAGGCTCTCATTACAAAATAGGAATTCGTTCAGTTTTCGTCCGACTGTCCAACCGACACTAGACCTTGATCTCCACATCAACACCGGCAGGCAGCTCAAGCTTCATCAGCGAGTCTACCGTCTTGCTCGTCGAGTTGAGGATGTCGATCAACCGCTTGTGCGATCGCGTCTCAAATTGCTCGCGCGACTTCTTATCAACGTGAGGAGACCGGTTCACGACGTAGAGCGACCGTTTCGTGGGCAAAGGAATGGGACCAGACACAACAGCTCCGGTCGCCTTCACCGTCTTGATGATCTTCTCAGCCGACTTATCGATCAGATTGTGATCGTACGACTTTAACTTGATGCGAATCTTCTGACCAGCCAACGAAGATTCCTCCCTCAGTTACGAGAATGAAGAAAAAACAAAGGGTTCTGACGGAAAGCCAGAACCCCTATGATTACTCAACGATTTTCGATACGACACCGGCACCCACGGTACGTCCGCCTTCACGAATAGCGAACCGGAGGCCTTCTTCCATAGCGACGTCGGAGACGAGCTCGACTTGCATGTTGTCGACGTTGTCGCCCGGCATAACCATTTCGACGCCGGCAGGAAGGCTAACCACACCCGTCACGTCCGTCGTCCGGAAGTAAAACTGCGGACGGTAGCCGTTCATGAACGGCGTGTGACGTCCACCCTCGTCTTTCTTCAATACGTACACCTGGGCGTTGAACTTCTTGTGCGGCGTGATGGATCCAACCTTCGCAATGACCATGCCGCGTTCGAGTTCGTCCTTCTCAACACCGCGCAAGAGCAATCCGGCATTGTCGCCTGCCGTGACTTCATCAAGCTCCTTGCGGAACATCTCGGCGCCCGTGATGACCGTCTTCTTGTGCGCACCGAAACCGACGACCTCAACTTCATCACCAACCTTTGCCTTGCCGCGCTCGACACGGCCGGTACCAACGGTACCACGACCGGTGATCGAGAATACGTCTTCAACCGGCATCAGGAACGGCTTGTCGACGTTTCGCAGTGGCAACGGGATATAGTTATCCACGGCATCCATCAGTTCGTTGATGCACGCGAACGCAGGATCATCCGGCTTCACATCGGGCCGAAGCGCCGCTTCCATAGCCTTCAACGCGGAGCCGCGGATAATCGGGATCTCATCGCCGGGAAAATCGTTTTTCTTCAGGAGGTCGCGCATCTCAAGTTCGACCAGGTCCAACAACTCCGTATCGTCCACCGCATCGACTTTGTTCATGAACACGACGATCTTCGGCACGTTCACCTGGTGCGCCAGCAGGATGTGCTCACGCGTCTGGGGCATCGGACCATCGGTTCCGGCAACTACCACGATTGCACCGTCCATCTGGGCAGCGCCTGTGATCATGTTCTTGATGTAGTCAGCGTGACCCGGGCAATCGACGTGCGCATAGTGTCGCTTCGCTGTCGAATATTCCACGTGCGCCGTGTTGATCGTAATGCCACGGGCCTTTTCTTCAGGCGCGTTGTCGATCGAATCGAACGTGCGAATCTGGGACAAACCCCGTTTCGCCAGGACCATCGTGATGGCCGCGGTGAGGGTCGTCTTTCCATGGTCAACGTGACCGATCGTCCCCACGTTTACGTGCGGCTTGCTGCGATCAAATTTTTCCTTTGCCATGTGGATGATCTCCTTTGGTTGTGTCTGAAGTCAATTACTGTCGATTTCCCGTTATGCCGTCGCTGCTTCTTTGCCTCGAACTTTTTCAATGATCTGATCCGAAATTGACTTCGGAACTTGTTCATAGTGCGAGAACTGCATGGTGTAGAGTGCCCGTCCTTGTGTCATTGACCGAACGACAGTTGCATAGCCAAACATCTCTGAGAGCGGCACCGCCGCTTTGACCACCTGTGCATCTTTGCGGTTCGTCATGCCTTCGATTTTTCCCCTTCGGGAGCTGAGGTCCCCCATCACGTCTCCCAGATACTCTTCCGGGGTGACAACTTCTACCGCCATGATCGGTTCCAGAATAGCCGGAGCCGCTCTGCGCGCCGCTTCTTTGAACGCGATGGAACCTGCAATCTTGAAGGCCATTTCCGACGAGTCCACAGCGTGGAACGATCCATCGAACAGCCTCACCTTCACGTCCTCAACCGGGTATCCTGCAAGGACACCATTCTTCATCGCCTCCATGATACCGACTTCGATCGGCTTGATGTATTCCCGAGGCACCGAACCACCGACGATGTCATTCTCGAACTCAAACCCTTTTCCTTTTTCGTTGGGCTCAATCTCGATAACGACATGTCCGAATTGACCACGGCCACCACTCTGACGGACGAACTTCCCTTCCGCCTCGACTTTCTTCGTGATGGTCTCCTTGTATGCAACTTGCGGCTTTCCGACGTTTGCCTCAACGCGAAATTCCCGTTTCATGCGGTCTACGATAATCTCCAGGTGCAACTCGCCCATCCCGCTGATGATCGTTTGACCTGTTTCTTCATTGGATGAAACGCGAAATGTAGGATCTTCCTCTGCCAACCGTTGAAGAGCTTCGCCAAGCTTTTCCTGATCAGCCTTCGTCTTTGGTTCGATGGCAACGTCGATGACGGGTTCCGGAAAAATCATCTTTTCAAGGATGATCGGATCGTCCTCATTCGTCAGCGTATCGCCTGTCCTCGTGTTCTTCAACCCAATGCCCGCCACGATGTCGCCTGCGTGCGCCTCACTGACCTCTTCCCTGTGGTTGGCGTGCATTCTCAGAAGCCGGGACACCCGCTCATTCTTGTCCGTCGTCACGTTGTAGACATATGAACCAGATTTGAGGGTGCCTGAATACACTCTGAAGTACGTCAAGCGGCCTACGAACGGATCGGTCATTATTTTGAACGCCAAGGCACTGAATAACTCCGTGTCGGACACCTTCCGAACCACATCATCCCGCCTGTGCGGATGATGCCCATGGACGAGCCCCTCATTGATGTCGAGAGGAGACGGGAGCAAATCGATGACAGCATCAAGGAGGTTCTGGACCCCCTTATTCTTGAAGGATGAACCACACAACACCGGGATGATACTGACTTTGAGCGTTGCCCTCCGGAGCACTTCCCGCACCTCTGCCGGAGAGATTTCTTTTCCGTCCAGGTACTTCACGAGAAGCGAATCGTCTTCATCAGCGACCGCTTCAAGCATCTTGATTCTGTATTCGTTCATCATCCCATGTCGCGCCCTGGGTCCCTTCGTGATACATCCTCGCCTTCATCGTAATGAGGTCGATGATGCCGGCAAACATCTCACCTTCGCCAACAGGAAGATGGACAGGGATAGCGTTCGTGCCGAGGCGCGAGCGCATCATGTCAACAACGCCGAGGAAGTCCGCACCGGCACGATCCATCTTATTCACGAAGGCGATACGCGGCACGCCGTACTTGTCCGCCTGACGCCACACAGTCTCCGATTGCGGCTCAACGCCACCGACAGAACAAAAGAGCGCCACCGCACCGTCAAGGACGCGCAACGAGCGCTCAACTTCAATGGTGAAATCAACATGGCCCGGCGTGTCGATGATGTTGACGCGATTGTCGCGCCAGAAACAAGTGGTTGCAGCACTCGTAATCGTGATGCCCCGTTCCTTCTCCTGCTCCATCCAGTCCATCGTCGCAGCGCCATCGTGCACCTCTCCCATCCGGTGCAACACCCCCGTGTAGAACAGGATGCGCTCTGTCGTGGTTGTCTTACCGGCATCAATGTGAGCCATGATGCCGATATTCCTGGTCTTTTCTAATGAATAGTCGCGAGGCATAAAATTACAGTGACCCGAGAGGGCAGAATTCCCCTGCGGAATGTGAAAGCGATAAGAACGATTTACCGAACGAGCGGTACTTGATTACCACTTAAAGTGTGCAAAAGCCTTGTTGGCTTCTGCCATACGATGGACATCATCCTTCTTCTTGATTGCGCCACCTTCACCTGCAGCGGCAGCCATCAATTCGGAGGCCAGCTTCTGTGCCATCGATGTATCCGAGCGATCTTTGGAGTAGCCGATCAACCAGCGGATTGCAAGAGCGGTTCGTCGCTCGGGACGAACTTCTGTGGGAACTTGATAGGTAGCACCACCGACTCTACGTGCGCGCACTTCGATCATGGGCGACGCATTGTTAACCGCTTTCTTGAAAACATCCAGAGGCTTGTTCTTGGTCTTCTCCTCGATGAGGTCAAAGGCTCCGTACAGGATTCCCCGGGCAGTATGCTTCTTGCCCTTCTTCAACAAGGAATTGATAAATCGCGAAACCAAAATGTCCTGATACTTTGGATCGGGACTTGTGATGCGTCGTGTTGAGCGTTTCTTTCTCATCCGTTGTCTATGACCTAAGCCAGCTTTGGCTTTTTAGCTCCGTACTTTGAGCGCCCCTGTTTTCGATCCTGCACACCTTGCGTGTCCAGCGTACCACGAATGATGTGGTAGCGAACACCCGGAAGATCCTTGACGCGACCGCCTCTGATAAGAACGATTGAGTGTTCCTGCAGATTGTGGCCTTCACCTGGAATGTAGGCAGTGACCTCCATCCCATTCGTCAAGCGGACACGGGCGACCTTTCTGAGAGCTGAGTTCGGCTTCTTCGGAGTCGTTGTGTAGACCCTCGTGCACACTCCGCGTTTTTGCGGGCTGGACTGCAGTGCAGGAGACTTACTCTTCCAAAGAACCTGTTCTCTGCCGTTGTGAACTAGTTGATTGATTGTCGGCACTCAGATCGACTCCTCTTGAGGCAAAAAGTTGATTAAAATAGCTTTTTAATATACCATTATTTCTGGATTTTGTCAAACACTTTCTGCTGCCACGACCCAAGAATTGTCTCTCTTACGGAGCCACAACCCGAACTTTGCGTTTCCGCTCCTTGGGCGCGCCGACCTCCGCCGGCTCATAGGTGCCCGAGGCGGCTTCTGCCTCTGCAATCGGAGTCTCAGGCGATTCCACAAAGAGCTCGCGGTATTTCTTCTGACCTGTTCCAGCCGGGATCAAGTGCCCCATGATCACGTTCTCTTTCAAACCGAGCAGATGATCGACTTTTCCTTCGATGGCGGCATCTGTCAGGACTTTTGTCGTTTCCTGGAATGAGGCCGCAGAGATGAAGCTGTCCGTCGTCAGAGAGGCCTGGGTAATCCCGAGAAGAATTGGCTCTGATGTCGCGGCTTCCGCATCGCGCACCTCGACCACCTTCTTCTCTTTCTTTCGAAGGTCAGCATTGATCTCCCGGGCCGCCTTTTTCGTCGAAAGGGAACCGATTTTCAGCTTCGAATCCCCCTTGTTCACCACCACGATCTTTCCATTCATGCTATCGTTTTCGTCGTGCAGGCGCGTCTTGTCGACATTGTCCCCTTCCAGATACTTGGTGTCACCCGGATCGACGATTCGCTCTTTCTGCATCATCATACGGACGATGACTTCGATGTGTTTGTCATTGATCTTCACTCCCTGCATCCGGTACACTTCCTGGATTTCATTCACAAGGTATTCCTGAACCGCTGTCGTGCCCTTGATCCTGAGGATATCGTGAGGATCGATAGCGCCGGCCGAAAGGCGATCAGCAGCATGCACCACATCGTTGTCCTGCACCAGGATGTGCTTACCGAGCGGGATCAGATACGTTCGCTTGTCCTTGCCGTCGTGGCTCTGCACAAACACTTCGCGTGCACCGCGCTTCGGCTGACCGATTGTGACGATGCCGTCGATTTCAGAGATAACTGCCGGCTCGTTCGGATGTCGCCCCTCAAACAACTCAGTCACACGTGGCAGACCACCGGTGATGTCACGCGTCTTGCCGATGTCACGCGGGATCTTCACGAGGACGGTGCCGGCGTGGATCTCGTCACCGTCATCAACCATAAGATGCGCCCTCGTCGGGATGGAGTAGGTTGCAACTTTCTGCCCCTTCGCGTTGATAACTGCAATCGCCGGGATCAGACTTTTCTCGCGGCTATCGATGACAACCTTCTGAATGTGCCCCGTCTGCTCATCCGGCTCTTCACGAAACGAAACGTTCTCCTTGAGGTCCACGTACTTCAGGGTTCCCTTGTGCTCTGATACGATCAAAGCGTTGTACGGATCCCACTCGTAGATCATCTCACCCTTTGCGACTTTCGCGAGGTCACGAATCATGATCACCGAACCGTAGGGTACATCGTACTTCGTCAGAACGCGATTGTCCTCATCGATGATATTGATCACGCCGCTTCGGCCGGAGGCGATCAAATGCTTGCCGGTTTCGGATTCAACTTCGATGGTCTTCAGACCTTCGTACTTTACCCTGCCTTCGAACTTGGAAAGGATCTGCGATTGTGCAGCGATCAAGCTGGCAGTTCCACCCGTGTGGAACGTCCGAAGTGTCAGCTGCGTACCCGGCTCGCCAATCGACTGTGCCGCGATGACACCGGTGGCAGTTCCAGGCTCAACGAGCTTTCCTGTCGTGAGGTCCCTGCCGTAGCATTTCGCGCAGACACCGCGTCGTGAATTGCACGTCAACGCAGAGCGGATTTCGACCAGCTCGATCGACGTCTCGGATATGCGCTGCGCCTTGTCCTCGTCGATGATTTCGGCTGTCTTGACGATGACTTGGCCCGTCAATGGATCTGTCACATCGTGAACTGATACGCGTCCAAGTATACGTTCGGACAACGGCTCCTTCACATCCTCCCCTTCTTTCAGGGCGCTTGTCAGCACACCGCGGATGGTACCGCAATCCTCCTCGGCGATGATGGCGTCCTGTGCGACATCGATAAGCCGGCGTGTAAGATACCCTGCGTCGGCCGTTTTCAGAGCGGTGTCGGCAAGGCCTTTGCGTGCACCGTGCGTCGAGATGAAGTACTCAAGGATCGACAACCCTTCACGGAAATTCGCCGTGATCGGATTCTCAATCAACTCGCCCGTTGCTCCCGACATACTCTTTTGCGGTTTGGCCATCAGTCCGCGCATACCGGCGAGCTGTCGGACCTGCTCCTTGGAACCACGAGCCCCCGAGTCGACCATCATATAGAGTGAGTTAAACCCTTCTCTGGAATGCTGCAGCGAATCAAAGAGCTTCTCAGCAATTCTGCTCGTGGCCCGGGTCCAGATGTCGATCACTTTATTATAGCGCTCACCATTTGTGATGAAGCCCCGATAGTATTGATTCTCGACGTTCTCCACGTCCTTTTGGGCTTTTGCTACCATCTCGTATTTCTCCCGGGGAATAATGACATCCCCGATGGAAACCGACAGGCCGCCTTGGGTAGCGTACTGGAAACCGAACGTTTGCGATGATCTGAACGAGACGCTTCTTGTTCAGCAGTTCATTGATGAACGGAACGTCCTTCGGGACAATTTGATTGAAGATCACACGCCCTGTCGTTGTCTCGACGGGCTTGCCGTCAATGCGAACTTTGATACGGGCGTGGAGACCAATTC
>JACVXU010000137.1 GCA_015661185.1 Bacteroidota bacterium
TTACCACCTCCATGCAGGTGAATATCAGAGAGCACTGGACGTTGTCAATGCCGGATTGAAAGTCATTTCGCCCGATTTTATACTCACGATCGATGGCTCCGAAGCCATGAAGTCAGGCAACTACGGGACTGCCCTGGAACACTTCAAGAAGATGTCACACCCTAGACCGTTCATCCAGTATCAGACAGCCCGGGTCTATGCATCCACGGGACAGTATTCGGCCGCAATCTCTTCACTGAACGATCTCCGGACAAACTACTCTGTGTACGAAAACGGTGCGTACTCCGAATTCGTGGATCTGTATCCATTGAGTTACCACCTCGAAGGCACAATCTATGAACGTACCAATGAGCGCGCGAAAGCGATCAAGAGCTACGAGACCTTCCTGCGTCTCTGGAGAAATGCGGACAAGAACATTCCGCAGTATGTAGAAGCGAAAGCTCGGCTTGCCGCCCTGAGGTGAGACATCCCGATGAATTTTTCTGATTTGATTCAGAGTATCTGTGGTTCATCCTATGATCAACCAGACTATCTCGCACTACAACATCTTGGAAAAGCTTGGTGAGGGTGGCATGGGCGTGGTCTACAAGGCCCAGGACACAACCCTCAACCGCGCTGTCGCGCTTAAGTTTCTCCCCCCTCATGTCTCTGGGTCGGAACAAGACAAGGCTCGCTTTCTCCAGGAAGCCCAGTCAGCCGCGGCGTTAAGCCATCCGAACATCTGCACCATCCACGGCATTGAAGAAGCCGATACCTCCTCCGGCCGGCAGCAATTCATCGTGATGGAATTTGTCGAGGGGCAGACGCTTCAGGAGAAGAAATCTACCATCTCGGTAAAACAGGCCATCGACATCGGTATTCAGATCGCCGAAGGGCTAGCGACAGCACATGAGAAAGGCGTCATTCACCGGGATATCAAACCCGACAATATCATGCTCCGCAAGGATGGAATCGTGCAGATCATGGATTTCGGCCTGGCGAAACTCCGGGGTGCATCGCGGCTGACCAAGGAAGGCTCGACGGTCGGCACAGCCGGCTACATGTCCCCCGAACAGGTACAGGGACTGGATGCCGATCACCGGTCGGACATTTTTTCAATGGGCGTCGTGTTGTTCGAGCTCTTCTGCAAGCAGCTTCCGTTCAAGGGAATTCATGAAACCGCCCTCGCGTACGAGATTGTCAACGTCGATTCGCCGCCAATGTCGTCGGTCAACCCGGAAATTCCTCCCGAGCTCGACTCGATCATCCTCGAGTGTCTCGAGAAAGATCCCAGGGAGCGGACGCAGGCAGCAAGTCAGGTGGCCCTCGACCTGAAGCGATACCGCCGGAATTCCAGCCGGCAACACATGAGCAGAATCACGGCGGCGCGCCCGGCGATTGCTTCGCGGATCCAGACCGGCGCACACGTGGAACAGCAATCCGACCACGAAGCAGATACGCCCCGGACAAGAATCACACGATGGATACCAACAGCCGTGACCGCACTCGTCGCTCTTCTTCTGGGGCTGGGAGGTTCCTATCTGTTGTTCTTCTCCGCCGCTCCTCCGGACCCGATTTGGGCATCGATCGAGATGCCGCGCGGAATGGAGTATGTGAGCGGAGTTGGAGGACATTCAAGTATTTCACCCGACGGATCCATGGTAGTATTCAGCGGAATCGATACGCTCTTCCAGCGCATGCTCTGGGTTCGGCCCCTGCGCTCAAACACGGCCCGATCGCTGCCCGGAACGAAGGATGCGGAATACCCATTCTGGTCGTTCGACAGTCGATCGATCGGTTTCTTTGCCGAGGGAAAGCTCCGGTCCGTCAGTGCAGGCGGTGGCCCCGTGTTGACACTTGCTGATGCTCCCCTTGGCCGCGGCGCCGCCTGGGGCAAGGGCGGGATGATCGTCTTCTCCCCCAGTGTTGCAGACCCCAATCTCTTTGTTGTTCCAGCGGCCGGAGGAACCGTTCGAGCGGTAACGGCATTCGATTCCGGAAAAGGCGTTGCTCCGCGATTCCCGTCGTTCCTCCCCGATGGTCAACATTTTCTCTTCACATCGGTCGAGCTGAGCGGCAGAGTTTCGAATACCATCACCTACATCGGCTCCGCCGACGGAGGGCAGCCAAAAGAGATCGCCCGGGGTCTCTCCAACTGCGCCTTCGCCTCCGGCCATCTGCTCTACCTCCGCCAGGGCATTCTGATGGCGCAACGATTCGACGCCGGTTCCTTCGAACTGACGGGCGATGCGGTGTCGCTCCAGGAAGGAGTGAATGCCTGGCTGCCACGCGCAAAGGGAGACTTCTCAGCATCGGAGAACGGCATTCTTCTTTCCTCAATCGGAGGAGGAACGTCGCAGGAGGAGATCGTCTGGATCGACGGTGACGGCCGCCAACAACAAGTCGTGCAGGCGACACCCTGGACTACCGCACAGCTTTCTCCGGACGAGAAACGCATCGCCTACGATGAGATCCAGATTCAAGATCAACGCACCGATATCTGGGTGTATGACATCACCCGCACGGTGAAGACGCGACTCACATTCGGCGCATTCTCCGGTGCGCGTCCACTCTGGTCCCGCGACGGATCGAAGCTTTACTTCTCGGCTGAAGTTGGCCCAAGCAAGGCCAATTTGTTCGAGAAACCCGCCGACGGATCGGCGCAAGAGATTCTTCTTGCCAAAGGAGCAAACGCCAATGCCCTCATTGTTCCCTTGGACATCTCACCCGACAGCCGCAGCCTCCTCGTTACCCAAATCATCGGAAATCAAGGAGAGATCGGCATCATAGATCTGAACAACCCGCAGCGACCGGTGCAAATAACAAAACTCAACATCAGTGGGGAGGACGCCAGATTTTCACCCGACGGGAAATGGATCGTGTTTCAGTCCGACGAATCGGGGAAGCGCGATATCTATGTCCGTTCATTGCGTGGAGAAGGAGGCCAGTGGCAGATCTCATCGGGCAGTGGTGAATCACCCCTGTGGTTCAACACAGCCATCGTATTCTATTCATCCTCTATTGATGCGCATATGAAGGCTGATGTTTCCTTTGCAGCGGGAAGTCCGGCATTTGGTCAAGCCAAACCGTTGTTTCCGCCGACGACCTTGCGCATCCGCCAAATCATCGCAAAGTCAAAAGACGGCAAGCGGTATCTCGCCATTCGTCCCATGCTAAGTCGCACCAATAATTCACTGTCGGTGGTCATCAACTGGCCGCAACTATTGAAGAAGTGAGGGATTGTGGGGAATGAGTAGTGAAGAGCTGTGAGCGGTAGACGTAAGACGTAAGATGTGAGGAGAGATGTTGTCATTGGGAGATCGGGTCATCGAGCCATTGTGACATTGAGTCAATTAATCAATGCACCAATTACCAAATAATCATTGAATCTTGGGTGTACTGCTATTATTTGTCACCCACCCCTTAACCAATTAACCAAAACCTTAGGCCTTCTTTCAAATGATCGGCTCGACAATTAGCCATTACAGAATCCTTGAGAAGCTGGGCGAAGGGGGCATGGGTGTTGTGTACAAAGCCCACGATACCAAACTGAATCGCGATGTTGCGCTGAAGTTTCTCCCTCCCAATCTCCTTGTTAGTGAGGACGACCGCCACCGCTTCGTCCATGAAGCCCAGGCCTCTGCCGCTCTCAGTCACCCCAATATCGCTACCGTCTTTGAGATCGACGAATCGGAAGCAAAGACATTCATCGCTCTGGAATTCATCGAAGGCCAGAGCCTCGCCCAGAAGATCAAGTCGGGTCCACTGAAGGTGGATGACGCACTTTCCATCGTTATCCAGACCTGCGAAGGCCTGCAGGCTGCACACGAGAAAGGGATCGTGCACCGTGATATCAAGAGTCAGAACATCATGGTCACGACCAAAGGGCAGTTGAAGATCCTTGATTTCGGACTGGCAAAGCTGCGCGGCGCTACCGTCTTGACGAAGGCAGGTACAACCATAGGCACGATGGGATACATGTCTCCTGAGCAGCTGCGGGGAGAGGCGGTTGATCACAGAACCGATATCTGGGCCGTTGGAGTGGTGCTCTATGAGATGATTGCCGGACGAAGGCCGTTTCAAGGTGATTATGAGGATGCAGTTGCTTACCAGGTAATCAACCAACAACCGGAACCGTTGACGGCAATCAGGACCGGTGTGCCAATGGAGTTGGAGAGGATCGTGAAGAAGGCGATGCAGAAGGAGCGCGCGAACAGATATCAGCATGTAGTCGAGATAGTTACGGATCTGAGATCGCTAAAAGAAGAGATTGAGACGGGACTCGAAAAAGGAGCGGTGACCAAAACCAGACTACCGGTGAAGAAGAGATTATATGCTTACCTGTTGCTTGGAGTGCTTGTCCTTATTGTGACAGCTGTTATGATCCTGACGCAATTCCCACCGACAAAGGAAAAGATTGAGTCGCTCGCTGTGTTACCTCTGGAGAACATTGGGCAAGATCCAGATCAAGAGTATTTTGCAGACGGGGTGACCGAAGCGCTGATCACGTATCTGTCGAAGATCAGTGCCTTGAGAGTAATTTCGCGGACATCTGCCATGCAATACAAAGGCGTCAAGAAACCGCTCCCTCAGATCGCACGGGAACTCAATGTGGATGCTCTGATTGAAGGGTCGGTGCTAAGGGAAGGCACCCAGGTGCGTATCACGGTGCGGTTGATCCAGGGCTCGACTGATGAGCATCTCTGGGCTGAGAGCTATCAACGCGAATTGCGCGGAGTCTTGGTATTGCAAAGCGAGATGGCACAAGTGATCGCACGGCAAATTGGGATGAGGGTATCGCCCGAAGAGCGGGCGCGCCTGACAAACGCTCGTCCGGTGAACCCCAAAGCCCAGGAGCTTTATCTGAAGGGGCGTTTCTATTGGAACATGAGGACGCAAGATGGAATTAGGAAGGGGACCGAGTATTTTCAGCAAGCGATTGAAGAAGACCCCGGATATCCCCTGGCTTATGCGGGTATTGCGGATTGCTATGCTTTACTGGGAAGTCCAGGATTAGTCGCACTTCCTCCCAGGGAAGCTTTCCCCAAAGCAACGGCCGCAGCTATGAAGGCGCTTGAAGGGGATAGTACTCTCGGCGAAGCACACACATCACTGGCCTTTGTGAAACTGGTTTAT
This sequence comes from Bacteroidota bacterium, assembly GCA_015661185.1. Taxonomy (GTDB): domain Bacteria; phylum Bacteroidota; class Ignavibacteria; order UBA10030; family UBA10030; genus UBA9647. The sequence goes on from JACVXU010000137.1 coordinate 5,116, forward strand.
GACTGGGCCTGGTCTGACGCACAAAAAGGATTTCATCGAGCCATTGAACTCAATCCAGGCTATGCAACAGCGCACCACTGGTTCGGCTTGATCTATTTCGTGGCAATGGGGCAGTTTGACGAAGCCCTCGCTGAGATGAAACGCGCAGCAGAGCTTGATCCCCTCTCTCTCGTGATCAACACGGATGTGGGAAGGACACTATACTTCGCGCGGCAGTACGACCAAGCGATCGAACAGCTCCGCAAAACCCTCAAAATGGATCCGGAGTTCTTTCGCGCACACTGGAACCTGGGGCTGGTTTATGAACAAAAGGGGATGTTTGAAGAAGCGATCGCTGCGTTTCAGAGAGCGAAGGCTTTTTCCAGCGATAATCTGCTCGCGACCGGCGCGCTGGGTCATGCATATGCGATCAGTGGCCGGAGGGATGAAGCACTCAAAGTGATTGAAGAATTGAGGAAGGAATCCAGAAAGAAATACGTTCCAGCTTACCAGTTTGCGGCGATCTACGCCGGCCTGAAAGACAACGACCGCGCATTTGCCTGGCTTGAGAGGGCCTATGAGGAACGATCTCCTACGCTGACCTGGCTTCAGGTGGACCCAGTGCTGGATTCCCTCCGTCCGGACCCAAGGTTCACCGCCTTATTGAAGAAAGTGGGATTCCTACTATGATTGGACAGACAATATCACATTATCCCGACAGAAAGCGTCGGGACGCCACTCCCGCGAAAAAGAGCGGGACGCAAAGAACGCGAAAACGGCGCAAGATTCCACTGCGCGACGGGACACGGGCATAATGATCGGACAAACTATTTCGCACTACAAGATTCTGCAGAAGCTCGGGGAGGGTGGCATGGGCGTGGTCTACAAGGCCCAGGACACCAAGCTCGACCGCACCGTCGCGCTGAAGTTCTTGCCGCCGCATCTTGCCGCAGACGAGCAGGACAAGAAGCGCTTCATCCACGAAGCCAGGGCAGTATCTGCACTCGACCATCCCAATATCTGCACTGTCTATGAGATCGATGAAACCGATAAGGGACAGTACTTCATCGCCATGGCATACTATGAAGGCAAGACGGTCAGAGAAAAGGTCAAGGATCGGCCGTTGCCAGTGCAGGAAGCCGTCAAGATTATTCTTGGAGCGGCGGATGGATTGGCAAAGGCACATGAAAAGGAGATCGTCCACAGGGACATTAAGTCGGACAACCTGATGCTAACGAATGATGGGGTCGTCAAGATTATGGATTTTGGTTTGGCAAGAATAGCGGGCGGAACAAAGCTGACGAAGACCGGCTCCACCATCGGCACGGTTCGCTACATGTCTCCAGAACAAGCGCGTGGAGACACCATTGACCACCGCAGCGATATCTGGTCGTTGGGTGTGGTGCTGTATGAGATGCTGACGGGAAGATTACCGTTCAAGAGTGAATATCAAGAAGCGGTTGTTTATTCGATTATGAACGAGCAGCCCGAGCCGCCGACTGCGCTTCGCAGCGATGTGCCGATGGAGCTGGAGCGGATCGTCAAGAAGTGTCTGCAGAAGGATCGCGCCAATAGGTATCAGCGCGTGGATGAGATGCGGACTGATTTAAGATCCCTCGAGAAGGAACTCGAATCCGGTGTGACAACTGAACCTCCGAGGAAAGTACTGCCCCGGCGGAAGCGTCTCGCCCTTTATGTTGGTGTCGCTGCCCTCGCCCTCATTCTTGTCGTTGGTGGCCTGCTGCTTTTCCGCGGCAAAACAAGACAAACCTCGACAAGTTCGATTGCCGTGCTGCCGTTCCAGAACCTGAGCGCCGAGGGACCGCACGCCTACTTCGCGGGCGGGCTGCACGACGAGCTGCTGACCCAGCTCTCGAAGGTGGCGGCCCTCAAGGTGATCAGCCGGACCTCGGTGATGGGCTACACGGGCAAGAACATCCCGCTTAAGCAGATTGCGAGTGAGCTGGGAGTGGGGAGCGTGGTAGAAGGGAGCGTGCAGGTGGTGGGCGGGCGGCTGCGAGTAAACGTGCAGCTGATCGACGCAGCGACGGACGCGCACCTCTGGGCAGAAAGCTACAGTCGCACGCTGGAGGATGCATTTGCCGTTCAAAGCGACGTGGCGCAGCAGATCGTGGAGGCGTTGGGTGCGACGCTCACCAGTACCCAGCGGCAGACGCTGGCCACGGCCCCCACGGCGAATGCCGAAGCCTACCAGCTCTACCTCCAGGGCCGCGAATACTTGACTCGCCCGGCCTATCTCCGGCAGAACTGGGAGATCGCCCAGCAGCTATTCGAGCGGGCGCTGGGACTGGATCCGGGCTTCGCGTTAGCGCACGCGACGCTCTCGGAAGTGCACGGTTGGATGCACTGGCTCCGCTACGATCCCTCACCTGCGCGGGAGGCGCGTCAGCGCGAAGAGGCGGAGGAGGCGCTCCGGCTTGCGCCGGACCTGCCACAGGCGCACGTCGCCATGGGCCTTGCGCATTATTGGGGGCGCCGGGACTACCGGCGCGCCCTTGATGAGTTCGCGATCGCGCTCGAGGGGCTGCCCAACGATGCCGAGCTTTTGGCGTTTGTCGGGTATGTGCACCGCCGCTTGGGGAACTGGGACGAAGTCCTCGCGGCATTGGGGAAGGCTACGCAGCTCGACCCGCGAGACGCGAATCTGTTCTTGGACATCGGTGGTTACACCTACCTTGCCATGCATCGTTACGCCGATGCGGTGCGCGTGTACGACCGGGCCTTGAGCCTCGCGCCGGACCTTCACGAGGCCGCCGGTCGAAGGGGATGGACCTACGTGCTCTGGCAGGGGCAGCTCGACACGCTGCGGGCGGCCCTCAACCGCTTGCCGAGGGACGCGGACCTTGGACCGATCGGGAGCAGAGCCGCTCAACATGTTCAACTCCTGCTCTGGGAACGACAGGCCGACAGCCTGCTTCAGCTGCTTGGAAGCGCGCGCGCCGGCGTCTTCGAGGGCCAACAACTCTTCCTGCCCGCTTCGCTGTACGCCGCCTGGGCGCACCAGTTGCGCGGCGACCATACGGCGGCGCGCACCGCGTTTGATTTGGCGCGCACCTTTCTGGACTCCGTGATCACGCGACTGCCGGATGACTGGCGCATTCACGCGGCCCGCGGGCTGGCGTTGGCCGGATTGGGCCGTCGCGACGAGGCGCTCCGTGAGGCCAGCTGGCTTCAGCAGTCGGTTGTCTACCGCGAGGACGCGGTTTTAGGTCCGCTGTTGGCGGAAAATCGCGCGCGGATCTTGGCGCAGGCCGGCGCAGCCGATGCGGCCCTGGACGAGATCGAGCGGCTGCTGGCGGGGCCCTCCTGGCTCAGCGTCCACACGCTGCGGCTGGATCCGCGCTGGGACTCGATCCGCGACCACCCGCGGTTTAAGGCACTGCTGGAAAAGTACACCACGCGTTGAAGCTCAATTCGCGCTGGAGGGTAGCGCCGTTTGAGGCGCGACAGGAAAAGTCGGACGTCCACCTGATGGAGAAGGTTTTCCGAATGAAGGAGTTCACTCTATGACAATTACTGAAAACAAACACGGTCGCGTTACGGTTATCTCCCTAAAAGGCAATTTATTGGGCGAGCCGGAAACAACAGAATTGCGACAAACGATCTATCGTTTGACAAAACGGGACGAAAAACAAGTGGTCCTTGACCTTGGCGGTCTGAAGGCGATCAACAGTACGGGGCTCGGTGTACTAATTTCCGCACTAACGTCGCTGCGAAGGCGAAGTGGCGATTTGTCCTTGGCAAAATTGTCGGACAAAGTGCACGCGCTCATGATGATTACTCATTTGATCAGAGTTTTCAAGGTCTATGATACTGTTGAACGTGCAGTCGCAAGTCTCGGACGATGACTTGTGAGCGGAAAGAAGTCCGGCTTTTCACTGAGCATTGCCATGCAAACATTCGGACTTCTACCCAAGGGGCAAGATATGACGGGACCTGAAAGAGACAAAACCATGATTGGACAGACTATATCCCACTACAAGATCCTGGAGAAATTAGGCGAAGGCGGCATGGGCGTTGTTTACAAGGCCCAGGACACGACGCTTGATCGACTTGTAGCGTTGAAATTCCTTCCTTCCCATGTTTCAGCATCTTCCGAAGACAAGGCCCGGTTCATCCAGGAAGCCAAGGCCGCAGCTGCCCTCAACCATCCCAACATTTGTACTGTTCACGGAATTGAGGAACATGACAATCAGCAATTCATTGTCATGGAGTTCGTGAACGGCCAGACCCTCCAGGAAAGGATGTCCTCCCTCTCAATGAAACAGGCGCTCGACATCGGCATCCAGATCGCCGAAGGACTTGCAGCTGCGCACGAAAAAGGGATCGTCCATCGCGACATCAAGCCCGAGAACATCATGATCCACAAGGATCGGCGTGTGCAGATCATGGATTTCGGGTTGGCAAAGCTCAG
>JACVXU010000380.1 GCA_015661185.1 Bacteroidota bacterium
TACCTGATCGTGAACATGTACACCTCTCCGTCAAGGCTCGTTATGCAGGGGGGCTCAAACGGTGGGCTGTTGGTCGGTGCGGTGATGAACCAGCGGCCAGACTTGATCAGAGTCGCTATTCCGCAAGTCGGCGTGATGGACATGCTGCGGTTCCACAAGTTCACGATCGGCTGGAACTGGATTCCAGACTACGGCTCAAGTGATACTGAAGAGGAGTTCCAGGCAATCTACCAGTACTCTCCATTGCACAACATCAAGGAAGGCATAAGCTATCCTGCAACCATGATCACTACGGCAGATCACGATGACCGTGTTGTGCCGGCGCATTCGTTCAAGTATGCGGCCACGCTGCAGGAGAAATATCAGGGAAGTAATCCGGCCCTGATCAGGATACAGACTCGGTCAGGCCACGGCGCGAGCAGCACGACAAAAGCCATTGAAGAAACGGCGGATATCTATTCGTTCATCTTCTACAATCTGGGTATAACACCGAAGTATTAGGAGAGTTTTGAGTTTTGAGTTTTGAGTTTGGGGTTTCAAGTTTTGGAGATCGGTGATCAAGGAGTTAATGGCGAACAGCTAATCGCCGGACGATACACCCTTTTACGTCTTACGTCTAACTTCTGACGTCTCACGCCAGGTTTTCTCCTCTGTTCCGAAATAAATTTCGGATTACGCATACTGCCCCGCCACCCAGCCGGACGACCACGCCCACTGGAAGTTGAATCCACCAAGCCATCCGGTGACATCCACACACTCGCCAATGAAATAGAGTCCAGCTACCTTGCGAGCTTCCATGGTCTTGGATGAAAGCTCGTCCGTGTCGACACCCCCGACAGTCACTTCCGCTTTGCCGAATCCTTCCGTGCCGCTGGGAAAAATTTCCCAATTGTGAAGTCCGCGAGCAATTTCCTCCAGATCCTTCCGTGCATAGCGCTGCATCGGTTTCGATCCTCCAAGTCGCTCGCACCACTCCAGAACGAACCGACGCGGAAGATGTTGATCCAGAACCGTTGCCAGCTCTTTCGTCGTCTGATGATGAGCGACCAGAAGCTTCGGGGCGTCCTCGTCCGGGAGCAGATCGACAGAGATTTTTTCGCCTGCTTCCCAATAGGATGACGCCTGGAGAATGCCGGGACCACTCAGTCCCCGATGAGTGAAGAGAATGCTCTCCCGGAAAGGGACTTTCCTGCAGGTGACATTGGCGTCAACTGAGATTCCGGCCAATGCCCCGAAGAACCGCAGGTCTTCCGGCTTGAACGTTAGAGGTACAAGTCCAGGCCTCAGCCCGGTGATTCCGAGTCCGAATTGACGGGCAAGTGAGAACGCAAAGTTCGTGGCACCCAGTTGGGGGATCGAGAGCCCCCCGGTGGCAACAACGAGTGATTCGCATTCGAGATTGTCGGGGGATGTGAAAAGCTCGAATCGATTCCCTTTGCGTACATCCTTCACTTCGCAGCCAGGCCGTATGGACACATGTGCGTTGTCGCACTCCCGGAGCAACATATCGACAATCTGCTGAGAGCTTCCGTTGCAGAAGAGCTGACCCAGTTTCTTCTCGTGGTAGGCGATGTTGTGCTTTTCGACGAGAGTGATGAAATCTGAAGACGAGAAGCGCGCCAGGGGTGACTTGGAGAAATGAAGGTTCTTCGAAAGGAAATTGTCGGGTCCCGCGTTCAGGTTTGTGAAGTTGCAGCGACCGCCACCAGAGATGAGGATCTTCTCGCCGATCTTGTCGTTGTGTTCGAGGACAAGCACCGAACGTCCCCGTCTACCGGCTTCAATGGCGCACATCAAACCGGCTGCGCCCGCTCCGATGATGACGACGTTGAACGTGTCCAGGGGTGTGCTCCTAAGAAGTCTTTGGTTCGACAGACATTTCTGTCTGTCGGCATTGCCGGACAGGCGCCGGTGATTTTACCAGATGACATCTCCACGAAGAATATCAAATAATTTCCCATCACCTTCAATTCATCGATTCAGATTGTTTGTGCTGGGACAAGAGCCAGATCATTGCATGCCTGGCGAGTATTCCTTAACATATCAACGGCGATTATGCCGGACTCGATCACACTCATCAACCACGCGACCGTGCTGATACAGCTCGGTGGGATCAGCATCCTGACCGATCCGATCTATTCACTGACGGTCTCGTATCTCTTTCCGCGCATGCAGAAGCCGGGTATTCCCTTCAAAGAGCTCCCCTCAATCGATCATATCCTCCTCTCGCATAGCGACTACGACCACCTCAATATGAAGACGTTGAGACGTCTGCAACGGAGAGGAAACTCAACAGTAGTTCTCCCGAAAGGGCTTGGACCGTATGGAGACAAAGCCGGGTTCCGGGATGTCGTGGAGATGAGCTCGTGGGAGGAATTCGAGCGCGATGGTTTGAGGATTACGTGTGTCCCGGCGAAGCACGTCAGCAAGAGAAAGCCCGGGGATCTGAGCGCAACAGCTTGTTGCGGGTACGTCATTCGGGCCAACAACCGGACGGTTTACTTTGCTGGGGATAGCGCTTATGCGGACTTCTTCAAGGAAATTGGATCCCGATATGATATCGATGTCGCCCTTCTCCCCATCGGCGCTTACAAACCGGAAAAATGGTTCAAGAACCTCCACCTGCATCCAGTGACGGCGCTCCAGGCCTTTCAGGATTTGCGGGCCAGACATCTCGTCCCGATCCATTGGGGGACGTTCTGGATCAGCGACGAGCCGATGGGAGAACCGCCACAGAAGCTGCTGGCGGAGGCAGAACGATTCGGGATTCACGAAAAGGTCCACATACTGAGAAATGGAGAGTCGTTTCAATTCTGATGTCACTTGAGGTTCTCTCTCTTTGCTCGTACCTTGAACGAGAAGAGCCATGACTACCTACACCGCGACGACAGAAGGCATTAGAATCACTGTGCAGCCAGTCTATCTGGACGGTCAGTCTGATGTTATGCAGCGGAAATTCGTCTTCGCATATTTCATCCGCATAGAAAACGGCAGCTCTCAGACAGTGCAATTGATGCGCCGCCATTGGTTCATCAG
>JACVXU010000008.1:0-27541 GCA_015661185.1 Bacteroidota bacterium
GAATCGATGCGAGCATCCTGATGCACCCGCGGGTATGGGAGGCTTCCGGCCACGTGGAGAACTTCACAGACCCGATGGTCGATTGCAGGAGCTGCAAATCCAGGTATCGCCTCGATGTGCTCTTTGAGGATATGTCGGTGAAGCGAAAGAAAGAGGCTTTGAGGGAGATCGAGCCGGGGAGATTTGAGGGTCAGATCAAAGATGAGTTCGTCATCGAGGAATTCGCGAAGCGTGTTGCGACTGACGCCGATGCTGCGAAGATGGTGACAGCTCTCTCCTGTCCCAATTGCGGCAACAAAAGTACATTCACGGATGCCCGCAAGTTCAACCTGATGTTCAAGACATTCGTCGGTCCTGTCGAGGACTCTTCCGCAGTGGTTTTTTTGCGCCCTGAGACAGCTCAGGGGATTTTTGTGAACTTCCTGAATGTGCAGTCGGCAGGAAGGTTGAAGATCCCGTTTGGCATTGCCCAGATCGGCAAGGCCTTTCGGAACGAGATTAACACGAAAAATTTTCTTTTCCGGACCCGTGAATTCGAACAGATGGAGATGCAGTTCTTTGTGAAGCCGGGGACAGATGTTGAGCAGTTCGAGTACTGGCGCTCAGAGAGGATGAAGTGGTTTATCGGACTCGGCATGAAGGAGCAAAAGCTGCAATGGCATCAACATCCGAAGGACAAACTCGCCCATTATGCCAAGGACGCGTACGACATCGAATATCAGTTCCCGTTTGGCTGGGGCGAGATTGAGGGGGTGCACAACCGTACAGATTTTGATCTCTCCCGGCACGAGCAATACTCGGGCAAGAGTCTCAAGTATTTCGATGAGGTGACGAAAGAAAAGTTCACTCCGTTTGTCATTGAAACCTCGGCTGGAGCGAGCCGTTCGTTTATGGCGTTCCTGGTCGATGCATATAATGAAGAGGAAGCTCCCTCTGCAGAAGGAGCGATGGAGACCCGCGTCGTCTTGAAACTTCATCCGAAACTGGCGCCGACGAAGGTCGCCATTTTCCCCCTGGTGAATCGCGACGGCATGCCGGAGATGGCGACGAAGATCGAGGCCGACCTGCGACAACATTTCCGTGTGTTCTATGACGACAGCGGAGCGGTTGGTCGCCGTTACCGGAGACAGGATGAAGCGGGAACGCCGTTCTGTGTGACGGTTGACTCGCAAAGCCTTCAGGATCAAACTGTCACAGTTCGTGAGCGGGATTCGATGAAGCAGGACCGAATTGCCGCTTCTGCCTTGCGCTCATATATCGCTGAGAGGTTGATGTAACTTGCCTCCCGAAAAGTATCCCAGCCGACATACTCCTTACTCACTGCGAATGCAGTGGTACTTTACACTTCTCCTGTGGTTCCTTATCTCATCGCCTGCAAAAGGCCAGTGGATTGAAGATCCGGCTGTCGATGCCCGGGTTCAGCGAGGCATTGACTGCATCTACAATATTGAATTCGAGAAGGCGGAGAAAGAATTTGTAGAGGTGGTACGCCTGGCGCCCGATCATCCCGCGGGGCTTTTCTTCCAGGCGATGACAGAATGGTGGCGGATCCTGAGCAATTTCGAAGATGAATCTCGCGACAAGGGATTCTATGCTATGTTGGACAAAGTCATCGATGTGTGCGAGAAGCGACTCGACAAGAATGAGAATGATGTCACCGCGCTCTTTTTCAAAGGCGGTGCTGTGGGTTTCAGGGGAAGACTAAGGGCAAACAGGGGAGCGTGGCTGCTGGCTGCGAACGATGGTCTGGTGGCGTTGCCTGCTGTGAGGAAGGCCAACAAACTCGAGCCGGCGAATTACGATGTTCTTCTCGGGATGGGCATCTACAACTACTACGCTGACGTTGTGCCGAGTCAGTATCCCGTGATTAAGCCATTGATGATCTTCCTGCCGGGCGGGGAGAAGAAGAAGGGATTGGAGCAGCTTGAACTCGCTGCCAAGAAGGCCCGGTACGCGAAGGTGGAGGCGACGTACTTCCTGTTGCAGACCTACTTCTCTTACGAAAAACAGTATGTGCGGGCGCTCGAGCTCGCGCGTGAGCTTCACAACAAGTATCCGAAGAATCCGCTTTTCCATAGAATGTACGGGCGGTGCCACGTGAGCCTCGGGTATTGGGCAGAGGCATTCGACATTTTCAATGAAGTCGAAAGACGGTACCGGATTCATCAGGCTGGGTACGATGACTTCGACGCCCGGGAAGCTTACTATTACATCGGCCGCCACTATTTTCTGGCCAGTCGTTTTGAAGAATCGCTGAAGAATTTCTATCGGTGTGATGAGATCTCAAGGAAGACAGACAAGAATGGGTCCTCTGGCTTTATGTCGATGGCAAATCTCACCATCGGAATGATCTACGATCTGCAAAAGAAGCGCGGCTCAGCGCTCGCACAGTACCAGAAAGTGCTGAATATGAAGGAGTACGAAAACACATACAAAGAAGCTCGCCGATTCATGGAAAAGCCATACTCGAGGGCTCAATGATCGTTCAAACGTTTCTCTTCGGTCTTGCAGCCGCATTTGCCGAGATTCTGGGCGGCAGTCTGATCTATTTCGGGAAATCGTGGCCAAGGCGGGCGCAGGAAACACTGCTTGCGTTGGGGGCCGGATTCATACTTGCCCTGGTGTTCCTGAAACTCGTGCCGGCGAGCATTCAAGCAATCGGTGATGCCGCGATGCTGTACTGCGTCCTGGGGTTTGCCACGATCCATTTCTTCGAACACACCATCGTCGGCCATTTTCACTTCGGTGAGGAGACGCACAGCGATGTGATGGTCTCGAAGGTGGCCAGCGTGTCTGCTTTCTCAGGGATGTTTGTACACGCTTTCTTTGATGGTTTTACTATTTCCATTGGAATGCAGTTCGACTTCGGGATCGGGATTCTCATTTTTCTCGCTGTGCTCTTGCACAAGTTCCCTGAGGGGCTCACCATCGGATCAATTGTTATTGCTGCGGGTTATTCGCGGAAAGCGGTGATGATGTCAACTGTAGGATTGGCTGCGGCGACAATGCTCGGCGTTTGCACGCTCTTCGTATTCCAGGGCATAGGTGTTGAAGCGATCGGAGCCGGATTCGCATTCTCGGCCGGAGTTGATGTGTACGTGGGTGCGAGTGACCTCATCCCGGAGATCAACAAATCGAAAGACCGGATTCCCCCGCTCGTGGTGTTCGCGGGTATGATTCTGTTCTATCTGAGCGACAGGATTTTAGAAAGCTTGGTTCGGTGACGATGTGGGTGTGCCCGGCAGGGCAAGTCTAGAGGTTCATGCCGACGGAAATTCTGTGCAGGCTTCCGATCTTGCCGTAGGAGTTGAACGCATAGTCGAATACGTATTCACCAAGAAGTATCCCCCCTCCCAGCGACATCCCGGCAAGTCCAGCGCTCGTCCCAAGCTTCAGTTCCTTCCGTTGGTGGTTGTTGTATCCCACCCGAAGCCGGACCGATTCGCTCATCAAGAACTCGGCTCCGAAAGAGAAGGCGCTGAAATGATCCAGAACCTTGTCCTGTTTGTCCGTCAGCCGATGGAAGTCGAAATTCAGGAGAACGGGGAGGTGTTCGGGGCGCTTGGTGATGCCGATTTTCACATCCAGCGGCAGCGATTCCTTGATCCCGGAGTAGGATTTCAATTGCGTGCCAAGGGTCAGGACGCTGGCTCCGATTGTAATGTTTTGTGACGTGATCTGGTAGAGGATCCCTGCATCGATTGCGAGGCCGGATGACTTGAACTGAGCGATGGACGAGTAGATCAGTTTCACGTTGAGGCCGACGCTGGTCACGTCGTCGATGGCACGGCCGACCCCTACAACGACTGCCAGGTCGCGGGCACCGAATGTCCCGAGTGTGTTCATCGACTCGTCGGTTTCATTGAAGGACCCATAATCAACATAGATGATTCCACCGGCCACGGTTCCGATCCCCTCGAAGCCGCGGGCGTACGAGAGATATCCCCCGTTCACGTCCATCAAATGTCTGAGGAAACCGGCAGAGCCTTTGGGTTGGGTAAGAGTCGTTAGAGCTCCCGGGTTGTAGAAAAGCAGGTTCGGGTCGTTGGTCATCGAGGCAAAGCTACCGTTGAGTCCGGCGGCCCGTGCCCCAACATCATTGCGGAGGAAGCTGTATGTCCCTTTTTCCTGCGCGAGTGTCGCGACAGCGAAGAAGGAGAGAACAAGAAGGGATGCCCAGAAGTGTTTCATCATTACCAATCTACCCAAATCGTTGCAGAATTTCAAGGATTCCGAAGCAGAGTTTCCCTTCGGTAGCCTATCGGGCGCGCAAAATTGCCGTTGCGGCTTTGAACAAATACTGCTATATTGTATAACAAATACGAATGCAAAACTGGAGAGTTCGATGAAGCCTGGAATACACCCTGACTATAAGAAGACGATCGTTACTTGCGTGTGCGGCAACACATTCGAGACACGCTCAACGACTGGAAATCAGCACATAGAAATTTGTTCGAATTGCCACCCCTTCTATACCGGGAAGCAGAAACTGGTTGACTCCGCTGGTCGGATCGAGAGGTTCAATCGGAAATACGCAAAGAAAGCTGTGGCCGGTGCACCGGCGGAAGCCGCGCCCGCGGCAGAAGCAGCTCCCACGGCATAGGTCAACATTGATGTTTCACGCATGAGTGTGCGGAATGTAATCGACAGATGCATTCCGCATTTTCTTTTCTTGCCGAACGCAAGTCCACACAAATTATCAACAGACGATGCAAGACCCGCTCCGAATGAGCATTGACAGCGACACTTCTAACCTGTACCGGGGACCGCGGGGGACCGCTGTCAAGATCCTCAACCGCGTCGAGCGATCTGATGCGTACCTTGACCGGCTCCTCGAGACGGAAATGCGGAACACCGAGATGAACGAGCTCGACAAGGGTTTGATGAATGAGATCGTTACGGGCATCGTACGCTGGCAGATGAAGGTGGACTGGGTTCTGACTGGCTTTTTCCATGGCAATTTTACCAAGGCTGAAACAAACATCAAGAACGCCTTGCGAGTTGCTGTTTATCAAATCCTCTTCCTTGACAAGGTGCCGCACTCTGCGGCAGTGAATGAATCGGTAGAATTCATCAAGCGACTCAGAGGCCAGAAGGTTGCCGATCTGGTGAATGGAGTGCTTCGGAATATCGTTCGGAATCTCGAGAATATCCGTTACCCCGATCCCAAAGAGGACAAGATACAGCACCTGGCGGTTGTCGAGTCACACCCAAACTGGATTGTCAAACGCTGGGTGGCGCGATATGGATACGATGAAGCGAAGAAGCTCCTCGCGGCGAACAACGAGCGCCCCGATCTGACCCTCCGTGTCAATCGCCTGAAGATCGACTTCAATTACTTCTTGAACCAACTGGAGCAGCATCAGGTTCAATTTGCGAAGTCCGAATACCTCGACTTCTTCGTTCGGGTCAAGCACATGGCCGGGATCGGAGGATCGGAAATGTATAAGCAGGGCTTTTTCGTTGTGCAGGACGAAAGTGCGGGGATTGCGGTACAGTTGCTTGACCCGAAGCCGGGGGATCGTGTAATCGATATGTGCGCTGCGCCGGGAGGCAAAGCGACGTTTATCGGCGAAATGATGAAAAATGTGGGTGAAATCGTAGCCATCGACCGATATGAGACACGGCTGAATCTGGTGAAGAGTGCCTGTCAGAGACTTGGCATTGCCAACGCGCATTTTGTTGCGGCGGATGCGGCCACGATTCAAACTGCACCGGCGGAAAGAGTCCTGGTGGATGTCCCCTGTTCCGGATTGGGGGTTCTTTCCAAGAAACCGGATGCGAAATGGAAGCGCGAACCTGAGGATCTGATCAGACTTGTCCAAACCCAGAAAGCCATTCTTGAGAACGCAGCCAAGCACGTCAAGCCTGGAGGCGTTTTGGTTTACAGCACTTGCACGACTGAACCTGAGGAAAACTTTAATCTAATCAACAATTTCTTGGCTGACCACCCTGAATTCATTATTGATAACGCGAGCCAGTTCGTAACTCCTCGAGTTGTTACTCCTGAGGGGTATGTCGAGACGTTTCCTCACCGCCATTCAATGGACGGATCATTCGCCATCAGATTGAAGAAAGCTCCCTAAAAGACCCCGGCTTCAAAGTACTTTCCTTCCAGCGTTTTTCTCTCTATATTCACACGGCGTTTGATGCCTGATTAGAGATCGTCAGGCCATAGGCAACGAACCGCGGCTTTTCTTTCCCGTCGACGAATCACCGAGGAGAACTGTAATGAAACGGCTCACCACTGTCCTTGCCGGCCTCACTGGATTCATGATCTTTTTGCTCATGGTTGCAGATCCTCACAGCGGAGTTGGGGGCGGGAAGGCTTCGTCTGATCCCTTCGCTTCGACGTTCTCGATCGTTGCCATCGATCTGGCCACCGGTGACGTCGGCGTTGCAGTCCAATCGAAGTTCCCGAACGTCCGTCCGATTGTCCCGTGGGCTGAAGCCGGCGTCGGGGCAATCGCCACGCAGTCGTTTATCAATGTTTCATACGGCCCAAAAGGGTTGGCGCTGCTTCGTAACGGCGCAACTGCAGAGGAAGCGCTAAAGATCCTGATAGCGAACGACACGAACCGCGACGTTCGTCAGCTGGGAGTTGTGGACGCGAAGGGTAATTCTGCGAGCTGGACCGGCAAGGAGTGCTTTGACTGGGCAGGAGGCATCACTGGCTTGAACAGCGGTGGGAAGGGACTCGTCATCACGGGGAATGGATTCGCGGCGCAGGGAAACACACTTGTTGGCAAAGAGACTGTCGAAGCTCTCGCGAAGTCGTTCCAAGAGACAAAAGGGACACTGGCGGACAAACTCGTGGCCGCGATTATCGCAGGCGGGAAGGCTGGCGGGGATCGCAGGGGAGAGGAGTCTGCTGCTCTTCTTGTGAAGCGAAAGGGGGCCGGATACGACGGGACGACCGATGATCTCATCGATATCAGTATCTACGATCACGCCAAACCGTTGCTTGAACTTGAACGTCTCTATCGGTTGCACAAGCTCTACTACTTCCGTACCGATCCAAAGAACCTCATCAAGATTGACCCCGTTCTCTGTAGAGAGCTCCAGTCAATTCTCGGCAATAAGGCGTACAAAGGATTTTTGTTCTACGATGGTCCCGTCAGCGGGGTGTTTGACGCAAGAACGAAGAAAGCGCTGCAGGATTTCATGGGATGGGAAAACTACGACATCCGTATTCGCGATGATGATCAGATCGACCGTGAAGTGCTGGACGATATCAGAAGAAACCACACAGAATGGAAATCCAGGAAGAAGTGATAAAACTGAATCCCTTGCTGTGGAGGGGGCGCCGCTTCATCAAATACACTAGAGGGTTAGAGAACGACAATGAGAGCGATCGTTAAACCGAAACCGAAAGTTGGCCAGGCATGGCCGTCGGGGCTCCAGATTATCGACAAGCCCGAGCCCCGGGTTGAACAACCAAATGATGTGATTATCCAGGTTGAGGCAGGAGCAATTTGCGGCACAGACGTTGGGATCTACAATTCAAAAGAGTCTCTGCGCGTGCAGATGAGCAGGGCAAAGACGGACCCTGTCACGGTCGGGCATGAGTTCAGTGGCAGAATTGTTGATGCCGGAAAGCATGCTCGGAACCACCTGGCCCGTCTCGTCTTTCAGAAATCCAAGACGAACGCAATCCTCAGGAAGCTCCTGCATCGAAAGACTGCACGCTCCGTCGCCGCGGAGAGCACGTTTCTGAAATTCCTTGGGAAGCAATTCTTCAGCACAGCCGAAATGCACGTGACATGCGGAACTTGCTACCAATGCCGGCAGGGCGAATATCACGTCTGCCGGAACACGATCATCAAGGGTGTCCACGATGACGGCGCATGGGCTGCCTTTGTCAGGGTGCCGGCTGAGAACGTTCGTCTCTTTTTCCAACGGGAAATTCCGTATGAGATCATCAGCTTTATGGACGCTCTGGGAAACGCCACGCATACGGTCATGGCCGCGCCCGTCAAGGATCAATCAGTAGTAGTTCTGGGGTGTGGCGTCCAGGGACTGATGGCTGTCGCGGTAGCAAAGTGGGCTGGCGCGCGGCGCATTTACGTCACGGATGCATCGCATGAGGATTTTTCGCATGAGAAGCTCGTCTCCCGCCGTTTTGCACTCGCCAAGACATATGGTGCCGACCACTGCTTCGATATGACGATCGGGGACGATCGCACAGCATTTGTTGAGACGATCATGAGAGAGACGGACAAAACAGGTGTCGATGCCGCCCTTGAGATGTCAGGCAGTTACCGGGCGTACGAAGATGCGGCTCGCGTGTTGCGCATGGGGGGCACGTTCTCTCTCCTGGGGATCCCATCAGGGACGATGCAGGTGGACTTCGCGAAGAATATCATCTTTAGTGGCATCACGGTCCATGGGATCATCGGACGCCGCGTCTTTCAGACTTGGGATCAAATGGAGGAGTTGCTGAAAGCCGGACTGGCAAAGCAGCTTATGAAGACCGGTTTTGTCACTCACCAGCTCCCGCTTGAGCGTTTCGAGGAGGGCTTTGAAGCGATCCGTTCTGGGGATGCGTACAAGGTGTTGTTCAAACCTTAGGTGGGGAGACGAAGCTTTGGGGATTGGTCTGTTCGTCCGCCGAAGCGGCCTGTCCGCCGGAATGAAATGAAGGCGGAAGCGCGGGCGGAAGTCCAAAGGACGCAGGAAGGAAGATCGGCGCAAGATGTGAGTGAATTGTTTCCAACGTATTCCCGGTAGGCCACGCTCGGAGGAGGCAGAATAGTCTATGGCAGTGCAGGAACGAGTACGAACTCATTATCAAGGCATCCTTGATGAAATCAAGAAGGCAAACCTCTACAAGGAGGAGCGGTTCATTCACTCTCCACAGGGGGCCGATATTGTCGTTGAATACCCTGTGCATTCAAAGCTCAAGGAGGTTGTCAATTTCTGTGCTAATAACTACCTTGGACTTTCGAGCCACCCTGCCTTGATCGAGGCTGCAAAGATCGCTCTGTTTGAAAGGGGATTCGGGTTGTCCTCTGTCCGGTTTATTTGCGGCACGCAGGACAGCCACAAGGTGCTCGAACGGAAAATCGCCGACTTTGTGGGAATGGAGGACGCGATTCTCTATTCGTCATGCTTCGATGCAAACGGAGGTGTATTCGAAGCCCTGTTGGGAGAAGAAGATGCGCTGATTTCCGATGAACTCAATCATGCATCGATCATCGATGGTATCCGGCTCTGCAAAGCAGAACGCCGCCGTTACAAGCATGCCGACATGATCGACCTTGAGCATCAACTGAACGAAGCGCAGAACAAGCGATTCCGCATGATCGTGACAGATGGGGTGTTCTCCATGGACGGCGATGTGGCGAAGCTCGATGAAATTACGCGCCTCGCCGAGAAGTATGACGCCATTCTCCTGGTCGATGATTCTCATGCCACAGGATTCGTGGGGAAAACCGGACGGGGCACCCACGAGCACCACGGCGTGATGGGTAAAGTTGACATCATCACTACCACGTTCGGAAAAGCGCTTGGCGGCGCGGCTGGCGGCTGCGTCACCGGTCCGAAGATATTTATCGATCTCCTACGCCAGCGATCACGTCCCTATCTGTTTTCGAATACATTGAGCCCGGTTGTTGTCGGTGCCACAATAAAGGCGATTGAGCTGATCAGCGAATCGACTGCGCTTCGGGACAAGCTCGATGAGAATGCCCGCTATTTCAGACGAAGGATTCGTGCCGCCGGATTCGAGATCAAGGAGGGTTTCCATCCGATTGTGCCGATCATGATCGGCGATGCCGCACTTGTCCAGAAGATGGCTCGCGAGTTGTATGCCGAGGGAATTTACGTCGTCGGATTCTTTTTTCCGGTTGTGCCGAAGGGGACAGCAAGAATCCGGGTTCAGCTTTCGGCTGCGCACGAGAGTCACCACATCGACAAAGCGGTTGAGGCATTTACAAAGGTCGGAAAGCAACTGGGCGTCATCAAATAGTCAGCTGCGTTTCCAGCGTAGGTGCTCCACCTGAATGTGGCCAACAGGGAGTATTATCAGGAATGAAGAACCGTCTCGTCTTTGTAGATCTTCTCAGGGGATGGGCCACGATCGTGATGATCGAGGTCCACGTCTTCAACGCATTCCTGATGCCGGATATCAAGAATGTTACGTGGTTCGGGTGGGTCAACTTTGTCAACGGCCTGGTCGCCCCGAGTTTCCTCTTCGTTGCCGGATTTGTGTTTGTCGTTGCGAGCGACCGAAAGCTTGAGGAGTTCCGAACGTACGGGAAGGCATTCTGGCGGCAGCTGAGCCGGATCTGTCTCGTCTGGGTTATTGGGTACGGACTTCATCTCCCGTACTTTTCGCTCACCCGGACTCTGCGTGACTCAACTGCTTCGCAGCTTCTCCTCTTTACTCAGTCCGATATTCTTCACTGCATCGCCATCGGCCTTCTCATCGTTTTTCTCGGACGTATTGTCATCAAGCGCGATCAGTACTACCAGCTCTTTCTTGTGCTGAGTGGCAGTCTCGTTGTCTTGATTGCCCCGTTCATCTGGGAAATCGACTTTTCCCTCTTTCTGCCAGGATTCATAGCGCCGTATTTCAATGATCTCCAGGGTTCTATCTTCCCCTTATTCCCCTGGCTTGGGTTCCTGATGTTTGGGGCTGTTGCTGCTTTTGTGCACAAGGAAGCCAGGGTGAACGGGACTGAAACCCGGTATTTTCAAAGGTTGGCTCTCCTGGGAGGCATACTTCTGGTGGGTGGCACACTTCTGGTCGATCTGCCGTCTAAAGTACCGTTCATGTCCACGGCCATACGAGCGAATCCTGTCTTCTTTGCATCCAGGCTCGGAATTGTATTCCTTCTTCTCGTGGCATGTTGGTACTACTCCGAGTGGCGTAAGACGGAGCGATCTTTTGTGCTCGTCGTGAGCAAGGAGTCGCTGCTAGTCTACACAGCTCATCTCCTCGCCATCTATGGACGCTTTTGGGATGGCAACAGTCCTGTCAATTACTATGGTGGCACGTTTTCAGTGCTCCAGTCCGCGATCGCCACATTGGCGCTCATTCTTCTAATGGTTCTTGGCGCCAAGGCCTGGTCAATGCTGAAACTGAAGTCTATGCGTTGGGCGCGCATCGTGTCCTATGCGACTGGGATTGTACTCTTCATTGTGTTCATCGTACGAGTGTATTGACTGGTTGGAGCCTGCCCCTTTAGAAAAGGGGTTTCAGAAGAATCTCGATGATTTGCCCCGCAGTGAGGAGTGTATGAAATCGGAACATTGCATTTGTCAACGATAAGGTGGAGAGTCAATGGAACTGCTTTTTGGTGCATGTATCGTCGTCGTGCTTGTGCTCCTTGTATTCATTGCTGTCCGGTTGAGATCCCCCCAACAGCAGGATAGCACTCAGGCGACGCTTCTCATCCAGCAGCAGATCGATTCCCTTCGCGGAGAAGTCAACCTCAGCCTGAAAAATACATCGGATACCCTGGGGATTTCGCTCAAAACGACGCAGGACACCCTCTTTCAGAGCCTAAGGAATACTTCTGAGACAATGAATCAGCAGTTGACGAATGTGACGGCGCAGCTTTCGGGCGTGACTCAGCAGCTTCAAAACAACACCGGCCAAGTTGGGGCGCGGCTCGACAACGCGGCAAAGGTGATTCAAGACGTCCAGAATAAGCTGGGTGAACTTGGGCAGGCAACGAAGGAGATCAAGGAACTCGGTCAAAGCGTATCGAAACTTGAAGAAATGCTCAAGGCGCCAAAGCTTCGCGGCGGTTTGGGCGAATTGCTCCTGGAAGACCTTCTGAGACAGGTGTTGCCGATCAGATCGTTTGAGATGCAGCATCGGTTCAAGAACGGACAGGCGGTCGATGCAGTGATACTCCTGTCGGGAGGAATGGTTCCGGTTGATTCGAAATTCCCTCTTGAAAATTTCCAGAAAATGCTTGATGCGAAGACCGAGCAGGAAAAGCGGACCGCTGGCAGGACATTCCGCTCGGATGTGAAAAAGCACATCGATGCCATTTCGGAGAAATACATACTTCCCGACGAGGGAACGTTTGATTTTGCGCTGATGTACGTCCCGGCAGAGAACATCTATTATGAAACGATCATCAAAGATGAATCGGTTGCTGAGGAGGAAGGACTGTATAGTTATGCGATGAAGAAGAGAGTGATTCCCGTCTCTCCGAACAGCTTCTATGCACACCTGCGGGTCATCGCGATGGGATTCAAGGGGCTCCAGATTGAGAAAAGCGCGAAAGAGATTTTTCAGAGCCTCGAGCGCCTGAGTTCTGAACTCCAGAAGTTCTCAGAGACGTTTGAAACCCTGGGCTCTCAGCTCAACAACGCCAAGAACAACTACGACAAAGCTGACAAGCAGCTGAACAATTTGACGGAGAAGTTCAAGACTATTCAGTCAATTCCGGAATCCGGAACTGCGAAACAACTTGATGCATTCAAAGGAGAAAAATAGTGGGGCGGGAGGGGAGACGAAGAGTGATGAACAAAGTCCCCTTGACGGGGACTTTGTTCATGAGAGGGGTCTAGACACGAACGATGTTGTACGCGCGTTTTCCTTTTTGCTCGTCCTTGAGCTCATACTTCACCGTATCGCCTTGAGAAAGAACATCGCGGAAACCAGTATTCTTCACATTGCTCTTGTGAAAGAAAACTTCCTCTCCAGTCTCAGTGACGATAAATCCAAAACCCTTCGACACGTTAAAGAACTTTACCGTACCGTTATTCATAGGCAACCAACTTCCCACGTTCGTGAGCGACTGAAAAAGAAAACCCCAGATGAGAATATCTCACTGGGGTTGTATCGAACAGACGAACTCAGACCTTCTCTACGTTAGCGGCTTGCAGACCCTTCGGTCCTTGCTGGACATCGAATTGAACTTGGTCACCCTCGTTCAAAGTGCGGTATCCATCTCCACGGATCGCCTTGAAATGGACGAATACGTCTTCGCCGTTCTGACGAGTGATAAAGCCAAAACCCTTGGCTCCATTGAACCATTTGACTGTTCCTTTTTCCATGGAACGCTTCCTTTCGGAAATGATGATTGAAGATGTACACGAGGCAGCGAGCCGAAACGTTCTTGTGTGCTATGGATGTGTTGCGATGCCCGGCCTCGTGAATCCTGGAAGGTCACGAAAAGAGGACAAGGTCAATTCATCTACAGCGACGACGCACAAGCGAGGCTACGTCGCCCAGCAGGGAGCGATGGAACTCTTCCTACCGGACTTTGAGGTGTACGTTAATTTGCGAGTACAAGGTACGTCGATTTTGAGTGTGAAACAAGAAAAAAATCGAAAAGCGGCCTGTTTCCCCACAGTATCACCGACAATTTGGAAATCGGTGAAGAAAATGCATATCTTTTCCGATCACAAGGGGTGCCACTACATGAAAACCCAAGCGCTGCTCCGTTTCTCGTTTGTCAGTTTGGTTCTCGCCGCAATGCACGCCTTCGGCCAGCAAAGCGTTTTCAATGTCCGGGACTTTGGTGCCACGGGCAAAAAATCCGGTAACGCCCAGCCTTTTCTGCAACGTGCCATCGATTCATGTGCGAGCCTGGGGGGCGGTATGGTGTATCTTCCGCCGGGGGAATACTCTTCCGGGACACTCCATCTGCGAAGCCATGTGAGGTTTTACATTGAGGCGGGGGCAACACTGTATTCGATCAAGGTCAAGGAGGCGTTCGACAAAGACGCTCTCCTCTATGGCGAGGATTTGGAGAATATCACGATCGA
This sequence comes from Bacteroidota bacterium, assembly GCA_015661185.1. GTDB lineage: Bacteria > Bacteroidota > Ignavibacteria > UBA10030 > UBA10030 > UBA9647. The sequence goes on from JACVXU010000008.1 coordinate 13,735, forward strand.
GGGACGAGGGACGATCGATGGGCAGGGAGCTTACGAGTGGAGGCTTAACGATATCCAGGATGACTTCATCCGACCCAACCAGGACCAGATGGAGGCGCTCGGTAAGCCGCTGATGCGCTCCTTCCCGAAGAAGGATCAATTCGGTAAACTGATTCTTCTCCTTCGCTGCAAAGATGTACGGATCACGGGTCTATCGCTCTTGCGGTCGCCATCATGGACCATCCATCCGTACGCATGTGAGCGGTTGGTCATCGACGGGGTGTACATCTGGTCGAGCCTGGCTGAAGGAGTCTGGGCAGACGGGATCGATCCCGACGGGTGCAAGGACGTACGCATTTCGAATTGCACCATCGAAACAGGAGACGACGCCATCGTGTTCTACTCCATGAATTGGTTCGGCCCTGCGCTGCCATGCGAAAACATCACGGTGACAAATTGCCGCCTTTCCTCGGCGTCGAGTGCAATCAAATTTTGTGACGGGAACATGAATTGTGTCCGCAACGTGACGATCGACAACTGCACCATAACCAACTCGAATCGCGGAATTGCATTCATGGTATTCGATGGGGGTTATGTCAGCGACGTCGTGCTGTCGAACCTGACGATCGAATGCCGACGGCACGATTGGTTCTGGTGGGGCGACGGGGACCCGTTTCACTTCAACATCAAACGCCGGAGTGAAGTGCATAAGCACGTGAAATTCGAGAACGAGCCGCCGGCAGGCTCCATACGCAACGTGCTGATTCAGAATGTCATCGCTCACGGCAACGGCTCGAGCGTTATGAATGGACATCCGCAAAGCTGGCTGGATGGGGTGACATTCGAGAACGTGAAGCTGTATCTCTCCTCGGATTCCACGGTGGCCTACGACAAGGCTGTCCACGCTCTCAAATTCCAAATGGCGAAAAACCTTAAGCTCAGGAACGTCGAGGTCTTCTGGGGAAATCCCGGGTCGACACAATGGCGCTCCGCTCTCTATGTCGAGGACGCGAAGGGGTTGGAGATTGAAAGTTTCGGCGGCCGACAGGCAACGCTTGGTTCGGATGTTCCGGCGCTGGTGCTCAACCGCGTCGATGGGGCTGTCATTCGGAATTCCCGGGTTCAAGAGGGCACATCAACCTACTTGAGCATTCTGGGTAAAGAATCCGCGAACATCCTTCTCACAGGTAACGATTTCCGGAATGCAGCCGGAGCGTTCGTTCCGGGGAAGGAAGTCCAGAAGAACTGTGTTATCCTTTTCAACAACATCTCAGGAACCCGATAGTTGAAATCAGCCCGTCACGAGGAGACTGTGACTGTCGTGAGAGCGGTAGAAATCTCGAAGTTCGGCTCGCCGGAGGTGCTGAGATTCTGGGGGAGAAGAGTGAATCGGGTGCAATAGATGGGAGAAAAGCGAACGCGGGTCAGCATCATCGACCCTGATTTCCTTCTGAAAGCTTATTGCTCAGGCTACTTCCCGATGGCGGATGAGAAGTCCGGCGAAATAGGATGGTATTCCCCCGATCCACGCGGCATCTTTGAATTGGATGGGTTCCGTGTCTCGCGTAGCCTATCCCTCGCGATGAAAAAAGAGCCATTTGAGCTTCTTGTGAACAAGCAGTTCGAGGAGGTCATGCGTGCGTGTGCTGCAAGAAAAGAGACTTGGATTTCCGAAGAAATCATACAAAGTTACGTTGAGCTACATCGATTGGGATATGCACACAGCGTGGAGTGTTGGAAGGATCAGAAGCTGGTCGGAGGACTTTACGGCGTGGCGATTCGAGGGGCATTTTTCGGGGAATCTATGTTCAGTCGAATGCGGGACGCTTCCAAAATTGCCCTCGTGTATCTCGTGGATCGCTTAAACTCAAAGGGCTTTGATCTGCTCGATACACAATTCATGACGCCACATCTTGCTCGTTTCGGTGCCAAGGAAATCGCGAGGGAGGAATACCTCCGGCGGCTGAAGAAGGCCTTGAAGAAAGAGTGCTCATTCGATTCATGAAAATGGGCATATCGCGTTATCGTTGGGATTCCCAGTTGACCCGAACGCACACATCGCCGACGAGGAATACGGCTACCTCACCACTTCGGTTAGAAAACTGCTGAAGTAAAGCTGTCACATTTCATAGAACATTCCAGTACATTATCAAACCACCAACAAAAAGGATTCGCGATGTCATCATCATTCAAGGTGCCTGTTGTGACACAGACAAACTTCGCCGGACTGAAGCTTGTCAACCGAGGAAAGGTGAGGGATATTTATGACTTCGGGGATGCGTTACTGATTGTGGCGAGCGACCGCCTCTCGGCCTACGATGTCATCATGGGAGAAGGAATTCCGTTCAAGGGAAAAGTGCTCACCCAGATATCGGACTATTGGTTTGAGCAAATGAAAGACGTCATTCCGAACCACCTGATCTCGACGATTGTCCATGACTTTCCGTCGGAATGCAAGCCGTATTGGGGGGACCTCGAGCAGCGTTCGATGTATGTGAAGAAGACAAAACCGCTCGCCATCGAATGCGTCGTTCGTGGATATCTCTCCGGCTCGGGTTGGAAAGAATACAAGGAGCGTCAGAGCGTGTGCGGCATCAAGTTGCCCCAGGGTCTTGTCGAGTCGGACAAACTGCCAGAGCCAATCTTCACGCCTGCTACGAAGGAAGATGTGGGGAAACACGACGAGAACATAGACTTCGCCAGAGCCGCGAGTATCGTTGGGAAAAATATTGCGGATCGCGTGAGGGATGTCTCAATCGAGGTCTATTCACGTGCCGCAGCGATCGCCGAGCAGAAAGGGATCATCATTGCGGACACCAAAATGGAATTTGGCATCGACGACAAGGGGGATCTGATTCTGATTGACGAATTGCTGACGCCGGATTCATCGCGATTCTGGCCAAAGGATAAGTACGAACCCGGCAAGGGTCAGGAGAGTTTTGACAAACAATTTGTGCGGGACTATCTCGATTCGATCGGTTTCAATAGAAAGCCCCCCGCACCAAGACTGCCCGAGGACGTGATATTCAAGACTTCCTCTCTCTATCTCGAGGCGCTGAAGCGATTGAGCGGGAAGACTCTGCTCTAGTTGAGCTGTGCATCATTTGTCCTCTCTCTTTTTCCCTTCCTCACACTGGAAAGAGGGAACTGATCAAGCTGAGACCGGGCGGACGGAAACCGACCCCTTCATGTTGGCAATCAAGGGACGATGGACGAAGGCTATCGCATACTCGAGCATCCTGCCGACATGGGTATCGAAGCCTGTGGCCCCGATCTCAACAGTGCATTCAAGCAGGCGGCGCTCGGATTGATTTCGATCATTGTCGATCCGGCAAGCGTTGATCCTCGCGAGCAAAGGGTTGTCACGCTACAAGGCACAGACTCGGAAAACCTGCTCGTGAAATGGCTGTCAGAAATTCTCTACCTGTACGACGGAGAGGATTTTGTGACCTCTACGATCACCATCAAGAAACTCGCTGCGACAGAGCTTGAAGCTGTTTTGGCGGGTGAGGCAGTCGACGGGAACAAACATCGGCTCAGGATGGATGTGAAGGCAATTACGTACCACCAACTGAGGGTTGAAGAACGGCATGATGGTTGTGTTGTGTCGGTCTTCCTTGATATTTGAAGAACCCAGGCTTGTAGGTCCACAATGACGCGGCTGCAGCAACTGGACGACTATCGTTACCTCATACCGAAGAGCTTTCGGGAGGGGATGAATGTCGAAGGCCTGATTTTTGCAAGCTCGGAATTGATCAAGGCGATCGAGAACGACCTCACTCTCATGCAGGTAGCGAACGTGGCTACACTGCCCGGTCTGGTCGGACGGTCTTTGGCAATGCCGGACGCACATCAGGGGTATGGATTTGCAATTGGCGGAGTCGCAGCTGCGGATATTCACAAAGGCGTTGTATCTGCGGGAGGCGTGGGGTTCGACATTAACTGTGGTGTTCGGCTGCTTCGATCAGGTTTTCATCTCAACGAAGTGAGACCAAAGCTCGACGCGCTGCTGAATCAGATGTTTCGGGATATCCCCTGCGGGACAGGGAAAAAGGGAATCGTCGGCGGTCTGAGCCATGAAGAGCTGGACCGGGTTCTGGAACGAGGGGCTCATTGGGCGGTTGAAAATGGTTATGGTAGTGCTGAAGACCTTCAACACATCGAGGAGGGTGGCAAGATCCCAAATGCCGATCCAAACAAGGTGAGTAGAAGGGCGAAGGAGAGAGGGCGCGACCAACTCGGGACGCTTGGATCAGGCAATCACTTTGTCGAAATTCAGTTTGTCTCGGAAGTCTTCGACGAGGAGGCCGCGAAGGCGTTTGGCCTCTTCACTGACCAAATTGTCGTCCTGATTCATACCGGCTCCCGAGGCCTTGGACATCAGGTCTGCACCGACTACCTCGAAATCATGCAGGATGCGATGCGCGAGTATAAGATCACGATTGTTGATCGTCAGCTTGCCTGCGTCCCGATTCAGTCGCCGGAGGGTCAGAGCTACCTGCAGGCGATGGCCTCTGCCGCAAACTTCGCATTCGCCAATCGGCAAATGATCACTCACTGGACTCGTCAGGCATTCGGCCGGATTTTCGGATCCGGCGACCTGAAGGTCGTTTACGACGTATGCCACAATATTGCGAAGGAAGAAACGCACCGTGTCGGCGGCTCATCCCGCAAGGTTCTTGTGCATCGTAAAGGTGCAACGCGCGCCTTCCCGAAACATCGACCCGAGATTCCACCAGACTACGACGCGGTGGGACAACCCGTATTGATACCCGGAAGCATGGGGACGTGCTCGTATGTGCTGGTCGGGACGGAGAAAGCCATGGACGAGACGTTTGGCTCTTCGTGCCACGGTGCCGGGCGAGCGATGAGCAGGCACGCAGCGAAGAAGCAGATCACGGCCGAACAACTGTTGCATGATCTGAAAGAGAAAGGAATTCATGTTCGCGGGGCTTCGAAGAGTGGGCTGACGGAGGAGAATCCGGATGCATACAAGGATGTCAGTCTCGTTGTTGAGGTTGTGCACAATGCAGGAATTGCGCGAAAAGTCGCGAAACTCGTCCCCATTGGAGTAATTAAGGGATGAGTGACCGCGGGCTGTATGAGCCCAAGAGGAACCATCGGCAGGTCTCTACCGTTCTGTATGTTGGAATCTCATCCATTGGTTCATCTCACACCATCGAAATAGTACGGAGTCTGAATGCTGCCACTTACTGAAGAAAATGTCCTCCAAGCGTTGAAGGCGGTAAACGATCCTGATCTGCATCGGGATATCGTCACACTCAATTTCGTCAAGAACCTGAAGCTCTCCGGCAACAATGTGAGCTTTACGCTCGTGCTCACCACACCGGCTTGTCCGGTCCGGGATCAATTCAAGGCAGAAAGCGAACGTGCGATACGGAGCGCGATCGGCGGCGTCGGCAAGGTTGACATCCAAATGACGGCATCCGTGGCAACACACTCGAACCAGCAGAAGGACCTCATCTTGCCCGGCGTGAAAAACACGATTGCCGTTGCGAGCGGCAAAGGAGGTGTGGGAAAATCGACAGTTGCGGTAAACCTTGCTGTATCCCTCGCCCTCGACGGGGCGAAGGTGGGCTTGGTGGACGCCGACGTGTACGGTCCCAGCATCCCCCTGATGTTCGGCATGAACGAACGGCCCAAACTTTCAGAGAATAAGCTCATACCGCTCGAGCGTTATGGTGTGAAGATCATGTCCATCGGCTTTCTTGTTGACCCGATGCAGGCGGTCATCTGGAGGGGGCCGATGGCCAGTGGTGCAGTGAAACAATTTATGAGTGATGTGAACTGGGGAGATCTCGACTACCTGATTTTCGATCTTCCGCCGGGAACCGGTGACATCCAACTGACGCTCGTCCAGACAATCCCGTTGACGGGAGCTGTCATTGTTACGACTCCCCAGGACGTCGCTCTTGCCGACGCCCGGAAGGGACTCGTGATGTTCAACAAGGTAAATGTGCCGGTCTTGGGCATTGTCGAGAACATGAGCTACTTCGTGTGTAGCCATTGCGGTGAGAGGGAGAACATTTTCGACAGCGGTGGCGGGAGCCGCACGGCGGAAGAACTAGGCGTTCCCTTCCTGGGCGAGATTCCGATTAACACGAGGATACGGATCGGAGGAGATCAGGGGACTCCAATCGTTGTGATGGATGAAACGTCGCAGCATGCGGAGACGATTCGCCAGATTGCGCGGAAACTTGCTGCCCAGATCAGTATCCTCCACGTCTCCGCTCCGCCGTCCCAGAAGGTGGAAATACTCATCGGTGGGTCAAACTAGCTGAGGCATGGACAATGATAACGACGGAAATCCTTCAGAAGAGCCTGGAGCAGGTCCGCCCCTATCTTCAGAGGGACGGCGGAGATGTCGAATTCGTGCGCATGACTGATGACGGTATTGTTGAGGTGCGCTTGACCGGATCCTGCGTTTCGTGTCCGATGTCATTGATGACCCTGCGCGCCGGTGTAGAGCGCGCACTAATGCTTGCGCATACGGAGATCAGGAGAGTGGAACAGGTACGCTGATAGGGAGTGTGTCGGAAGACGAAGGCGCTGGCGCGATATGTGTCAGCGCCTTTTCATTTGATCTCGATGTCAATCAGTTTGCCATCCTTGAGCTGGATGACACGTGCAGGGTATTTGCGGACAAGATCGTAGTTGTGGGTTCCCATAAGCACGGCAGTGCCGCGCATGTTGATTTTCTTGAGAAGCTCCATAATCTCGGCCGAAGTGCCCGGATCCAGATTTCCCGTTGGCTCATCGGCAAGTAAGAGGGAAGGGGCATTGACCAGAGCTCGTGCAATCACGACGCGCTGCTGTTCTCCGCCGGACAGTTCGTGTGGCATCTGATTGCGCTTGTGGCTCACGCCGACATCGGAAAGGGAGTGAAAGACTTTCTTCTTGATGTCGCTGCTGCGAGTGTCGGTGACATAGAGTGCAAACGCCACATTTTCGAATACGTCCCGGTCTTCGAGAAGCTTGAAATCCTGGAACACGATCCCAAGCCTTCGTCTGAGCCGGGGTATTTCCTGGGGCTTTGTCGTTGCCGAATCGTAGTCCAGGACGCTGACCGTTCCTGAATCTGGCTTCAGATCCATATAGAGCAGCCGGAGCAGCGAGCTCTTCCCGGCTCCGGTTGCACCCACGAGGTAAACAAACTCTCCATCTTTTATCGAGAGATTGAGTCGGTCCAGAATCACCTGACCATCGAATGATACAGTAACGTCTCGGAGGTCGATCATGTGTTCTTCGCAAATCGTGCCGCGTACTTGATGGCTTCAAGCATACTGGAGATATCTGCCGATCCGTTTCCGGCAATATCGAATGCGGTCCCGTGGCCGGGGGATGTCCTGATGATGTTGAGCCCGGCGGAAAAATTCACTGTCGTTCCAAAAGAGCTCATTTTTACAGGGATCAAACCCTGGTCGTGATACATTGCCAGGATTGCGTCGTATGACTTGTAGGCCTGGGTTCCGAAGAAAGCGTCTGCTGAGAGCGGTCCGTCGACGTTGATCCCAGCACTCTTGATCTCTTCGATCGCCGGAATGATCAGGTCCTGTTCTTCCGAGCCGAGGATCCCGTGTTCGCCCGCATGAGGATTGAGACTCAGGATGGCGATTCTGGGGTTTCCGATCTGGAAGTTCTTCTTCAACGATTCCACTATGATTTTCGCCTTGTCGACGATCTTAGCTTTCGAGAGACTCTCAGCCACAGTACGGAGTGGTGTATGGATAGTGACGAGGCCGATGCGCATTTTTGTTGATACCAGCATCATAGCGACCTTGCTCGAACGGCTAAGGAGCGCAATCATTTCCGTTTGACCAGGGAAGCTGTACCCTGCAAGTTGCATAGCCTCCTTCGAAACGGGTGCCGTGACCATCGCCACTGCTTTGCCCATGGTGCATAGCTCAACTGCTTTCTCGATGGCGACGCCAGCCGATTTCCCTGCCGACTTTGCCACCTGGCCATAGTGAATATCTGCCCAGAGTCCGTCACCGACGTCGAGAATCGGGATTGATGTGTTCTCCTTCCACGGGAAGACTACTCTTCGGAGCCTAGCCCTGATCTTCAGTCTATCTCGGACGTGCTCAAAAATGTTGAATGGTCCGACGAGGAGGGGAGTGCAAAAGCGGCGGGTCGTGGCATGAGCTGCGGCTCTGAGGGCAATTTTGGGCCCAATTCCGTTGAAGTCACCAAGCGTTACTGCAATAAGCGGTTTCACAGATTCTCAGCTTGACTTAGGATAAAGTTGCCGTTCTTGGTTGGATCGATGAAGATGAACCTCCGATGGAGGTTCATGTAGGTCCAGATTTCCTTGGGAGCAGAGTTCGGCTGAAGCAGGCGCTCCGACTTCGGTGGTGGACCGTAGAGAATGTAGATTCGTCCACGGTCTGTTTTGTAGCCGTCATTCTCTCGAGCGGTCGAATACTTCCGCATCGTCTCATCAACCCTGTAGTAGTATTCAGCCATTGCTTGGTTGTAGGCCGTTGTTGTGTCCTGATCCCGTTCCTTCCAGAACCGATTGAATGATTCCGCCCGCCGATCGGACGAGCCGGACAGTATCCTGTCGATTTCAGATTCCTTTGCGATATGGAGAAGAGCATCGATAGCCAGGTCCGGGTCCATCAACGAAAAGGGATGGGATGGCCACGTCACGCGAAATTGATGAAGCTGCTGTCTGGATGCCTTGCCCGAGCGATATTGCACTTCAAGTGTGTACGATCCCTGTTCGAGTTTCTCCAACGGGAGCGGGACGAACAGAGTCTTCCAGGGTGAACTTGTAGATTTCAGGCCGTACAGTACACCCTGATCCTGAGGAAGGAGTTGGAGCACGCCGCTGAGCGCGACGTATGATGTCCCTTCAAGTTTCTGGATCTTCTGACCAAAGACATCCGCCTGCCCGCTGAGTTTCCACTGAACCGTGAGACTTTCGCTTGAAGCGGGTTGAAACACTTCTGTCAAGAATCCACCCGCCTCGGAGAAAAGCACATTACCTCCCCGATTCATCGGTACGAAAATGTTCGGCGTCTTGCTGATCGCGGATAATCCGCTTATCATCAGGTCGGAGACCTCGAATGAACTCGGTTTCGGTTCCAGGAGCGTAACTTTTCTGGTTTTCTCCACGAACGTCCGACCGGACTCGCGGTCGTCCACAATGAAAACGATTGTGTATTTCCCTGCAGGCGCAGTCAATGACACGACTCCCTGCAGGCTTGGCGGCCTGTCGGTTTCACTTGGGAGCGTTGTGCGTGTGAGCGGCAACTGGCGGATTTCCCTGGCGACGGAGACCTTTTGGTCGTTCAGGAGCTCCACAAGCAGTTCGCCGCGCGCTGTATATGCAGCGGTTTGCGGTGCAGTCTCATTCCGGATAAAGATGAAATAGTTTTGTGCGATCCGATAGTGGATATTGAGCTGCATCGTTGCGGAGTCGCTGTTGAAGAGTGCCACTGCCTCATACGAGATGGGCGAGTTTTGAAAGCGTGATTCGCTCTGCTCAAAGTATGTCTGAGATGCAAGGGGGGCAGTTGCTGTGATCAGAAAAACGGCCAGCAGTAATATGAGTCTCATAGTTGTCTCCATCTCAATCTATCCATCACACTCGAGCATCCAGCCACGGTGTAAACCACTTGTTGATTAAGGTAAGAAGAAAACGTACAGGGGGCAATGCAGTTAGACCATATTCGAATATGAGAACGGTATCACTTCCAGCGTCGGAGAAATTCGGTGAGGAGCCGCACTCCAACACCTGATGCACCCTTTTGGGTGTACTCTCCATCCTCCTCAAGCATCGCGGTCCCCGCGATATCGAGATGGACCCACTTGTACGAGCCGATGAACTTCTTCAGGAACCAGGCCGCGGTAATGGTACCGGCCCATCTCCCGCCGACGTTTTTGACGTCGGCAACATCACTTTTGATCAGTTTTTCATATTCATCGTACAGTGGAAGCTGCCACACCCGCTCATATGTTGATTCCCCGGCGCTTTTCAGTTTCGTCATGAGGGATGAGTCATTGCCCAACATGCCCGAGGCGTGGTGTCCGAGGGCGACCACGCACGCTCCCGTGAGGGTTGCGAGATCGATAACAGCAGCAGGTTTGAACTTTTCGGCAAATGCGAGGGCGTCGGCTAGAATCAGGCGTCCTTCGGCATCGGTGTTATCGACTTCTGAGGTCTTGCCGTTGTAGTGCCGGATGATGTCACCAGGGCGGATTGAACTTCCGCTTGGCATGTTCTCAACAATCGGAATCAGGCCAACAATGTGGACGGGGAGTTTCAGGCGGGCAACAGCTTCGAACGCGCCGATGACCGCGGCAGCTCCCGACATATCCATCTTCATTTCCGCCATGCCTGCAGAAGGTTTGATGGAGATTCCCCCTGTGTCGAACGTTACGCCCTTGCCGACGATCACGACGGGACGCTTTTTTTCGTACCCATACTCCAGGATGACGAAACGGGGGAGACGGACGCTTCCCTGGCTCACTGCAAGGACTCCTCCCATCCCAGCTTCCTTGATTTCACGTTCATCAAGGATCTTGGCAGTGTACCCGCAGCGTTCAGCAGAGAGTCGGGCTGCTTCGGCGAGGCTTTCAGGATAGATTTCGTTTCCCGGTGCGTTCGCAAGGTCTCGCGCCAGGTATGTGGCTTCGCAAATGGTCTTTGTCCTATGCAGGGTCTGTTTGCCTTGCTTCACTCTGGCAGAGCTTTCCGCACAGACTGTTATTGTTTGGACGTTTGTTGGGCTATCAGATTTCTTCGAAATGTATTTGTCAAACTTATAGAGCGCGAGATAAGCTCCTTCTGCAAGCGCAGAAACCACAGACTGGAATTCGCTCGCAACGAGTGGAACGAACATCGCGAGGCTTTCCGCTTTGAGCGAACGAGCGCACTTTGCAGCCACAGCTCCGGTTCGCCGGTACCGCTCGAACGACAGCTTCTTGCGCTCGCCTAATCCGACGAGGACATAGCGGCGGGGGTGACGGGCGCGATGAACATAGATCACCAACGACTCGCCTTCCTTCCCGTTGAAGTCGCCGTTATCGGCTGCCGGAATGCGCACTCCAAGTTCACGGACGAGAGTCAAAATCTCAGAGGAGAAAAGGGATTTGTCCCCGTGAACGAAGACTGCGATAACGTCAGCAGTGTTCGTGTTCAGAGATGACTTTTCGAATGCAAGCTTCATGATGGTTCCATCAGGAAAGGTATTCTGCTGAACGTGCAACGACGCGGCTGAGGATTGAATCTAATCGGGCCGCGGGAATACGCGCACCTGCTGCGTTCACGTGACCGTTGCCCCCGAACTCTTGTGCCAGCTTGTTGATCGCGATATCACCCCGCGAGCGAAAACTGACTTTTACGCCCTCGTGCAGCTCGGTAACCATCAATCCTATCTGCACCCCGGCGACCGTAAGCGTGTAGTTGATGAAATTCTCGATGTCTTCCTCCGTTGTGCCGGTTCGCTTGAACATCTCCTGCGTGACAATCATATGTGCGACCTTGCCACCGTGCGCGAGCTGGAGCGTTGAAAGGGCGTACCCGAGCAATTGGAGGCGATTGGCTGTGCCTTGCTCATAGATCCTTTGATAGGTCTCTGCAGGATTCGCTCCGCGTTCGATCAGGTTGGCGATGATTCTATGAAGTGTGGCATCCGTTTTCGGGAATCGGAATGATCCCGTGTCGGCCATGATAGCTGCATAGAGAGGAACCGCTACCTCTTGGGTGAGACCATCCTTGTCGAGGAAGAGCAATAAATCGTACAGAATCTCACCGGTCGCTGCGGTCGCATCGTCGACGAGATACAGATCCGCGAAGGGGAGTTTGTCGAGATGATGGTCGATGCATGCTTTGATCGCTCTGCTGTTAAGGATGTACGGTTTGAGACTCTGGAGCCGGTCGGGTTGGTTTGCATCGAGGACAATGATGGCGTCTGCATCCAGGATCATGTTCGCGTGTTGTTCGGGATCGAACTGCTCAATGATTCCTGCCGGATCGAGAAACGCGCAGGTCGCGGGCATCGGACTGTGATTGAATACGGCTACGATTTTCCCATGCGAGGTGAGATAGCGGGCCAGGGCCAGTTCGCTCCCGATGGCATCCGGATCGGGATTCACATGAGTCGTGAGCACGAACTTGTGGTTCTGTTCGACGAGCAGCCGGAATTGTTCAAATGCTTTTTGCATAAATGGTCTCGGTGAGATTCAGAAACAAAAAAGGTGTGGCCTCTTTCCCAAGCCACACCTTGAAGCGTATCGTTTCAAGCATCACTGAACGACCCAGGTTTCTCCTGAGTTCAGGAGTTTCTTCAAATCACCCACACCTCGCTTCTCCCTTGCGAACGCAATCTGGCGCTCCATCTCAGCCTCGTACACCGGACGGTCAATCGCGAGGAAGATACCGACGGGGCGGGGGAGATGAGGTTTGTACGTCATGTCCGCGAGAATGAAAGAGAGCGTGGTATCCTTCTCGTCATGAACGAGAAGATCGTTCACGGAATACTTGCCGTCTTTCAGGGAAACAACTTCGGGGCTGTAGCCGTTGAGGCGGATCCCTTTGTCCTTCTCCTTACCGAACACAAGTGGCTTCCCATGCTCGATGAACACAACAGTATCGTCCTTTGTGTCTTTCTCGGTGAACTGAAAGAAGGCTGCATCGTTGAAAACATTGCAGTTTTGATAAATCTCGACGAAGGACGTGCCTTTATGCCCGGCGGCACGCTTGATGACCCCTTGCATGTGCTTGGGATCTCTGTCCAGGGTCCGCGCGACAAATGTTGCGCTGGCTCCCAGCGCGAGGGAAGCCGGGTTGAACGGATAATCTACCGAGCCGTACGGGGACGATTTTGTCACTTTCCCCATTTCCGATGTGGGGGAGTACTGCCCCTTTGTCAGGCCATAAATCTGATTGTTGAACAGCAAGACACGGAGGTCGAGATTGCGCCTCATTAAATGAATGAAGTGGTTCCCGCCGATACTCATGCCGTCTCCGTCGCCAGTCACAACCCACACCGACAGGTCGGGACGGGCGATTTTGAGTCCGGACGCGATAGCCGCCGCCCGACCGTGAATCCCATGAAAGCCGTACGTGTTCATGTAGTACGGAAAACGGCTCGAACATCCGATTCCAGACACAAACACCATCTTGTGCTTCGGGATACCGAGATCGGGCATGATTCGTTGTGTCTGTGCGAGAATTGAATAATCACCGCAACCGGGGCACCAGCGTACATCCTGGTCGGTCGAGAAGTCCTTCGCTGAGTACTTTGGCAGCGGTGCATCAAGCGTGCTCTTCATGATCTCATCGACAAGCGTGTTCATTGTATCCCTTTCAGAATTTCTTCAATTTCTCTCTCCAGCTCAGCCGAGTTGAAGGGGAGGCCACGGACCCTGTTGAAACCTGTCGCTGGAACAAGGAAGTCGGATCGCAGCACCTTGATAAGCTGACCAAGATTGATCTCTGGCACAAGGATTCGCTTGAACTTGGTCAGGATCTCGCCGACGTTTTTCGGCATTGGGTTGAGGTAGCGGAGGTGGAGATGAGAAACAGAGTTCCCCTTCTTCTGCTGCCGGGTAACTGCAGTTTTGATTGCTCCATAGGTGCCACCCCATCCAACCACGAGAAGATCGCCATGCGGACTACCTTCAACTTGTGCCAGCGGGATGTCATTGCTTATGCGCTGGATCTTCTCCGCGCGCAGTCGAATCATCAAATCATGGTTCTCGGGATCGTAGCTGATGTTTCCCGTGATATTTTGCTTCTCGAGTCCGCCAATTCTATGCTCCAAACCCGGGGTGCCGGGTACCGCCCACGGGCGAG